>CAZNCQ010000090.1:0-23589 GCA_964571275.1 uncultured Myxococcales bacterium
GTGCTCACGCCGTCGCTGCAACCGGCGATGAGCGCGCCGAGCTGCAGATTGCACGGCGTGCAAGGCACGGCCCCGTCCGGCGTCGCGTCGAGGCGACCGTCCGCGCCGTCGCGCACCGACGAGCCGGTGTCGGATTGATCAATCGCTGCGTCGGCGCTCGACGCATCGGCGGCCACACTCGCGTCGGGGCCGCCGTCGGTCGCGCTCGCATCCGCGTAACCGTCGCGCCCCCCGTCGCTGGTTGCGTGTCCACCGCCGCACCCGGCGATCGCCACGAGCAGTGACAAAACCAACCATCTCCGTCGAGCCACCGCGCGAAACGTAGGTACGGGACTCGATGTGTCAAGCAGCCGCGAGCGGCCGCGCGCCGGGAGCCGTCTCGGGATGCGGCTGGTAACGTCGCGTGGGCGCCGCGAAGCCGCACGAGGTCCCGTCGACGACCGCGACCTCGGCTTCCCAGGGCAGCCGGTAGCGCCCGGCGACCAGATCGCGCATGAAAGTGTACGGGCAGTCGCCGGCGCCACCGTCGACGGCGACGTAGCCGCGGTGAGCGAGCTGGTAGATATTGTTCTCCACGCCCCACTCGCGGCGCGCCTCGCGCACCAGATCCGGCCGCACCTCGGCGGTGATGATCTCGTCGGGCCGGCCGCCGCCCGTCGCCAGCGGAACACCGTCGAAGCCGACGATCATCCCCTCGCCCATCGAGTCGAACGTGCCGTCGGAGCCGCACAAGCAGACCGACGCGGTCACCGCCAGGTTGCTGAACGCGTTCGCCTGGTTGGTGATGCGCCAGCTGTGGCGGATCGGCGCGGTGTAGCCGGCGGTCCGCAAGATGATCTCGGCGCCCTTGTAAGCGCACTCGCGCGCCATCTCGGGGAACATTCCGTCGTGGCAGATGATGAGACCGATGCGGCTGCCGCGCGGGCCCTCGCACACCGGAATGCCGACGTCGCCGGGCTCCCACGGCTCGACGGGAACCCAGGGGTGCAGCTTGCGGTAGTAGAGCCGCAGCTCACCCTGGTCGTCCAGGATGATCCCGGTGTTGTAGGGGTTGCCGTGCGGGTTCGCCTCCATGATCGAGAAGCAACCCCAGATGCGGTTCTCGCGGCAGGCGGCGCGAAAGGCGGCGACCTCGGGGCCGTCCATGCGGCACATCAGCTCGGGCGCCGTGCTCATCGACAGGCCGTGCAGCGAATACTCCGGGAACACGACCAGATCCATGCCGGGCAAGTTGCGCCGCGCCTTCGCGACCATCGCCACGATGCGCTCCGTCTGCGCCGCCAGCTCCGCCGGATCACGCACCGTCGGCAGCTGCAGCTGCACCATCCCCAGCACAACGCCCGCCGGGGATCGATTGAGACCTCCGAGTCCGCTCATGCCCGTGAGTTGGCCACGCGGCGCGCGACGTTGTGGTTTCCGATCGGTCGAGGTTTTGTAACTTGCGGCCGCCCCCGAGGGCGGCGCCGATCAGGCGCGGACGGAGATGTGACCGTCGTCGGTCTTGGTCATCTGCGGGCCGCTCTGGTCGATCAGACGAACGGCCGACTCACCTTGCACGCGCTGGGCATCCTGCGCTTTGCGCAGTACCCGGACCGAATAGTTCTGGTCCACCTGCCCCGCTTCAACCCCACTTACCGCGCTCGATGTATCAACGGCCATGCACTGTCCCTCGGCAGAACTTGCCGGCGTCTTGAGCCACGACCCGGCAAGATTCGCCCAATGCTAGGCAACTCCGCGCCAGCGCTGGATCTTTTTTCGGCCCTCCCGCGCTTTTCCGCGCATTGGGCCTCAAGATTTTCCCGGATGTGCCGATTCTGACCACGACGGGGACCCCTGTCCGGAGGAAGTCGGCATGTCCATCTCCATCAACAGCAGTCAGAGCTCGCTGTTCGCGCAGAGGAGCCTGCTCAGCACCGAGAACGCCACCCAGAAGACACTGTCCCACCTGTCTTCGGGCAAGAAGATCAACAGCGCGGCGGACAATGCCGCCAACCTGGCGATCGCGGTCCAGATGTCCGCGCAGCTCGGCAGCTCGAATCAGGACGTCAGCAACGCCGGCGACGCGCTCGACATCGCCGATACCGCCGACGCCGCGCTCGGCAACACGACGGACATCCTGTCGCGGCTCGACGCGCTGGCGATGGAGTCGGGAGACGGCGCGCTCAACGCCTCCGATCGCGCCGACATTCAGGACGAAGCCAGTGGGCTGACCGCGCAGCTGAACAGCATCGCCGGCGGCACCGAATTCAACGGTACCCCGCTGCTGAGCGGCAACGCCAATCTCACCTTCCAGGTCGGGACCGGCAACGTTCCCGCGAGCGATCGCCTCACGCTGACCACCGGCAACGCCAGCGCGGCGGCGCTGGGCGTGAGCAGCCTCGACCTCAGCACGCCGTCGGGGGCGGCGAACGCGCTCGACAGCATCGGCTCGGCGATGCAGGCCGCATCGTCGCTGCGGTCGACGCTGGGCGCACAGGCCAACCGCGCCTCGTCCGCGGCGTCGCAGGCCCAGCAGACGTCGCTCAGCCTGTCTGCCTCGAAGAGCAACATCATGGACGCCGACATCGCGTCCGAGGCGTCGGATCTCAGCAGCGAGATGATCCTGGGCCAGGCCGGCGCGGCGGTGCTCGCGCAGGCCAACCAGAATCAGCAGTCGGCGCTGCGGCTGCTCGCGGCCGGCTAACCGATCAGACGCAGCGTCGGTGGCGACGTCCGCGGCGTGCCCGTGAGGGGCGGCGCTGCGACTCTCGCCGCAGCCTCGAGCGGGATGTAGTCACGCTCCAGATCGACCGGCTGCTTGCACAGCTCGCGCACGGCGGCCGGCAACTTCGCGTCCTCGGGGAGCCCCCACTTCTCGCAGAACCGCCGGCGGCTTTCTGCGGCGACCTGGCCGCGATCGATCCCCAGCGCCTTCCAGGTCGCGGCGCCCGCGTGGTGCACGAAGGCGTCGAACGCGATCGCCATGCGGAATCCGGCGCGATAGGCGCGGATGCAGTAGTCGTCGTCGGTGTGGATCGATGAACCCAGGCGTGGGTCGAGACCGCCGATGCGATTCATCACGGCGCGCTTCATGACCAGGCAAATGCCCGAGATCGGCTGGGTGATCGCGAACTCGCCCGCGTGGTTGGTCGCCCACGACTCGGCGAACGCCGCCATCTCGGCGAGCCCGTGATACGTGCGCATGCCGCCCCCCTGCAAGCCGGCGCAGGCGCTGAGCGCCGGTCCCACCAGGGCGACCGCCGGGTGGAGCGCCATCAGCGCCAGCTGCTTGCCGAGCCAGTCGGGCGTCACCACGACGTCGTTGTGCAGGATCGCGACGTATTCGCCGCGCGCAGCGGCGAGCCCTCGATTGCAGGCCGTCGCGTATCCGGTGTCGCGTTCATTGCGCAACCGGGTCACAAAGGCACGTTGCGCGCGCAATCTCGCAACCAGGCCGTCGTAGTCATCCGAGGATCCGTTGTCGACCAGGATGATTTCGAACGACCGGTGCGTGTGGGCCAGGATCGACGCCAGGCAATCGGCGGTGACCGTCAGGTTGTCGCGCGCGACGATGACGATGCTGGTGAGCTCGGTCTGGGCGCTGCTCAGCCGGCCGATCAGCGGGCCGCGGTTTTCGCGGTACGCTCGCTCGTAGGCGATATTCTGGCTCGATTGCATGGTGTAGCCGGTCATGAGGTCGGCATCGGCGTCACCGGCAATCTGATCCAGTCGGTAGACGCCGACGTCGCGTGCCCGCCCGAGCGCCAGCCCCTGCGCGCGCAGCTCGTTCGCCAGACGTCCGCGGTCCTCGCCGAGCAGTGCCTCGGGAACGCGGCGGCTGATCTCGAGCAGCCGCTCGCGGGGCGCGTACACCAGCATGGTCAGGGGATACGCTATCTCCTCGACGTCGCCGGGGTTGGCGGCGCGCGGGTGCGCCACGCCCGACGCGACGTTGCCGCCGGGGCCGGGCGCCGTCAGCTCCAGCGGGTAGAAGAGCTGGTGCGCCGGCAGCCCCTCGACCGGCATCAAGGTGGGAACCACCGCGCCCAGCTTGGGGTGGGCGTGGAGATGCGCGGACAGCCGCGCCAGCCAGTCGCCGACGACGCGCAGGCTGGGGGCCATGACCGCGGCGTGCGGACGGGTCGCCGCCTCGAGCCCCTGTCGCGTCGCCTGCACCAGGCTGGTCGGCGCCGGATTGCGAATCAAGCGGAACCGCCGCGGGTACTCCGCGACGAACTGCTTGGCGAAATCGCCCGCCGGACCGACCGAGCCATCGTCGACGATGATCACTTCGTCCTGATCGCCGGTCGTGTAGCGCAGGTTCTCCAGGCACGGCACCAGGCTCCAGAGCGCGTCGCGCATCGGCACGACCACGCTGGCGGCGGCGCGCTGGGGGTCGACGGCCATCGGCTGGATCTCGCGCCGGAAATCGATGTCGAAGGTCTTCAGAGACCCCTGCCAGCGCTGGTTCAAGCGAGCGAGGTTGTTCGAATCGGCGTTGAAACGTCCCTCCGACACCGACTCGTGGTGGACAGCGACGCTGTCGGGTGTGTAGACGATCCTCGCGCCGGTCTGCGAGACCTTGAGACAGAGGTCGACGTCCTCGTAGCCGTTGACGTAGCCCTCGTCGAACGTGCCGACCGCGCGAAACACCTCGCCCCGGATCAGCATGCAGGCGGCGGTCACCGCGCGCAGGTTCATCCGCTGCCGGCTCTCGGACTCCGGACGTCGATACTGCAAGTGAAGCGGGGTCACCGGCAACGGCGCGGCGTAGGCGAAGATCACGCCGCCGTGCTGGAGCGTGCCGTCGGGGAACAGCAGCTTGCTGCCGACCACGGCGACGTCCGGCTCGCCGTCGAGAATCTCGACCATCGACGACAACCAGCGGGCTCGCACCTCGGTGTCGTTGTTGAGAAACATCAAATATTTTCCGCGCGCCATCGCCGCGCCCTGATTGCACGCCCTGGCGAACCCGAGGTTCTTGTCATTGCGCTGAACGCGAACGCCATCCAGCAGCGGTAACGCCTGTGCGGTGTCGTCGCTCGAGGCGTTGTCGACGACGATGACCTCGTGCGCGACGTCGCGGGTGTTGACGGCGACCGCCATCAAGCACTTGAACGTGTACTCCCATTTGTTGAAGACCGGGATGATGACCGAGACCGTGAGCGGCTGGATGTGGGACATCGCGGACCTCATCTCCGCAATCCGCGTACCAAGGGCGGCCCCCACCGCCCGCGAGAAAGCAGCGCGTGACGCCAAGAACCAGCGTCAGAAATCCGCTACGCGTCAGATCGGTGACGCTCCGACACCTCTACGGCACCGGGCAGATGGCGCTCGGTCCGCACTCTTCTAGCAAGAACTGGCTGAAGACACGGCTCATGTTGAGGAGCTTGGGTGCGAGCAAAGTCGGCCTGACGTCTCGCGGGGCCGGAACGCCCCCGGTCGACACAGCCTGCGTGTTGTGGCAGCTGAAGCAGTTATTGAAGTTGCCCGGCGCCTGCGTGAACGACTCGATGGCCGGGTTCGACAGTCGATCCTGGCCGCCGAGGATCGAGTACGGACTGTCGCTGCCATCGATCACGATCGAGTCGGTGAACACCGAAGGTTGCACGGGCCCGACGGACTTGCCGTCCTGATCGACATGGTCGCCCGTCACGAACGGACTGGTCAAATCGTTCTGCAACGGCTCGTCGACTCCAAAATAGGACGGCTTGTCCATCCACATGGCGCCCATCAGGCGGTACGCGCCGCGCGGGTCGGCGGCCGCCGGACCCTGAAATAGCGCCGCCACGTTGTTGTTGAGCCGCGTCACCTCCTCGCGCTCCAGCGTCGTCGCCGAGCTGGACGCAGGGAACATCCGGTAGACGGAGGTCGTCTGAGCAAATCGCTGCGCGGCCTCGTCGAGCTGGAGCTGGCTTTCGGAATACGGTGTGTCGGACAGGTTCGCCGCCATTCCACCGTGATAGAGCAACATGGACACGTCGCTGGGCGCATTTGGAGTGAGCGGGACGGGGTTCGACGTGGCCACCGGCGCGACATCGGAAGAACCGTCCGCGCCGACATGCTGGAACGTGGCCCAGACCCGCTCGGGATGCCCGGGCAAACCGAAAGCGACATCGAGCGCGATCAATGCGACGCGAATCTGTCGCGGATGATCGCGATCCTCGGAGATCGTGCCAGTCGCGGCGCTGGCGTGCAAGCTCGAGACCCAGGCTTCGGTGGTGATGAACCGCGAAAAATCGCCGCTCACGCCGTCCGCCGGATCGATGTCGATCCAGGCGGAGCGGAACGCGCCGACGCCCGGCGTGAGCGCGAGGTTCGGATCGGCGTTCTGGACTGCCGGCGCAGTTTGCAGTCCTTGCGTGTGAACGAAAGCAACGAACCCCGCATCAAGGTGAATCCCGTAGTAGACCGCGTGTCCCGATTGATCGATCAGGATCGAATCGGGTCCCGGCTGCTTCAGGTAACCCAGCCAGGCGCGCTGCCCGGTCCCGCGATGCATCCCCGCCGGTGCCAGCGCAGCTGCCGTCAGGGGTTGCGCGCGCGTGAACGTATCGTCGATGGTCGCGTAGCTGGCGAGCGCGGGGTCGCCGCCACCGGCGGGAGGCTGCGTGGCGGCCAGGAAGTAGCGAAACGCGGCCTGGTAAAAGCCGCACTCCGATGCGGGGTGCGGCGGCGGTTCCGTGAGATTCACCGGCGTTCCGACCGTCAACCAATCCATTTCCGCGGGGCAATCGGGCGTCGAACCCACGCCGCCGCCCGCACCGCCGGTTCCATCCGGGAAATGCAGCGTTTGCGCCATGCATGCGAGCCCGACACACGCCGCCGACGTCCCGACGCTCAGTATGAACAGCGCCGCTCTCTTCTCATTTGTCATTTGTGTCCCCTCTCGAGAGATTGGTTCCCGATCGAGGCGGGATGAGTGTTCACGTCGTCCCTTTCGCGCCCACGTCGCGCGCGCCGTTCATCGACGGGTCTCGAGCGCGTCGCGCGCGCGCGCGCGGATCGTCAGCGTTGCGCCGGTGGCGGCGAGGTCCTGGAGCTCGTCGCGTGCGGGCGTCGCCCGTCCGCGTGACAGCCAGAGCTGGGCGCGCGCCAATCGCGCGGCGTCGCGCGTGCGCGCGTCGTTCAACGCCGCGAGGCGGTTCAACGCGCTCTCGGCCGCGCTGGTGTCGCCCGCTCGGAGCGCCGCCGCGACCGGCTCCCAGGTCGCTGCATCGCCGACTCCGAGTCGAGGCTCGAGCCCCTCGGCCGCGGGAGCCGCGGCGGGGGCAGCCACGCGCGGGCGGATGGGCGCCCACACGCGCCGACTGCTGGGAACGTGCGCGATCCGTACGTCGTGCGGTGTCTCGCCGCGCGCGCCGGCAACCTCGGCCTCGTCTTTGTCTTTGTCTTTGTCTTGGGCGCGCGGCTCGACGGCCGGCTCTGGCGGCGACGCGATCGCCGGACGTGGCCCAGCGGCGCCGCCCGCGTGAGCCGCCGGCGTGTACAGCCGCGCCGCGTCCTTCGGTGCCGCCCACCGCCGGACCGCGATCTGCGCCGCGGCACCCGCGACCAGCCCGAGGACCAGGCCCGCGGTGATCGCGCGCGGCAGCAGGCGCCTCCATCGGGTGCGCGCGCCCTGCCGCAGGCTTCGCTGCGCGAAGCGCACGCGCGCGGCCGACACTTCGGCGTCGCTCGGCTGCACGCTGTGATGCGCGGACACCAGGCGCCGGGCGCGCTCCAGCGACACGCGACAGCTCGCGCAGCTCTCCAGATGCCAGGCCTGCTCCGACGAGAGCTGAACCGCCCTTGCGAGCGATCGCCGGCGAGCAAACTGGGCCAGATCGAGCAACTGCTCGGCGATTCGAGGATCCGGGCACGTCGGTAGGCTCACGGTGGCTCCTTTCTGCGGCAGGCTTCGTCACCGAAGTACGGATCCGCGGCCAGCTCCCTGGCCAGCGCGGCGCGCGCATCGCGCAGCCGCGACCGCACCGCGATCGGGCGCGCGCCGACGATCTCGGCAACCTCGTCGATCGACAGGCCCTCGAGATCGTGCATCACCAGCACGGCACGTCGGCGCGCGGACAGCGCCTCCAGCGCCGTGTGCAGGCGCCGCGCGCGTTCGACGTCGACCAATCGGCCTTCGTGGGACGGTCCGTCGTCGCCGCGATCGGGCAGCTCGCCGTCGTCGGTCAGCGTGAACCGGCGCAACCAGCGCCGGTACCAGCGATCGTGCTTGAGCACGGTCAGGTGGCAGATGCGAAACGTCCAGGTCGAGAGCTTCGAGCGGCCCGCGAACCCGGGCAGCGCGCGGATCGCCTGCTCGGCGGCGATCTGCGCCAGATCATCGAATTCGCGATGCCCGGCGAGCGCGCGCATCTGGCGATAGACCAGCCCAAAAACGGCCTCGGGCGTCGGCATCGGCTCCTCCGCCGCGGGAGTCGCCGCGAGCCACCGCGCGTGGACGCCGGTGCCGTTCGAGCGTTCCATCGATCTCATTCGTTCCCGATTGCCCCACGCATGTGCTGTCCGAGCCGTCGATTCCGCGTCCCGTCCTCACCGCCCGCGGCGCGCAGACAATCAGCACGCTTGCCGAGCGCCGGGCGTACTATACGCGCGTGGTCGTGGCGCCGATCGTGCTCGGGATGGTGGGTTTCCTGCTGTCGGCCGAGGCTGCGTCGGTACCGAGTGCAACACCGAGCTCGGCGCTCCGCATCGATTGCGCGGCGCTGGACCTCGAGAGCCGCAGCGCTCTCGAGGCACGGGCGCGTGCGGAGATTGTCCTGACGCCCCGGCCGGCCGGCACGGTGATCGTGGTCTGCCGGGAGCGATCCGCTCAGGTCGATTGGCTCCCCGCGGGACCGGGCCGCGCGCAGCAGCGAGTGGTCGCGCTCGAAGGAACGGCTCCCGGAGTCACAGTCGATCGCCTGTTGGATGCGGTCCACGAGCTGCGCCTCGGCGGCGACGTCCCGGGCGCGGGGTCGCCGACAGCGGCGCCCGCCGCGCCGACGAGGACCGCGGCGCCGGCGATCGCGGTCGACGTCGGTACGGTCGCTGCTCCGCGCACCGCGCGGCGCGTGCGATTCGGTGTCGCGGCCGCGGCGCGCGCCGAGCTGTGGGAAGGCGCGATCACGGGCGGCGTCGCCGGCGAGGTCGGGCTTCGTCTCGCGTCACGCGCCGGATGGTCGTTCAGCGTCGCCGCCGCGATCGGCCGCGGCGCGGAGAGCGCGCAGGGCATCCAGGCCCGCACGCTCGGCGCGTCGGTCGCCGCGCAACACCCGATCGCCGCAGGCTTCGAGCTCGCGATCGGCGGCGAGTGGCGGCAGCTGGTCGCCACGCGTCCTGGCGAAGCCAGGCTCGAACAGCATTACGGCGGCACCTTTGGCGGGTTCGCGGCGCTTCGCTACGTGCTATCGCGCGGGCGGTTCTCGTTCGCCGCCGGGCCGGACCTGGCGGTGCTGGCCGCGCCGATCGCCGTCGACCTCGGCGCGAGCGAGCTGTTCCGCATCCCGCGCCTGCTCGCCGGCCTCTCGGTCACGGGCGCCGCCGACATCCTCCGCTAGGAGCCGGCGGCGGGCCGCGCGCGTCTACTTCACCGGTGCGAAGCGGTTCTCCATCGAGATCACCTCCAGTCGATCGCGCGCCTGGACGGTGATCATCCAGCCCGGATATTCGGGTGGCAACGCGCTGGCGGCGTCGAGACGCTGGAGCTCGTCGGGCCTGAGCTCGAGCTCGGCGGCGGCCAGGTTGTCCTTCAGCTGGGCGTCGTTCCGCGCGCCAATGATCACGCTGGTCGTGAACGGCCGGTGCAGGAGCCACGCGAGCGCGAGCCGGGCCACCGAGACCTCGCGCGGCTTCGCGATCTCACCGAGCACGTCGAGCACCGCGTACGCGCGCTCTTCGTTGACCGGCGGGAAGTTGAAGCTGGCGCGGCGCGTTCCATCGGGCCCCTTCTGGTTGCGGGTGAACTTGCCGCTGAGGAGGCCGCCGGCGAGCGGGCTCCAGATGAGCAGGCCGACGCGCTCCGACTCCATCAGCGGCACGAGCTCGCGCTCGAGATCGCGGCCGGCGAGCGAGTAGTACGCCTGCAGCGTCACGAAGCGCTCGAGGCCGGCGCGCTCGCTGGTGCCCAACGCTTTCATCAGTTGCCACGCCGCCAGGTTGGACGCGCCGAGATAGCGGACCTTGCCGGCGCGCACGAGATCGTCGAGCGCGCGCAGCGTCTCCTCCCACGGCGTGAGCGCATCGAAGCCGTGAATCTGATAGAGGTCGATGTAGTCGGTGCCGAGGCGCTTCAGGCTCGCGTCGATCGCGTCCATGATGTGCCCGCGTGAGAGGCCGATCTGGTTCGGCCCTGGGCCGGTGCGTCCGCGGGTCTTCGTGGCGACGATGACCTCCTTGCGCCGCGCCCCCAGCGCCTTGCCCAGAATCTGCTCGCTGCGGCCCGCCGAGTACACGTCCGCCGTGTCGAAGAAGTTGATCCCCGCATCCAGACAGCCGCCGATCATGCGATCGGCCTCCGCCTGTTCGGTGCTGCCGATTGCCTGGTACACGCCCTCGCCCCCGAAGGTCATCGTGCCGAAGCACAGCTCGGAGACGCGCAGACCGGTACCGCCGAGACTTCGATAGTTCATGTCCTGCCCCTTCTCGTGAGAGTGCGCCGCGCAGGCGCGAAAATCGGAGCCGAAAGTGTACGCGATGAAAGCGCGTCGGCGAGGCGCCAACACTTGTGCATACTTCTCGGGATCGACCCCGATCCGGCGGGTCGTCGACGAGTGCACCGACCATCAACCGGCAGGCGCGCCTGTCGCCTTGACCAGAGTCAGCGGCGCATCCTCCGTGGCCTCGACGACATACTCCTCGGGTGGCGTACGGTAGCCAGATGATTGGCCACCGGGACCGACCTTTCCAGTCGCGAGGAAGGGCGCTTTCCACGAAGCGAGGTCCCACCGCCGTGCGCGGATCGGGCCCCGCCCCCTGAAACACGATGAGCGCAGTCCCGGTCCCGTCTGCGATTCGGAACCGGAGGCCACGCAGCTGACGCAAGAGTGTGCCGGTCGTGTCCGAGTACTCTTCGATGAGCACATCATGAAACACACAACGCCGGCCGCTCAACGGCGCTTCCAGCAACGGGCCGTTGCCGAGGACGCGTCCTCGAAAGTGGACCGTCCCCTCCGGAGCGTCCCGGATGGAAGACACCGGCAGGCCCCGAAATAGCAAATAGGCGCGGCGCTTCTTGTGCCCTAGCCAAACAGCGCCGTAGATGGCGATGTTCAACATGGCGCCCGCCAACAGCCCAATGGACGCTGCCGAATCCACGTCTCTTCCTACCCCGCGACGGGACTCGTGGGGTGCGGAAAGGATCGGGGAAACTGCGGGCGGCACCCGACGTTTCCTCCGCCGCGGCCCGGACCCAGCTTGTCGCGGTCGATGTGCGGCTGCGCCCTGGTCCTGCTAACCGCCCTGCTGGCGCTCGAGCCGGCGAACACGATGTCTGGCGCGTCGGGCACCCAGCCGCTGTCCGACGCGCCCGGCTCCGAAAGCGAGGCGCCCGCCGAGGTCCCGAAAGGCGGCGCCGGCGTCAGCCCGGTCGAGCTGATCCCGCGCCTCGAGCTGCGGCAATCGTTCGTGGCGCTGGGCGGCGGCGTGTCGCTGCACGACACCACCACCGAGATCGACATCCAGTTCATCGATCGCGTGCTCCTGCGCTACGAGGGGAAAGTGCGCGTGCTCGACACGCCCGCGGGCCAGAAGTCGGGCTTTGGAGACGCGCGCATCCTGGCGATCACCGTGCTGGCGACGACGCCGACCTTCGTCGCGGCGCTGATCACAGGCGCGGTGCTCGATACGGCGAGCCAGCCCGAGCTGGGCGCCGGCAAGCAGCAGCTGTTTCTTGGCGCGGGCGCGGCGGTCAAACCGGTACGCTGGTGGCTGGCGTATCTTCTGCTCAACGAACAGGTCTCGGTCGGCGGTGACCCCGCGCGGCCCGGAGTGAACCAGCTGGCCGGGGACGCGGGCAGCATCGTCTTTGGCCGCGGCTACACCTGGTACAAGGTCGACCTCATGCCGGCGATCGACTTCGAAGCCGGCGCGGCCAGCCTCTTCGGCACGATCGAGGTCGGCCGCCTGCTCATCGGTCGTGTGGGTCTGTTCACGCGGGCGAGCACGCAGTTTCTCGGCCCGCAGCAGCTCGACTACTCGCTCGAGGTCGGCGTGCGCTACCTGTTTCGCCTGGGCCGCGACTAGCGCAACCGCTCTAGTTGACGAAGAACCGAAAACCGAGGGCGACCCGCAACGCGAAGTCGTTGTCGACCAGCGGAGTCGCGCGTTCGGCCAGGCTCGGCACCGCCTGCGCGCAACGGTTGTTGCCGGCGCAATTGTCCTCGAACCAGGTCGCGCTCACCTCCAGCGTCAATCGCTGAAACAGCGACGCGCCGACGGTCAACTCCGGGCCCTGGCGCAGCATCAGCGGCCCGTTGAAGTTCTGCAGCGATTCCACCGCCCAGCCAAAGCCGGTGTGAAACTGTACGATGGCCTGAAAATCGGGCGCCCATCGTTGCAGCTGCCATTCGTTGGTGACATGCACCGCGCCCATGTACGTGAACGCGAGCAACGACAGCCGATTGGGCGGCTGGTCGACGGTCATGGTCTCCAGATCCAGCAACCGAAACGCGACGTCCAGGCGCAGGTGCACGATCGGCGGCGAGTAGCCGTCCCAGGGCAAGCGCACGCCGCCCTCCAGCTCCAGCCCGCGCTCGGTCGACAGCGCGATGCCGCCGAAGATCGAGGGCGGGCGATAGGCGTAGAAATTGGCCAGCGACTTGCCCACCGCGCCCACCGCGAACCGGCCGACGCCGCTGTTCTGGTTGAACGTGGTGCGCTCGATCAGGTCCTGGATGACGTCGCGGATCGCCAGCGTGATGGTCGTCGCCGTCGCCGGATTTCCGCGATACGTGAGATCGCGAAAGCGATAGACCGGGCGGCCCGGCGCCGGCGGCTCGCCCAGCGCGCGCAAGAAATACTGCTCGTCGCTCGGATCGCCCGGCGCGGGGTCGGGCCGCTTGCTGAACTGGAGCGTCGCGGCGCTGGCGTGGATCAGCGCCAGCATGTTGTCGCGCAGGATCGGGTCGCTCGGCTCCTGCCCGACGGCGGCGCAGGCATCGTCCCCCGGCGGCGGCGCGCCGACGAGCTGGTGCGCGCGCCAGGCCAGCAAGCAACGGAAGTCCGGCGAGCCCGCCACGAACGTCGGGTCCTGGCGCGCCGCGCTCATCGCCTGGAAGACCAGCGACGTCGACGCCAGCTGTTGCCAGGCGTCGACCATGCCGGTGAAGAAGTCGAACACGCGAAAGTCCCGCTCGGCGAAGGCCAGGAACTCCATCAGGTACGCGCCGGCCACCGGCACGCGCCGCGGCGGGATCTCGATGCCGGCGTACAGCGTTGGTTCGCGCTCGATGGCGTTCATCAGCTCGGCGGTGAACGCCGTGTCGAGAAAGTCGCCTGCGAACCCCGACCAGGTGTCGACGAACAGCGGCGCCGCCCCCGGCGGCGGCGCCGGCGGCGGCGGCCGGCTCGGGCGCCAGGCGGTGATGTCCGGATCCTGCACGATGTAACGGGTGTGTGAGCTGGCTTCGCCCGGCACGCCCAGCCGCCAGCGCTGCATGCGCACCGCCAGGCCCGCGGGCCGGTTGTCGAACACGCCCCCGTCGGTGTAGTCGGCGTCGTCGGCCGCCGGCGACATGCCGGCGGTCAGGTGCAACACATGCGGCGGAAACGCGAACGAGAACGCCGACGACGCCCACAGAATGTTTGTCACGTCGGCAAACGTCGGCGCGCTGCCCGGCGCGCCCACGCGCGGAAACAGCTTCACGAACAGCGCCTCGTCGGGCGCGCCCGGTTGCGGCGCGAAGCGGGCGATCCGAGGCATCTCGCGGCGACCACCGCGCAGAGTGATCATCATCTGCTCGTTCTGGCGTGGCAGCTCGAGATTCGTATCGTCGAGCGGCGTCACCGTGCGCGCATGCGTACGCGTGGCGCTGAGCCCGAGATCGACGGCGCAGGTTTGGTCGGGCGACCACGATCCCAGGTTCCAGGCGTCTTGCATGCGCGCGACCGCCTCGCGGATGGGCTGCGTCGAGAGCAGGCCGTCGGGGCGCACCTCGGCCGCCGAGGTCAGGTCCGCGCCGCCGACCGGGATCCAGGTGGTCCAGAACAGGCTGTTGCGCGGGTCGCGCACCGGCGTTTGACAGGACGTCAACGCCGCAATCACGGCATTGATCGATCCCGACGACGCGCCGGTAATCAATTGCAACGGCGAGCCTTCATTGACCGCGAACCATTGCTGGCCCTCGGCCGCGCTCACGCGTTCCGCCAGGCGCCGCGCCTCGGTGAGCTGCCGCAGGTAATAGTAGAGAAAACCGCCCTGATAGCTGCCCAGGCTCGCGGCGCCCGAGATGATGAGCGCGACCGGGCGCCGCAGCTCCTCGGCCAGCAGCGCAACGTCGTCGGGCGTGGCGACGCCGGTCTTCCCTTGCAGAAAGGCCGCCAACCGGCTGACGGTCGCCGCGTTCCAGGGACGCGCGCGCGCCGCCGAGCCGGCGGTCGGGTGCTGGTCGGCGGCGCGATCGAGCGCCTGCCGGATCGCCGGATCGTCGGCTGCGTTGGCCTCCGCGCCCGCCGACCACGCGATTGCCAGGAACAGCACCTGGATCCGGCGGCGGGCACGCAGCACGACCGCGACAGTACGGCCGGGCAAGCCGGGGGTCAAAATGCGAGAAATTCTTGAGCCAAAAGCACCAATTGGCGTCACTCCGCCCCTGATCCTCGTGGTCCGTCATCCTCGGCGGAAACAAGCCGGAAGAAGGGTTACCCAATGCGTGAACGAGCGCCGACCATTCTCGTGTTCTTCGCGCCGCTCCTCGTCGCTGCCTGCGCGGGGCGTTCTCCGGCGACGTCGGGAAGCGACGCGGCACGCGACGCGATCACGGCGGGCGGAGGCGCGAGCGGCACCGGGGGAAGCGGCGCCGGCGGCAGCGGCGCCGGCGGCAGCGGCCCCACCGGCGCGGGCGGCGGGGCTGCCGGAGGCATGGGCGGCGGCAGCGACGGCGGCGCCGGGCGCGCGATGGACGGCGGCGCCGATCGCGGCGCGATGGGAGGCATGATGCGCGGGCCGGTCACGGCCGCGCCGGGAACGACCATCATCAAGGTCGATACCTCGTCGCACCACCAGCACTTCGAGGGCTGGGGCACGAGCCTGTGCTGGTGGGCCAACCATGTCGGCGGCTGGGCCGAGGCCAAGCGCAACGCGCTGGTCGACAACCTCGTCGATGCGACCAACGGCCTCGGTTACAACGTCTTCCGCTACAACATCGGCGGTGGCGACGACCCGACGCACACGCACATGGGTCAGTTCAAGAACATCCCCGGATTCGAGCCGTCGAGCGGCACCTGGGACTGGACTGCCGACGCCAACCAGCGGGCGATCCTGCAGCGAATCGTCACCAGCGGGACCGGCGTGGTTCTCGAGGCGTTCTCCAACTCCCCGCCCTACTGGATGACCAACAGCGGCTGCGCGTCGGGCGCGACCAACGGCGCCAACAACAACCTGCGCGACGATTCGTACAATGCCTTCGCCGACTACCTGACCGAGGTCGTGAAGCATTTCCGCGACACGTTCGGCATCACCTTCCGCACGCTGGAGCCGCTCAACGAGCCCAACGCCACGTGGTGGGTCGCCAACGGCGGACAGGAAGGCTGCCGTTTCGCCGCCGCCAACCAGCAGACGATTCTCAAGGCCGTGAGCGCGTCGCTGACGGCAAAGGGTCTGACCGGCACGACCGTCAGCGCCTCCGACGAGAACAGCATCGACGACGGCTACAACATCATGCACGGCTACGACGCCACCACGCTCGCCGGCATGAGCCAGATGAACGTGCACACCTACTCGGGCTCGATGCGCACCAACCTGCGCGCGCTGGCGACCACCGATGGCAAGCGGCTGTGGGTGTCGGAGTCGGGGCCGCTGAACCAGACGCTGGCCGACGACACCGCGGCTGCGGTCTTCATGGCGGGGCGGATCATGACCGACCTGCGCGACCTGCAGGCCGAGGCCTGGGTCGACTGGCAATCGGGAGACCCCAGCGCCAACTGGGCCAGCTACACCCTCAACGACGCGCAACAGTCGTTCGGATTTTTGCGGCGGTTCTACATGCACGCGGCCTTCAGCCGCTACATTCGTCCGGGCGCGACCTTCGTCGACGTCAACAACGCCAACGCGGTCGCCGCGGTCAGCCCCGACGGCAGCCGGCTGGCGATCGTGGTCCTGAACGCCAGCACCACCGCCAGCGCCGGTTTCACCTTCGACCTGACGTCGCTGCCGACCGTCGGCGCCGCCGCCGAGGTCCACCGCGTGTCGCGTAACGAGAACCTGGTCGCCCTCACGGCTCTGCCGATCCAGGGCTTCAGCTTCGTCGCCACCGTCGCCCCCTATTCGATCACGACCTTCGTCGTACCGATGCCCTGACCCGGGCGGGCGGCGGGCGCCGCACGGGCGAGGGTCGTTGCAGTCGTCATTTGCAATCCTGGCTGCGCGAAGACCGCGTCTTGCGGTACGATCGCGCCATGTCGCAAAACCTCGCCGAAGCCCGGGCGATCCTCGCCGAAGCGAGCGAACGCGAAGCGTCCCACGACGGCGCCGCCGCCATCGCCGCCTATGAGCGCGCGCTGGCGCTGGGCCTGCCACCCGATGAACGGTATCGCGCGCTGCTCGGCCTCGGCGGCGCGCTGCGCGGGGTTGGGCGCCATCCAGAGGCGGTGCAGGTGCTGCTCGTCGCGATCGGCGAGTTCCCCGAGATGGCGGCGCCGCACGCCCATCTGGCGCTGGCGCTGTACGGCAACGGTGACGCCCGCCAGGCGATGGTGGCGTTGCTGGACCTGGTGCTGCGCTACGCGCCGCTGGCCGAGCAGGAGGCGGCGCTGACCGAGGAGCGGGATCGGCTGTCGCGCGCTCCCACACCGGATCAGGACTGGCGCGGGCTGGCGACGACCCTGTCGCGCAAGGAGTTCGTGCAGGCGTTTCCGTTCCCGTTTCTCTACGAGATCAGCGGGCGCATGCGCCACCAGCTCATCACCGACACGCCCGACGACGACACGCAGGTCAGCGGGCGCGTCAAGGTGGCCACGGTCGAGGCGCGCGCGCCCTCGGCGCCGTCCGAGGAATCGGTGGTGATCGCGCTGCGCAAGGTCACGAGCGCGCATCCGACGGCGGTCACTTTCGGCCGCGGCGGCGGCAACGACGTGGTCATCCGCGACGGCTTCGTGTCCAAGGTGCACGCGTTCCTGCGCAAGGGCGAGCACGGCTGGGAGCTGTCCGACGCCGGCTCGCGCA
Source organism: uncultured Myxococcales bacterium (assembly GCA_964571275.1). GTDB lineage: Bacteria > Myxococcota_A > Polyangia > Fen-1088 > Fen-1088 > DASRQZ01. The sequence goes on from CAZNCQ010000090.1 coordinate 17,345, forward strand.
ACGGCGCCTGGATCGGCGGCAAGCGCCTCGACGCCAAGGGTGCGCCCGCGCCCGTGCAGAGCGGTGACGTCCTGACCTTCGGCCGCGTGGTGTTCTTCTTCCTCGAAGCCGGCGCGCTCTGGGAGCGCGTGCACCAGCACGGCGCGAAGCTGCGCGCCCACTAGCGCGGTGCAGTCGATCCAGGGGACGCCCGATCGCCGCAGCCTCACCAAGCCGCCCGCACATTCGCGTCGCCGTGCACATAGTCGTCTCATGCCTCGACGATTGCGTGTGGCGGTTGCCTCGGGTTGGCTACTGGCACTTGCTGGATGTGGATCGAGCCACTCCACGGCCAAGGACGGCGGCTCCGACGCGCGCTCGCCGGGAGGGGATGCTCGCGAGGATTCCAGCGCCGACGCGGGTCCGCCACCGCATGGCACGATCGTCGAGTTCCCGCTGCCCGCGCTGCTGATCGGCCCCGACGGCATCACCACGGGGTCCGACGGAGCGCTCTGGTTCACGGACGCCTCGGGCGTCGGTCGCATGACGATCGCGGGCGCCGTCACGCACTTCGATGTGCCGACCGGCGGCGCCGCCGGCGGAATCACCGCTGGACCGGACGGAAATCTCTGGTTCACCGAGACGGGCCACGCCGCGATCGCGCGCATGACCCCCGCCGGTGCGATCATCGAATTTCCGCTCGCGAATGCGGCCGCCCAGCCGCTGGAGATCACCGTCGGACCCGACGGCAACCTCTGGTTCTCGGAGAGCGCGGAGCCGGGAATCGGCCGCATCACGACCGCCGGGGAGATCACCGACTTTCCCCTGACGGACGGCACGGTCCCGGTGGGCATCGCCGCCGGGCCCGACGGAAACCTCTGGTTTGCCGGACCGCTCGCGGTCGGTCACGTCACCCCGCAGTTGGTCGGACCCGCGCTGATGGCGCCGCCCTCGGGAGATCCCTTTCTCATCGCAACCGGACCCGACGGGAATCTCTGGCTGACGGAGCTGGCCGCAAACCAGATCGCTCGCGTCACCCCGGCAGGCGACTTCACCACGTTTCCGCTTCCCAACGCGGATAGTCGACCGCTCGGCATCACGGCCGGCCCCGACCGCAACCTCTGGTTCGCCGAGGCGCGCGGCGCCCGCATCGGCCGCATCACGCCGGCCGGCGCGATCACCGAGTACCCGACTCCTCCCCACCCGAGCCACATCACCGTCGGGCCCGACGGCAATCTCTGGTTCACGCTCGTGGACAACGACTCGATCGCGTACATCGTGCCGTGAGGCGGCCTGCGCTCGCGGGCGCCAGTGCCCGGCAACGAAGTCGGGATCAGTGAGCGTTGCTCAATCGGCGCCGACACCGGCGGGCGCGAATACGAACGGATACGAAACGCTGACCAAACCCCCGCCCTCGGGTTTGGGAAACTCCCAGCGCTGCACCGCCTGCACGGTACAACTCTCGACGCGAGCGTTACCGAGCGTGGAGCTTTGCAGGAACGACGCCAGCACCTGTCCGGTCGGCGCGATGTTGAATTGCACGACCATGCGGCCGCCCAGGGTGCGGTGCGCGGCCAGCTCCTGCTCGTAGCAGAAGCGGACCTCGTTGATGTGCCGGCGGATGATGCGGCGGACGATCTCGCGGTCGAGCGTCCCGCGCACCTGGATGATGCCGGGGATCATCTCGGGCGCGACGCTGTGGTGGTGAGCGAGGTGGCCGGCTTCGCGCCCGTAGTCCCGGCCGTCGCGCCCGCCATGCCCGGCGATGCCGATCGTGTTCAGGCGCCCAAAGCCGAGCGTGGGCTCTCCGGTATCAGCACCGCCACCGCCGCTTCCGACGCTGTCGAGACCGCCGTGCCCGTAGGCCGAACCGATGGGGCCGGCGACCAACGCGCCGAGCACCTCGTCGCTGGTGGTCCCCAGCGCCGAGCCCGACTCCAGGATCGATCGCACCGCGCTCGACCGCTTGAAGATCCCGAGCACACCGGCGTCACGAGGATCGATCGGCTCGAGGGGACGCGCGAAACGGATCGGGGTCGAGTCACCCTTGACGGCGACAGCGTAGCGACGGTCGCGGTCGCGCGCGGCTGCGCTGCCCGCCGCGCCCGGCGGCCCCTTCGCGGCGCGGCTCTCTCCTCGACCCGCGTCCGGATGCGCGCCGCCCTTCAGAGCCATCTCCGGCGGCGGTACCACCGGCGGCTTGATCAGGAACTTCACCAGCCCGCGATCCGCCGAGAGAATGTCGAGCGCCAGCGCGCGCGGGTCGCTCGGGATCATCATCATAAAGAGCAGCAACGCCGCCACGCCCAGCGCCGTGCCCAGGTGATAGCGGTTCTCGATCGCGCGCCAGGAGAACGGCGCCGCGGGCAGCGCCGCCGCGCGCTCGGCCGGAGCCACCAGGAAGGTGACCGCGCCGCAGTCGAGCCGCGCGTGCGCGTGACGGGCGAGCGCGACGCGCGGCCCGGGCGTGAGCCCGTCTGCCGTCGTGCGCAGGGCCTGCGTGCGCGCGCCGTCGTAGATCGTACCGGTCATCCCCGGCGCGAGCGCGATGGCGTACGGCGCGTCGTTCTCGCCGTCGACCGGCGCCGGTTCGATGAGCGCGTGGAAGACGCCGCCCGGATCGGCGGCGAGGTGCCGCAGGAATGCAGGCGCGACCGGCGCATCGGCGCGCGCCGACGATCCGATCGCAAACGTGCAGCGACGCGCGTGGCGGCGGCTGCGGACAGAGCGGTGGCGTGCCGGCGCGAGGACGTACTTCGTGCCAATCACCACGCCACGGAAGAGGGTCTGGACCTCGAGCGCGTGCTCAGCGGTCATGGGTGCCTCCGGCGTTTGGGTTTCTAACGCTGAGACAGCGCCGGCACCGCCGAGGTTCCGAAGTTTTCGATCCGATCAGCGAAGGGCCCGCGCGTCAGCGCACGGCGATGCTGAAACGGAGCATGTCGGAGCACGCGCGCACGCTGTAGGTTTGCGAGCTCAGCGCGCAGAAGTCGGTGGTCGCCGCGGCGGTCGCGAAGCCGCTGTAGAAGGCGGCGTCGGTGCCCTGCAGGCACAGACGGCCGTAGGGGGTCGTCGTGGTGTTCCAGGCGTCGCCGCACACTGACCCGAAGTTCGCGGTCCCGTAGCGCAGCAGCGCCAGAGCGGGCAGCGCGCCGTTCACCGACGCGGAGACCGTGATCTCCTCGAACGGCGACACCGTGAGCGGATTCTTTGCGCGCCAGGTGGCGGGTAGGCCAAAGCTGGCCCAGTCGCTCGCGACCATGTTCTGGTTCAGATTGCGGAAGGAGATCAACGCCTCCTGCGCGTTGTCGCGCAGGCGCTGCGACGTCACGGTGTAATCGATCGTGGTCGAATTGAGGTTGATGCCGTCGGCCAGGTAAATGACCGTCCACCCGCCGCCGCCGATGTCCATGTCGCAGTGGACCAGGATCGGTGCGGCGTCGACGGTGCCGTCGGGCGCGATCATGTAGTTCCCGCTGACCAGCGTGGGGTCGCAGGCGTGAAGCGCCGCGCAGCTTGCCGGCAGCGTGCAGGTCGCACCGTCGCGAGGTGCATCAGTGGGGGTGTCGGAGGTCGCGTCGCTGGTGGTCGAGGCGTCGCTCGCGCCCGCGGCGCCGCCCGCGCCCGGCGCGCCACCGACGGCGGTCTCGGTGTGATCGACCGCGGCATCCGCGCCACCGGCGCCGGTGGCGCCGCCGCTGCCCGCGTCCTTGGCCCCGCCTCCGGAGACACTGCCGCAGCCGGCGGCCGCGCCACCGATCGTGATCACAACCGCAACCAGCATCGCGGCCCAGGTCGCGCTCGCGTTCGCCGGGATGCCGTTGCGTCGAACAGCGCCCTCGTTGCGGCGGTCACCCGCGAACAGAAGCCTCATATGCGTGCCCGGTACCTTAGTTGGAGCGCTGGGGCCGTGTCAAACGCCGGCCGCGGCGCGATCGCGACACGCGCGTCGTGGATCGGGCGCGCGCTGGCGCCCATCGCGGCGCTGATCGAGCGATTCGCGCGGCATTCGGACCAGGCTCGCGACTTGCTATGAAGCCGTGCATGCGGATTGAACCAGAAGTGACGGGCGCCGACGCGCGGTCATATGTTCTGCCGCGCTACGTGCGCTACGCGCGGGCACTGGCGCTGGTCTCGGGCGCGGCGATCGGCATCGCCTCGGGCGCGGCGGTGATCTCGAGCAGTGGTTGCGGTTGCAACGGCTTCTGCGGGTCGTCTCCCGGCCTCCCGCCGATCCACCGGGATAGCTCCGTCGGCCCCGACACCGCTGATGCCGATGACGGGACGGTCACCGACGCCACGGTCACCGACGCCACGGCCCCCGACGCCACGGCCTTCGATGCCGCCCTAGACGCCGGTAGCGCCGATGCCAGCGACACCGGCGGCGGCCCGCGCCCAGCGCCACTCTTGCCTCGCGCCTGGATCGCCTGATGGCGGGTGGTCCAGCGGTGGAGGGGGGCCAGATGAGCGCGACGCTGTCGCCGGGCGCGCTCGCCGACGATTATCGGAACGCGGTCACGGCGCTGCGCCGCTGCGAACCGGTCGCGCTCCGGTTCGACCTCATGGCCTACGCGCCGGCGGTCATCGAGACCGCGCGCTCCTGGTGGGCGAGGATGATGCGGAGCGAGTACGAATCCGCCTCGCTGCTCACCGACCTGGCGCTGCAGATGCGTCAGATCGATGCGCCGATCGACGTCCAGTGCGCCGTCTTGCGCATGGCGCACGAGGAGCTCCGACACGCCGAACTCTGTGGCGGCGTGCGCGCGGCGCTCGGAGCCGAGCCGTCGATTGCGGCGCCCCCGGTGTTACGCGCGGCGCTTCATCCCGACTGCTCGTTCGAAGAGACCGTGTTGCGCAACGTGATCTACGGCTGCTGTCTCGGCGAGACGGTCAACGCCGCGCGCCTGGCGAAGTGGATCGGGCAGACGCGCGATCCGTTCATGCGCCAAACGTTTCGACAGCTGGCCGCAGACGAGCGGTTTCACGCTCAATTCGGCTTCCTGTACCTGGAGACGCGGCGCGAATGGATTGCCGCGCGCGCGGACGTTCGACAATCACTCGCGCGCTATCTTCGTTACGCGTTCGCCGAGCTCGAACAATACATGGGCGCCAATCCCGCAAACGCGCGCCCACCCACCGACGACGAGCGCGCGATCGGCCTGCCCGATCTGACCGACCTGTCGGCGACGTTTCAGGAGACGATGCTGAACGCGTGCATCCCTGGGCTCGAACGCTTCGGGATTGCCGCCGCCGACGCCTGGCGCACACGCACCTGCGCGGACAGCCCGCCGCCCGCGGCGTGATCCTCCCACCCCTCGGTTTGTCCACGCGCCGCACGGTCGACATGGGCCCGGGTCGGTGGCGCAGGCGGCCAGCCGATTTGCGTCGACTCCGTGCGGCTTTCGCCGCATTGCCACGGGCTTTTCCCCGCGCGTCATGTTGCCTCGCGCGCAAAGTTGTCTCCCCCGGCGCAACGGGCTTTGGGTCGTTTCATGTCCCACGTGCGGCAGCGTTAAGCCGACTTTCCCGCGTTTTCATCCGTAATCCCACGTGCAGAATTAAGTGGGCGCGATCTTGCTTTTCCTCTGAGACGGGGTTGAGGGGAGGCTCACCACCGCGCGTGTTGCGCGACGAGCCGCACCCTCGGTTCAACCCCACGCAACGAGGAGGCAAGAGATGCGCTTTGATTCCTGGCGCCTTTGGTCGAGCCTATCTTTGAGCGCGCTGTCCGCGTTCATGTTCATGGATGGATGCACGATGCGCGAGGGCGCGGACGACGAGGAGCTGGCGCTGCAGGAGAGCGCCGTGACGTCGTCGGTGACGGGGAGCGTGGCCGTCTCGTCTGATTGGGGCGGCGGATACTGCGCCAACGTCACCATCACCAACGGCGGCTCCAGCGCCATCACGAGCTGGACCGCCGTCATTCAAATGAATCAATCGGCGATGTCGTCGATTTGGAGCGCGACCGGAACACAGAGCGGATCGTCATTGACGGCGCTACCGGCGTCGTTCAACGCTGCGCTCGCGGCGGGTACGTCGACGACGTTCGGCTTCTGCGCCAACGCCACCGGCACGCCCTATCAAGCGACGACAGTGACCGTGACCGCGAGCGGAGGCTCGAGCTCGGGCGCGGGCGGCGCCGGCGTCGGCGGCAAGACCGGGTCGGGCGGCTCGGGCGCGGGCGGCGCGGCCGGCTCGAGCGCCGGCGGCAAGACCGGGTCGGGTGGCTCGGGCGCGGGCGGCAAGACCGGGTCGGGTGGCTCGGG
>CAZNCQ010000091.1:0-23575 GCA_964571275.1 uncultured Myxococcales bacterium
TCCAGGCGCGCGCGGATCGCGCGCCGGCGCCGGCCGTCGATGAACAGGTTGCGCATGATCGAGAAGACCCATGCGCCGAGGTTGCTCCCCTCGCGAAACCGATCGCGCGACTGCAGCGCGCGCTCCAGCGTCTCCTGCAAGAGGTCCTCCGCCGCCGTTCGGTCCTGCGCCAGGAACAGGGCGCGCTGGTGCAGCGCGCGGCGCAGATCGACCAGATCGGCGATGAAACTATCGGGAGCCTGTGCGTTGGTGTTTTCGGGAGCAACCGATGCTGCCGTCGACGTGAGCCGTTTTCGTCGCATTTTCATCTCACCTTCTCCTTGGTCAACCCGTAGGCGACCGTACGGGAAGGGGTCCAGGCCCGCTGTGAACTTGTTCACTCGGGGGTGCCGGCGGTGTTATCGTCGGACCCGTCGCGGGGGGATCACCTTGGTGCATCGGGACGCTCTGAAACGGTTGTGGCTCTTCTCGGAGCTCGCCGACGCGGAGATCGACCAGATCCGGGCCCTGGCGCGGGCCCAGCGCTACCCGGCACGGCAGACCATCGTCTCGCAGGGCGATGACTCGGGCGACCTGTTCCTGGTCATCGACGGCCGCCTGCGCGCGTCATCGTGCAACGCCAACGGCGACGAGGTGGTGCTGTCGATCATGGGACCGGGCGAGGTCTTCGGCGAGATGGCGTTGCTCGACGGCGCGCCGCGTTCGGCGACGGTGTCGACCATCGACGCCTGCCAGCTGCTGGTGATCGAGGCCGGGTCGTTCCACGCGCTGCTGCGCCAGATGCCCACGCTGGCGGCCGGTCTGATGAAGGTGATGGCCCGCCGCATCCGCGACTTGACCGGCCGCACGCAGGATGTGGCGTTGCTCGACGTGGAGAGCCACCTGGCCAAGGTCGTGCTGGCGCTGGCCAACCGCTTCGGCGACCACAGCCGGAGCGGCCAGACCGCCATCACGCTCAAGCTCTCGCAGCAGGAGCTGGCGAGCATGGTCGGCGCGACCCGCGAGCTCGTGAACCGCCGCCTGCGCGCCTGGGCGCAACGGGGCATCGTCGAGCTGGTCGCGGGCTCGCTGGTCATCAAGCAGCAGCACGCGCTGGAGGCGATGGTCGGGGACGAGATTGACGATGACGACGACGACGACGAGGGGCGGGGCGGAAGCGAAGAAGATCGGCCGTGAGCTCCCCGCGCTCAAGTCCTGGAAGATTCGGCGGATCGGGCGTTATCTAGACAGGACGTGGGGGGGACAATGTTGACCAAGAACGGCGGGGTCTTGCTGCCGGTGCCCGGGCCGCGGGCTCATGTCCTCGGCGTCACCTTTGGCGTCCGGCAGCTCCTGGCGCGGATCCTGTTCATCACGCCGCTGTTCTGGTTCATGGAGCTATTGCAGAACCGGATCTACCTGGCCTTCGCGCACGACTATGGCTGGCGCTACCGGGACGCGCAGGGCCAGCTGACCGCCTGGTATTCGTTCGACAGCCTGATGCCGTGGGCCATCACCGTCGCGGTTTTTTCGCTGCTCGACGCGTTCGCGTTCGAGCCCTACCGGGTCGCGCTGGTGCTGCGCATGCTGGTCGCCGGCGCGATCGGCTGGTGCGGTGAGTGGGCGACCGGCGCGCTTTTCGATCGTGTCTTCGGGCACTGCCTGCAGATCTGGCCAGGGAGCTCATTCGTCTACGTCGCGCCGTCGGCGCTGCCGTTCTGGATCTTCGACTTCGCGGTCTTCCACTTCCTGGTGCGCGAGCTGCGCCGCGCGCCGGAGCGCTGACGCTCGCGTCAGGAGGCGAGCCCGTCGTAGAGCTCGCGCGCCGCGCGCGTGTCGATGGTGGCGTCGGCGGCTTCGAAGACCGGACGCAGCGGCGAGAGCACCTCGCGTGCGTCGTCACGCCGCCCCTGGCGCAGCCGCAGCCGAGCGAGCGCGACCGCCGAGCGCAGCGCCAGGCTGCGCGCGCCCTGGCTGCTCGCCAGCGCCAGCCCGTGCTGGAACGCCGCCGCCGCGCCGGCGACGTCGTTGTTCGCGGCCAGCACCAGCTCGCCCTGCACGCGCGCCAGATCGGCGTCGTGGCAGGTGTCCTCGCCCGCGGGCAGCATCGTGCCCATCATCGTTAGCGCCGTCAGGCCTTCCTGCGGCTTGCCGGCCAGCAGGAACGCTTCGCCGAGGCCGGCCGCGAAATAGCGCCCGCCCACGGTCGCGCCGACCGAGCCGTACACCTGGCTGCCGCGCCCCAGCGCCGCGAACCCCTCCTCCGCGCGCCCGAGGCGTATCAGCACGAGGCCGCTCACGAACAGCGCCGATCCTAGCCACTGTTCCAGGTGCTGCTCCGTGCTGCGCGCCACCGCCTCGTCGGCCTGGCGGCGCGCTTCTTCCAGCTCGCCGCGATTGAGGTGTACGATCGCCGAGAAGACCAGCGCCAGCGCCAGGCTGTGGACGTCGGCGAGATCGCGCGCGTGCTCGACGGCTGCGCGCGCGCTGGCGCGGGCGCCGGTCGCGTCGCCGGCGTACCAGAGCGCGAGCGCCACGTAGGCTTCGGCGACGACGCGCGAGTCGGTGCCGTACATCAGGCGGATCGCGCGCCCGCTCGGCGCATCGTAGCGCGCCAGCGCCGCGCGCAGCGCTTGCAGCGCCACCTCGTGCTCGCCGCGCCAGAAGGCGACCGTCCCCTTGGTCTCGAGCACGTGCATCTCCAGCGCCGGATCGCCGAGACGCCGCGCGATCTCCATGCGTCGCTCGCCAAGCTCGGCGCAGGTCGCCAGCTCGGCGCGCGACTGGTGAAAGAGGTGCAAGCCGCTGAGCACGGCATAGAGCAAGCGATCGTCGCCCGATCCCCCGCACAGCGCCCGCGCGCGCGCGTAGATGCGCTCGACCTCGGGGTTCGAGTAGCCGCGCGTCGCGACCAGCACCGGTCCCAGCGCCAGGCACAGCTCGAGCTCGCGCGCGCGCCGCGCCTCGTTGTCGGGCAGCGCCTCGATCAGGGTCAAGCCTTGCTTCAGATGCCGCGCCGCCTCGACGTACGCCGAGCGCTCGAACGCGTGGTTGCCCGCCGACAACAGGCAAGGGATGGCGGCGTCGGCGCGGTCGGCCTCGGCCCAGTGGTGCGCCAGCAGCTCGGGCCGCGTCTCGATGCGCGCGGAGAACTTCGACGCCAGCGTCTCGCCGACGTGCCGGTGCAACTCGCGACGGCGGCTGCGCACCAAGGACGCGTAGGCCGCGTCCTGGATCAAGGCGTGCTTGAACACGAAGGTCTCGACGGACTGGCCGTCGAGCGTGTGCAGGATGTCCAGGTCGCGCAGGCGATCCAGCTGCTTGCGCAGGCCCGCCTCGTCGAAGCCCGACGCCGCCTTGATGAGCTCGAAGTCGAACGACCGCCCGACCACCGCGCAGAGCTGCGCCAGATCCTTGGACGGGCCCAGGCGATCGAGGCGCGCGATCAGCGACTCCTGCAACGTCGCCGGCACGCCCAGATCGGCGAGGGACCGCAGCGTGGGGCCCCGCTGGGCGTTGTTGCCGCCCGTTCCGTCTCCGTCTCCGCCGGCGCCGGCCCCGCTCGCGGCGCCCGCGACCGCGGATTCGAGCACCAGCCGGGTCACCTCCTCGACGTAGAGCGGGACGCCGTCGGACTTCTCGACGAGATCGCGCAGCAGCTCGGGCGGCAGCGGCGTCTCGCGCGAGAGATCGTGGATCATGGCCTCGGTCTCTGCCGGGCTCAGCCGGTCGAGCTCGACGCGCGTGACCCGATCGTGCTCGCTCCAGGGCGGCGCACCCTCGGGCCGCATCGACAGCACCATCAGCACCGCAGCGCCGTGGATGCGCGTCGCTGTCATGCGGATGAGCTCGAGCGAAGTCGGATCGACCCAGTGCAGATCCTCGATGATGAGCAGCGTCGGCCGCCGGGCCGCCGCGTCGAAGAGAAGGTTCGTCAGCAGCTCCAGCGTGCGCTGCTTGCGCCGCTGCGGGGTGTCGCCGCGCGACGGGTCGTCGGTGGCGGGCCAGGCGAGCTCCAGCAGCGCCGCCATCAGCGCGATCTCGTCGGGCAGGGCGCCACGCGAGCCCAGCGCGCGGCCGAGCCGCGCGCCGGCCTCGGCGATCGAGTGCACGCGATCGAGGCGCCACGCGCGCCGCAGGTGCTCCAGCACGGGCAGCAGGGCGCTGCTCTCGCTGTGCGGCGCGCCGCGGAACTCGAACTTGAAGCAGACCTCGCTGGCGACGCGCGCCTTGAGCTCGCGAACCAGCCGCGATTTGCCGACGCCGGCCTCGCCCGACAGCAGCAGGATCTGCCCCTGGCCCTGCTTGGCAGCACGCCAGCGATCCATCATGACGTCCAGCTCGGCGTCGCGCCCGACGAGCGGCGTCAGGCGTGCGGCGTCGCTCTGCGCCTGGCGCGCGCGCACGACGCGGAATAGCTCGACCGGCTGGTCCTGGCCCCGTAGATCGGGGCGGCCGATGCTCTCGCAGACGAACGCGCCGTGCACCAGACGGTGGGTCGCCTCGCTGATGACGACGGTGTTGGGCTGCGCCGCCGCCTGGATGCGCGCGGCGCGATTGGGAACGCTGCCAACCACCAGCGGTTGGCGGCTGGCGCCGAAGCCCATCTCGCTGGCCAGCACCACGCCGCTATCGATGCCGACGCGCACCAGGAGCTGCGCCGCTGGCGCGCGGCCGCTGGGCTCGCGGAAGCCTCGCACGATCTCCACGGCCGCGCCGACGGCCGCGCGCGCGTCCTGGCCGTGCGCGGCCGGATAGCCGAAGTAAGCGAGCACGCCGTCGCCCAGGTACTGCGCGACGAAGCCGCCCGCGCGCGAGATCTCGCGGTAGCAAACGCTCTGGAAGGATCGCACCAGGTCGCGCCACTCCTCGAGCTCCAGCCGCCGCGCGCGCTCCGTCGAGTCGACGAGATCGCAGAACATCACGGTGACGTGGCGCTGCTCGCCGACGCCGCCGGGGCGATGGGTTGACTCAGCCTCCGCGGGAGCGTCCGCCGCCGCCGGAAGTGGAGCCCCGCAGCGGTCGCAGAACCGAGCCCCATCCCGGCTGGTTTCCCCGCAGCGGTGACAAACCATACGCGGCGACGATGCTCCGTCCCGCCGCGAAACACAAACGACGAGACGGTGTCAGCGGATCCTCACGGTCGCGCTTCGCGCGGGTGAGACGCAAACGGGCGGCCGCGCCCCCCTGCCCCGGCTCCCGCCCCCGAGCCCTGTGCCGCGCGGCCGCCCGTTTCCGCCATCACCATGAATAGAACGAGTGGCGCGGTGCTTCTTCCCTCGGCGCTGCGCCGGGACGTTCTGCGGTCGTGCGCGATTGACAACGCTGTCCGGGTGGGGCTTGCTGCCGTCATGTTGGCTTCGATGAAGAATCGCCTGCGCGAGATCGTCTACGAAAAGCTGGTGGTGGCCGACGGCCGCAAGATGCGCCCGCTGGTCATGCACCTGCGCAACGCCGCGAGCATCGTGAACGAGCTCCTGCCCGACGGGATCCGGATCGACACCCGCCCCGCGGCCGAGGCTGCGTCCGAGCCGCGTCCCGCCACCGGCAACGGAAACACGGCGCCGCCGGCCGCCTCCGCGCCTCCGGCGCAGGCGCCGGTCTTCATCTACTTCGACGGGCGGGACCACCGCACCAAGGCGAAGATCGAGGAGTTGCTGAGCGGTCAGAACATCGTGTTCAAGGTGCTGGACGTGACCGACGACGAGGCGGAGCGGTCCTGGGTGACGACGACCGCGCGCCAGACCGAGCTGCCGATCGTCGTCATCGCTGGCGCGCCGGTCGGCGGCCTGGGCGAGCTGACCCAGCTCAACCTGAGCGGCGAGCTGCACAAGCGTGTTTTTGGCGTGACCATCGGCTCCTAGCCGCCGCGCCAGGTTTGTGACGCGGACCTTCCGGGCGCCGCGTCAGATCCGCGTCATGGCAGGCGCCGTCGCGCGCAAGATCGCTGTCGGAGGACTGGCGCGCCGCTTGCTGCTTCCCGGGTCATGGCGCAATTGCCTCCCGGGATCTCATCTGGTCTCCCGTCGCTCCCCGGCGTGGTCCCGGCCGAAGATCGCCCGCAGATGACCCTGCCGGCGCTCGAGCGGTTCGCCTGTCTCGCCGAGCGCTGCGAGGACACCTGCTGCCGTGACTGGGCGGTGTCGATCGATCGCCCGAGCCTCGACCGCCTCAAGGGGGTGATGGCGACGACGCCGGCCGGGCACGATCGCCTGGTGCGCCTCGTGGTGCTCGGCAGTCCCTCGCGCCACACCGATTCGCTGGGCCAGGTCCAGCTCGACGACAACGGCGTCTGTCGCCTGCTCGATACCGACAACCGCTGCAGCGTGCAGGCGGCGTACGGCGAGCAAGCGCTGCCCACGACCTGCGCGGTCTTTCCCCGCACCGCGCTCGCGGTCGCGGGCCGGATCGAGGTCGGCGGATCGCTCGGATGCCCCGAGATCGCGCGTCTGATTTTACTGTCGAATGACGAGCTGGCGATGCGGCCCGCGCGCAAGTCGATGCTCACGCGCGCGTATGTCGGCAAGTCCGTCGGCGAAGCGGGCGCCGATCCGTACGCCGATCACTTTTTGAGCGTCCGCGAAGTTCTCATGAGTTGCTTCCGGCGCAACGTTTCGCTGGGAACGCGACTGCTGCTGGCGGCCGATTTCGCCCATCGCGTGCGTGATCTCCTGCACAAAGGGACGCAGGAATTCGAAGGCGCGCGCCGCCCCTTCGCCGAGCGCAGGCTGCGCGCCGAGCTCGACGAGACGGCGTCGATGGCGCTGATGGCGTCGCTGGACGGCGACCTCGATGCGCTGGACGCGCCCGGCGACGCGACTGCGTCGTTGATCTCGACCTGGCTCGTCGAGCGCAAGCGGCTGCCGCACAGCGCGCGCTTTGCCGCGCTGCTCGACGGCGTCTTCGCTTCGATCCGCGCCGAGGCGACGGGCGCTGCGGGCGAGGGGATCGCGGGACTGGCGCCCGCCGCGATCTGGCGCGTCTACGCGCGCCGCCGGGACGCGCTGCGAAAGCGCATGGGCGCGCACAGCGATCGGATCTTCGGCAACTATTGCCAGCACTTTCTGCTGCGCGCGCCGTACACCGACGCGCCGACGCTGCTCGAGCACCTGACCAAGCTCGCCGTGCACCTGGCGGCGGCGCGCTTCCTGACGGTGACCCATCCGGAGATCGCCGAGCGGCTGGCCGCGCCGGCCGATCCCGTCGCGGACGCGCGCGTGCTGGAACGCGTGGCCGTGCACGCGATCCAGACGTTCACCAAGATGATCGGGCACCACGTCGAATTCACCGATGCGCTGCTACGCCCGGCGGGCGTATCGACGCGGTTCACCTTCGGGCGTCTGGTGTTGCTCGCCAAGTTCGTTTGAAGCGGGAGCCGACGGAGGTCCAGAATCCTTCGCGGGTCTCGAGCCCGACAATCAGAGCCGGCTCGCGTACGTGACCTTGAGGCGATCGTAGACTGCCATCCCGCTCGGGAGCGCGGTGAAGACCGGCCAGGGATCCTGGATGCCGCCGTCGACGGTGGTGGTCTGCACCAGGCCGATGCCGATCCCCGCCTGCGCCGGGTGCTCGGGCTCGTAGATCCAGGCGCCGACGCCGCGGTTGCCCGAGATGCCGAAGATGGTCTGGTTGGCGATCTCCATGGTCGTCGGCGTCGCCGGGGTGGTCGCCGTCTCGTTGCCGTACTCGGGGATGAGGAACTCGAGCGTCGGGTACATCGTCGCGAGCTTCGCGAACGTGGCCTGCCAACCCGCCGGCTGTCCCTGCCAGCGCACGTACGACGTATCGGCGAAGACCTCGAACGGCACGCTCTGAGCCATGACGGAATTGATCCAGGCGATGCTCGCGTTCATGTCGCCGCCCTTGTCGATGTGAAGGACGGTCTTGATGCGCGTGTCGACCTCTTTCACCGCCATGATTCCTTGCTTGAGGAGCCCGGCGAAGTTGGCGATGTTGGCGGTGGTCATGCGGCCGTTGACCGTACTCGTCGAGACCGGCAGCCCGTTGACGTCGCAGATGTGAATCAGAAGGCCGGGGGTGATCTCGTTGCCAATCTGCACGAGATCCGGCTCGGCGCCGGCGTTCTTCATCGCGGTGAGCAGGTTGAATGTGTAGTCGTGCACGTCCTGCATGAGCTGCGCGATCGTGTGCCCCTGCCAGGCGACGGGAATGCACTGCTTGCCGGGATCTGCCCAGTTGTCGCTGTAGTGAATCGCGAGCAAGAGGCCCATGCCGGCCTGCTTCACCCGCACGCCCATCGCGATCGTATGCTCCTGATCGGCGAAGCCGTCGCGCTGGTCGTAGCCGTCGGTCGCCTTGGGGTCGACGAAGGTGCGCAAGCGCACCGAGTTGAAGCCGTGATTCTTGAGCAACGCGAGGATGTCTTTTTGTACGCCGTCGGTGTCGACGTAGGTCGCGCCGTAGAACTCGTCATGAGGGACCCAGGAGATGTCGGCGCCCATGTGAAAGGTGCCGGTGAATTGCGGTGTCAGCGTCGTGTCCGTGGACGCGTCGACGATCGCCGCGCCGCCCGTGCCGGTGGCCGCGCCGCCGGCGCCGGTGGTCGATCCGCCGGCGCCGGTCGTGGTGTCACCGCCGGCGCCGGTCGTGGTGTCACCGCCGGCACCGGTCGTGGTGTCACCGCCCGCGCCCGTCGTGGTCGATCCCCCGGCGCCCGACGTCGTGCCGCCGCCCGCGCCGTTCGACGAGCCGCCGCTGCCGGTGGCGCCGCCGCTCTCGAGCGGCGTCGTGCCGGGCTTGCTCGAGCTGCAACCAAGACCGAGCGCCGCGAGGCTCACAATCAGAAGTCTCTGAACCTTCATGGGTCCTCCCCGGAGGTTGGTCGGCGGTTGCCGGTGCAACCGAAGACTAGCGTGAAGAGCTGAAGATATCGGAGCGATCTTCGGATAAACCGGGTCATGGCAGCGTTGGTTCGAACAAACCCGATGCTTGGCAATCAAACAGCAATTGTGCCGCACGGGCGTCCCGTGTAGTTTCTGCGGCGGCGGGTATTGGATATTGGATCGAATTCGCGTCATTGGAGAATGAGACATGCGACACGACCGGCGGTTGGTTCTCGGCATTTTCTTGACGGGCGCAATGGTCGCCGCGGGCTGCTCCGGCGGTTCGTCGAGCGGCACTGACGGTGGCGCCGCCGGGAAGACGGGCGCGGGCGGGGCGGCAAACGGTGCCGGCGGTGCGGGCGGCGGCAGCGTCGATGCCGGCGGCGATCATGGGCCGACGACGGACGCCAAGCCGGATACCTCCGGAGCGGGCGGCGCCGGTGGCAGCGCTGACGCGCACGCGGACGTAGCGACGGACGTAGCGACGGACGCCGCAGTGGATCAGTCGACCGATACGGGAGCCGGCGACGTCGTCGCGGACATGGCGATGGATACGGGGCCTCAGGACGTTGGCCCCTGCGTGACCAACTATGGCGCGGGCAACCAGGTCCTCTACGCGTTCGATGGTGGCGCGAACGGCGGCTGGACGGCGTTCGTTAAATTCGACGATAGCCATACCATGTTCACGACGTCGCTTGCCGCCAGCTTTACGGAGGGTCATAGCTGCCCGGGATCGCTGCTGCTGGGAGCGAACTTCAACGCCTACGGTACGCGTGAAGCGGCGTCGATCGAGCGCTACTACGGTGGCATTGACTGGACCGGGTACAAGGCGCTTCACGCCTGGATCAAAGTGGAAAGCGCCGACCCTTCCGCGCTGAACGGCGTTTATTTCTATGCGACATCCGGCGCGAACCAGGCCTTCTATCAGTCTGACTTTGCGGCAGGCGCCAACCTGGGCGGCTGGCAACAGGTGGTTATCGACCTCACGCGCGCACCCAATGCCGGTGCCGGCGTGATGCTGAATGACGTCATGGCCATCGGCTTCGAGGCTTTGCTCAACACGGCGCCGGCCGTCGGCGCGCCCGCAGCGCCCAGCGAGATCTTTCTTCTCGCCGACGACATCTGGCTGGAGGCGGCGCCGCCCGCCGACGCAGGAACGAGCGACGCCGCCGACGCCGCCGGTCAGTGAACCGCGCTCGACGGCGGTAGCTCGTCGAACGCGAAGTTCTCCAACCGCCACACCATCCGGCGCGGGTCGTTCGGTGCTTCGGCCGGCCGGCCGTCGCTGGTCAGCCGCAGGACGTGGTGCCCGGGTGAAACCTCGAGCACGCGCGTAAATTCCACCGGTTCACCGAGATCCAGGTTGGCGGACGCCAGATCGCCCGCCACGATCAAGCGCGCCGGCGGGCGCGCGGCGGCCAGCGTCGCGCGCACCGACACGCGCTGCGTCGCCGCGCTGTCGTTGTCGACGTCGATCTCCCCGGTCGCGTCGCACCAGCGAAATGGTCCGCTCGGCCCCGCCTCCGGTGCATGGAAACCCGAGGAAAACCCGACGACGATCGGGCGCAAGACCCGATCGATCTCGGCCGGGGTCAGCGCGGGCGCCGCGGGATAGTGCGTGAGATCGAAGAACATCAGCCGGTGATCGGCGCTGACGAGCGGCGCGGCGCCGAGCGCGGCGTGAAAGGCAGCTTCGATCGCCGCGCCCTGGTCGGCGTAGCCGTCGCGGTGCACGACCACCCCGCCGAAGCCGGTCGCCGCGAGCGTGGCCAGGATCTCCGCGGGCGCGCGCTCCGCCAGTTGCCGGGCAAACTGATCGCCGCTGCGGCCGCGCATGGTGGGTGTTCCCCAGCGCAGGGTCCGAGCGTGAAGATAGGGTCGGAGGAGATCGTTGGCCTCGAGATCGTGTACGGGCAAACCCTCGGGGAACGGAACGTAGGGAAGCTGGAACAGCATCGTTCCCGGCGACAACCGTGCTTCGACTGCGCGAATCAAATCCCGGTCGCTGAGGAAGCGCTGTCTCGGCTCGGCGGAGGATGGCGAGGCGAGCGGCGTCACCTGATCGAGCAATCCGAACGCCAGCACGCCCACCAACGCAATCGCTCCCGTGCGGGGACGCCGGCGCGCGAGCTGGTCGAGCCAGCCAGCAACGGCCGCGAGCGCAAAGAAGCCAACGAAGACCGCGATCCGCGAATAGGTCCTGATTTGCGGGTCAACCAGATACGCGAACAGGGATCCAAACCCGCCAATCGTTCCGAGCAAAACCGCCGCCAGACACAGTTTCGCGAGGGATGAAAACCAATCACCGTTTGCGGGTGAATGTCGCCGTCGCACGAAAAGCGCGCCCAAAAGCGCAATGAATCCGACGCTGC
This sequence comes from uncultured Myxococcales bacterium, assembly GCA_964571275.1. Lineage (GTDB taxonomy): Bacteria > Myxococcota_A > Polyangia > Fen-1088 > Fen-1088 > DASRQZ01. The sequence goes on from CAZNCQ010000091.1 coordinate 11,195, forward strand.
CGACCAAACCCAGCGACGTCGTGCTGTTCTCGCCGCTGAACGGCGCGCTCGCGTTGTATCGTTGCTTGAGTTGCCGCAAGACGCCGATGCGATGACCGTCGGCGGGAAGCAAGAGTTGGGTGACCTTCATTCCATAGAGCTCGGCCTCGGCGGCCGCGCGGCGCCCCACTTCGAAGTTGGGCCCGTGACGCCGCTGGTAAACGATTGCCGGCAGTCCCACCACGGCCATGCCGGCGACGAGTGTGGCCGCGAGCCCAACCGCGGCGACCAGATTGCGCGCCGAACGCCGCTCGATGGACGCCCAGAGCCCCGCGGCCAGCGCGAGACAGATCGTGAAGAACGAATAGTAGGCCGAAGTGACCACGCTGACTCCGCAAATCACCAGCGCCGCGACGCCACGCTGACGGCAGCGCCGCTCGTCGGGGCTGCGCCGTCCGCTCGGCCACCAGAGCAGCGGGGGCGCGTCGCTGCAGACCCAGACCAGCATCACGACCGCCAGCGGGACTTGCCAGAAAGTATCCAGGAAGATGTGTCCCTCGCCCTTGAGCAGCCGCGTCGGCAGGAACGCGTAGAGAACGCCGCCCACGGCGGCGGCTCCTGGGCGCACCCCGAGCTGGCGCAGCGCCGCCATCGCCGCGACCGCGATCAACGGAAAGCCCAGGAGAAAATAGACGTTCAGCAGCAACGCCCAATCGCGGGTGAAGATCGACAACCCTTTGATCGCCAGCAGATGCAGCGCTTCGTGCGCGACGTTGGGGTAGTCGTAGAGCTGCAGGCCCGCCGGCGCGCCCAGGCTGGGGTTCCGCCAGAACCATCCGTGATCGAGGACCGACTTGATGACGCTGCCGTAGAGCAACGCGTCTCTCCGGTATTCGAAGGGGATCCGCAGATCGGCGTGCCGCAGATGCAGCAGATAGACCGCCGACACGGTCGCAACCAGCGCCACCCCCAAATACGGGGCCACACGGGTACGCGCCAGCGCCGCGGCCGATTTCAGCCGTCGCACTGCCGCGTCTTTGATTGTTCCATTGTCAAACAACCGCGAGTATCTTACGTCGCATGATTGGCGCCAACGCGATCAAAGTTTGCAATGGACAACGCCGCTGTTCGATTTTCGCGGTGGCGTTGCTTGGGGCGCTCGCCGCAACGGCGTCCTGCAAATCATCGGGGACGACGTCGCCTCCCGCTGGCGGGACCGGCGGGAGCGCGAACGGCGCCGGCGGCGGTCCCTCTACCGGCGCGGGCGGAGGAGGCGGATCGCAGGGCCCGCAGCCCGACGCCTCGGCGCAGCCCGACGTCGCGCCGCCCATGGACGCGACGGGCGCGGTCGACATAGCGCCGCCGCGCGACACGAGCGCGCCGACCGACGCGGTGATCGTGACCGACGCGTCGACCACGGCGACGCGCGCCGATCTGAACTTCGATACCGACTGGCGCTTCAACCAGGGTGACGTCACCGGCGCCGATGCGAAGGCGTTCGTCGACACCGCGTGGGGCTACGTGGATCTGCCGCACTCGCCCAAGTTCAACACGCCCGACGACCCGATGGCCTACGCCGGCATCATGTGGTACCGGAAGCACTTCACGGTTCCGTCGTCGTCTCAGGGCTCGAAGATCTTCATCGAGTTCGGCGCGGCGATGCAGCTCAGCGACGTCTGGGTCAACGGCACGCACAAGATCCAGCACCAGGGCGGCTATGCGCCGTTCACGATCGACGTCACCGGCGACGTCACGTACGGGGGCGCCGACAACGTCATCTCCGTCAAGCTCGACAGCCGCGTGAACCCGCTCTGGCCTCCGGGCAAGAACGACGCCCCCATCGATTTTCAGTTCCACGGCGGGCTCTATCGCCACGTCACCATGCACGTGACCAACGCCTTGCATGTCACCGACGCGGTGTACGCCAACAAGACCGCGAGCGGCGGCGTGTTCGTGACCTACCCGGCCGCGACGGCGACCTCGGCGACCGTCAGCATCCGGACCAACGTCATCAACGAATCTCCGTCCAGCAAGAGCGCCACGGTCCTGTCGCGCCTGCTCGATTCAGGCGGCACGATGGTCGGGATGGCGACCGGGTCCTCGACGATCGCCGCGGGCGCCGACTTCGACTTCGTGCAGAGCATCGTCGTGGCGAATCCCAAGCTGTGGCATCCGAACTCGCCGTCGCTCTACACGCTGCAAACCACGGTGCAGGACGCAGCGACCGCGGTCGACACGGTCTCGACGCGCGTCGGGATCCGCACCATCGGGTTTTCGCACGGCGGCGGGATGACGATCAACGGCACACGCTACAAGGCTCTCGGCGTCAACCTGCTCGAGGAGACCTTCGGGCTCGGCAACGCAATCTCCGATCAGTCCTACTACTACGACGTGAAACGCATTCGCGACGCCGGGCTGACGTTCATCCGGACGTCGCACTACCCGCATGCGCCGGCGTTCTACGACGCGTGCGACGCGCTCGGCGTGCTGGTGATGGACGCGCAGAGCGGCTGGCAGTTCTTCAACTCGGCGGCGGCGTTCGTCAACAACAGCTACCAGGAGCTGCGCGACCTGATTCGCCGCGATCGCAACCATCCCAGCGTGGTCGTCTGGGAAGCGAACCTGAACGAGTCGTCATTCACGGACGCCTGGGCCCAGATGGCCAACAGCATCGTGCACGCCGAGTACCCCGGCACCCAGGCGTTTTCGGCGCAGTGGCTGTTCACGCGCTCGGACATGTTCATCGACGCCACCCAGCACGCCGTGCGCTCGTCGACCGACACGCGACCGATCCTGATCAACGAGTACGGCGACTGGGACTACGGCATGGGCGCGACCGGTGGCACGACCAGCCGCCAGGCACGCGAGGCCGGCGACACGGCGATGCTGCAGCAGGCGGCCAACATCCAGAACGGCCAGGGGCTGAGCTTGCCGCTGCCGTGGTTCACCGCCGATGCTTACTGGGAGTACGCGGACTACGGCGGCTACGGCGCGACCGCGACGCTCTCGGGGCTGCTCGACATGTACCGGCTTCCCAAGCACGCGTACTACTTCCTGCAGAGCCAGCGCGATCCCACGCTGGCGGCGACGCCGACCTTCGACGCGGGGCCGATGGTGTACATCGCGAACCAGTGGACCTCGACGTCGCCGACCGCGGTGAAGGTGTTCAGCAACTGCGCCCAGGTGACTCTGTCGCTGAACGGCACGGTGGTCGCGACGCGCTCGCCCGACACCACGCCGACGCCCCTGCCGCTGCATCCGCCGTTCACGTTCGCCATGACGTCGTTCACTCCCGGGACGCTGCGCGCCGACTGCCTCATCGGCGGCGCGGTCAAGGTCAGCGCCACGCGCCAGACCCCGGGCGCCGCGACCGCCCTGCGCCTGCGACCCGAGGGCACGACCCTGCGCGCGGATCTGAGCGACGCCCGCCTGGTCTTCGTGGACGTCGTCGACGCCAACACCACCGTCGTGCCGACCGACAATCGCCAGGTGACGCTGACCGTGACCGGGCCGGCCACGATCGTGGGCCCGGCGACGATCGCGATGAAGGGTGGCCAGCTCGCGTTCTGGGTGCGCCCCAGCCGCACCGCCGGCAGCATCACGGTCACCGCCGCGGCGACAGGGCTGACCTCGGGCACCGCCACGCTGACCTCGCAAGCTGTCGCGGGCCTTCCGCCGGCCCCCGCCGGCCGTTAGTTTGTAATCGTTACGTTTTCGTGTCGCTCGACCGCGGCGTGTCGTGGAACATGCAGGCGGCCGCGGTCGGAGGCATACTTGCCGGCGACCAGCGAGAAACGAAGGAGCTCCCATGACACTGCTCGAGTCCCTGAAGAAAATGACCGTGATCGTCGCCGACACCGGCGATCTGGAAGCGATCGCCAAGCATCGGCCGCAGGACGCGACCACCAACCCTTCGCTGCTCCTGAAAGTGGCGCAGCAGCCGCAGTACCGTGCCGTCGTCGACGAGGCGCTGAAGTACGCCGCCAGCCAACCGACGGACGAAGCCGGCCGCACCACCGCTTTCATGGAGAAGCTCTTCGTCAACTTCGGGCAAGAGATCCTGAAGCTGATCCCCGGCCGCGTCTCGACCGAGGTCGACGCCAAGCTGTCGTTCGACGTCGAGGGCAGCGTCGCCAAGGCGCGCGCGTTCATCGAGCACTACCGGCGCGCCGGTATCGACCGCGATCGGATTCTCATCAAGCTCAGCACGACCTGGGAAGGCATCCGCGCGGCGGAGCGCCTCGAAAAAGAGGGCATTCACTGCAACATGACGTTGCTGTTCTCGTTCGCTCAGGCGGTGGCCTCGGCCGAGGCGGGCGTCACCCTGATCTCGCCCTTCGTCGGCCGCATCTACGACTACTACGTCAAGGATCGAGGGGTGAAGGACATCCCCATCGACGAAGATCCCGGCGTGGCGTCGGTGGTCAAGATCTACAACCACTACAAGAAGCTCGGCTTCAAGACCCAGGTCATGGGCGCGAGCTTTCGCAAGACCGAGCAGGTCATGCGCCTCGCCGGCTGTGATCTGCTGACGATCAGCCCGGAGATCCTGGCCGACCTCGGCACGCGCGACGGCGAGCTGCCGCGCCGCCTGTCGATCGAAGCCGCCAAGGTCAGCGACGCGCAGCCGCTGCACCTCGACGAGAAAGGCTACCGCTGGCTCCACAACGAGGACCCGATGGCGGTGGACAAGCTGTCGGACGGCATCCGCAAGTTCAACGCCGACGCGCTGAAGCTGGAGAAGTGGGCCAGCAGCCAGGTCGCCAAGGCGGCCTGAGCCGCGTGTCGAGCCGGCGTTTCGGCGCGTCGGTCGTTGTCGCGGGCCTGGCCACCGGCTGGCTCGCGGCGATCGGCGCGCCGGCGCTTGGCCACGATCCCAGCCGCGATCAGTACGAGAATCCGCGCGACACCGCGGCCTACATCGCGGCGCAGGAGGATCCGCGGCGCGACGCCTGGCAGAAGCCGGAGCAGATCCTCGACGCGCTGGCGCTCCGGCCGGGACAGACGGTTTGCGACATCGGCGCCGGGCCCGGCTACTTCACGCTGCGCGCCGCGCGCCGCATCGGCGAGGGCGGGCGCGTCTTTGCGGTCGACGTCGATCCGCGCATCCTCGACGCGCTTCGCGAGCGCCTCGACCGCGCCAAGGTCGGCAACGTCACACCGGTGCTGGGCCTGGGCGGCGATCCGCTGCTGCCAGCCGCCAGCTGCGACCTGATCCTGCTCATCGACGTCTATCACCACTTCCCCGATCGCCCGGCGTACCTGCGCCGGCTGGTTCGCGCGCTGCGCTCGGGCGGCCGCGTCGCCGCTGTCGACTGGCACAAGCGCGTGACGCCCATCGGCCCGCCGCAGGATCACCGCGTGGCGCGCGAGGAATTCCTCGCCGACGCGGCCAAGGCCGGCCTGCGCGTCTCCACCGAGCACTCGTTCTTGCCCGATCAGTATTTCGTGGTCCTGCAACGCTCCGGCCGGCCCTAAAAACAACTGAGCCAAAGCCGGGTCGTATCGCCACTAGAGACGCATGCGAGTCCCCTTGGAGCGCTGGGTTCGGGTGATCGCCATTGCCCTTTCTGCCGTGGTTGGGGTGATTTCCGAACAGGCCATGGCGCAGACGCCGGCGACCGTCAACGTGACGGTCGACGCCACCGCGCCCGGCGCGGCGATCGAACGCATCTGGCCGTTCCACGGCTACGACGAGGTCAACTACACCACCACGCCCGACGGCCGTAGCCTGCTCGGCACGCTCACCGCGCTGCACGCGGCACCGGTCCACGTCCGTACGCACTTCCTGCTCAACACCGGCAATGGCGTGCCGTCGTTGAAGTGGGGCTCGACCAACATCTACACCGAGGATGGGTCGGGCAACCCCATCTACAGCTACACGATCATCGACGGCATCATGGACGCGATCACCGGCGCGGGCGCGGCGCCGTATGCCGAGATCGCGTTCATGCCACAGGCGATGACCACGGCGCCGGCCGGCGTCGCCTATCAGAACACCGGGATCTACACGCTCGACGGCGGCTGCTTCTACCCGCCCAAGGACTACACCAAGTGGGGCGCGCTGATCGGCGCCTGGGCGACGCACGTGAAGACGCGCTACCCGGGATCCGACAGTGGCGCCGAGAACGCGTGGCAGTGGGAGCTGTGGAACGAGCCCGACATCGGCTACTGGCACGGCACGCCGGCTGACTACAACAAGCTCTACGACTACACCGAGTCGGCGCTGCACGCGGTCAGCCCGAATGCGCCGCTGGGCGGCCCGGCCGTGTCGGCGCCGGGAACGTTCCTGACCCAGTTCCTGCAACACTGCGCGACCGGCACCAACGCGGTCAGCGGCCAGACCGGCGCGCGCCTGGATTCGATCAGCTTCCACGCGAAGGGTGGCGCTGCCATCGTCGGGGGCCACGTCGAGATGAACCTGGGAAACCAGCTGGTGCTCCACCGCACCGGCTTCAACGAGATCGCGGCGGTCGCCGAGTTCAAGCAGACGCCGATCGTCGTCAGCGAGGCTGATCCCGACGGATGCGCCGCCTGTCCGGTGAGCATGACGCCGGCCGACGCGTATCGGAACTCGCCCGCCTACGGCGCGTACGAGATCGCGATGATGAAGCGGACGCTCGAGCTGGAGGCGCGCGTCGGCGTCAAGGTGCGCGGCCTCTTGACCTGGGCGTTCACGTTCCCCGGCACGCCATACTTCGCCGGCTATCGCGCGCTCGCGACCAACGGCATTCACCTGCCGGTGCTGAACGACTTCAAGCTCCTCGGCCAGCTCGACGGAGCGCGCCTGCCGGTCACCAGCAGCGGCGCGCTGACGCTGGATCAGATCCTGGCCAGTAGCGTTCGCGGCACGCAGGCGGACGTCGACGCGATGGCAACGCTGAACGGCAACGCGATCCAGATCCTGGTCTGGAACTATCACGACGATCTGGTCACGGTGCCCGACTCACCGGTGCACCTCGGCGTGAAGATTCCGGCCAGTTTCGGCAGCCAGGTGGTCGCCAATCACCTGCGTGTCGACGCGAACCATGGTGACGCGTACACCGTGTGGGTCGCGCAGGGCAGCCCCGCGGCGCCGTCAGCCACGCAGATCGCGGCGCTGCAGGCGGCGATGCAGCCCGCGCCGCTCGGGCCCGACCAGATACTGGCGGTCACCGGCGGGACGGCGACGCTCGATTTCACGCTTCCGCGCCACGGGGTTTCGCTGGTGGTGCTGCGGCCGACGGGGTCCGTCGACGGCTCCGCCGGCGATGCGAGCGGCGCGGGAGGCTCGACCGGTGCCGGCGGAGCGGGGACCGCGGGCAGCAACGGCGGATTGGGCGGCGCAGCGGGAGCGTCAGCCGGGGGCGGAGTCAGCGGATCGGCGGGCGCGACCGGCACGGGCGGAGCCGCCGGCGGATCCAATTTGGGCGCGGGCGGCGCGACGACGACGCCGCCACCTCCGAAGAGCGGCGGCTGCGCGTGTGGGATTGGCGCGTCTTCCGGGCCGTCGTCGATGCTGATCCTTGCAATCTTACTGGTCGGTCTCTCGGTCCTGTCGCGACGACGATAGGAGCCGGCCTTCTATCGTGCCGCGGGGGGTGCGGTCCGTCACCGAAACGGTTCTTGCCAATTCGAGGTTTCGAACTAGGTTCACCCATCAGGGGGAACCGGCAGGAATGGCAGAAGGTCACGTTTGTCCCGGTTGTGGTAGCAGAGAAGTCCACCGGTCGACGCATGTGCCCTGGATTGTGCGCGTGATTCCCCGGATCTTCCGCGGTGTCCGCCCCTACCGCTGCGTCGAGTGCTGGACGCGCTTCTGGGATCGGCCGTTCTCGGAACCCCGGACCGGCGAAGAGAGCCGCGGATAGCAAGCGCGGCCCGGCTCGACGCGGCCGGTCGCCAATCAGGCTCGCCAACCGCCTGGGTTCGGCTATGATGCCGCTGCCCGCGCCGGACAGCTCGATTTTTGGGGTTCGGTCGGCGCGGCCTGCAGAGCCGCTCCGGCGGGTCGGGTGGGATTGGGGTGGGGCGGGGATCCGAACTGAGATCGAAACAAGCCCGGCGCGGGCATCACGACATTTACACCGGAAGAAGCAACCGAGTCGGACCATACGAAACGGCGACAGTCGCGGGAACCATTCCGATTGCGACAAGACATGCTCATTTCACGACGGCAGCCGGATGACCAGGCCCCCCGGGGCATCGGGAGTGTCTCGTCCGAATACCTGGGAATGATCTCGTACGGCGCGGAGCTCCGCGGCCTGGCGCCCGCCAAGATCTTCCGTTCCGTCGGCATCGATCCCTCGGTTCTCGAGCGCCGCGGCGCGCGCGTCGGCTTCGAGCCGGTCCCGCGCATGTGGAAGGCCATGGGCGATCGCCTGCGCGATCCGCTGTTCGGGCTCGCCCTCGCCGAGGTGATCCCCTTCGGAGCGGCCGACCTCATCGAGTACTTGCTGCGCAATTGCGCGACCGCGGGCGAAGCGCTGCAGATGATGGTGCGCTACACGCCGCTGCTGATCGACGCCGATCACCAGGGGTTGACGGTGTCCGGGCGCGAGGCGCGGTTGCAGCTCCGCACCGGCACGGACGTCCCGGCTGCCGCCGAGCTCTTCGCCGGCCTGGTCATGCGGCGCTCGCTCGAGATCTACGGTCCCGCCTGGTCGGTGCTGTCGGTGTCGTTCACGCACGACGTGCAAGGGCCGCTCGCTCGCTACGACCGGCTGTTCCAGGCGCCGGTTCACTTCGGCATGCCGTTCAACGAGATCACCTTTCACCGCGATCTCCTGGAGCTGCCTCAGCCGGGCGCGGATTCGCGCCTCAAGAACATTCTGATCGCCCAGGCCGAGGAGCTGCTGGCGATGCTGGGGCCGCCACGGCGGCCCACGTCGTTCATCGAGCGGGTCGAGCAGACGCTCGCCGACGGATTGTCCGAAGGCGATCCGTCGCTGACCCGGGTCGCCGATCGGCTGCAGCTGAGCATGCGCACGGTGCAACGGCGCCTGCGCGAAGCCGGAGTCACTCACCGCGACGTCGTCCGGAGGTTGCGCCTGGATCTCGCGTCGCGATCGCTGGCGACGGCCAAGATCAGCCAGCGCCAGATCGCGCGGGCCCTGGGCTACTCGGGCGCGGGCGCTTTCCATCGCGCGTTCAAGCGCTGGTCGGGGCTGACGCCGGGCCAGGTGCGCGCTCGCGAGCGCGCACCCGCCAAGAAGGCCTGACCGCGAGCGCGCCTCCGCCGCGGCGCGCCGCGCGTGGTAGACAGTGGCCGTCATTCATCAGCTCGGAGGTGCCGCGGTGGACGTGACTCAATCTCAGACCTGGAAGGCCCTGGAACAGCACAAGCAGCAGATCGAATCCGTGAAGATGCGCGATCAGTTCGCGCGCGAGCCGGACCGGTTCCAGCGCCTCTCGCTGCGGTTCGCGGATCTGCTGCTCGACTTCTCGAAGAACCGCATCACCGACGAGACGTTGCGCCTGCTGCGCCACCTGGCGCGCGAGGCCGGTGTCGAGGCGATGCGCGACAGGATGTTCGCCGGCGAGCCGATCAACATCACCGAGCACCGCGCCGTGCTGCACGTGGCGCTGCGCAACCGCTCGAACCGGCCCATCCTCGTCGACGGGCGCGACGTGATGCCGGACGTGAACGCGGCCCTGCAACACATGAAGACATTCAGCGAAGCCGTGCGCTCCGGCCAGTGGACGGGGTACACCGGCAAGCCGATCCGCGACGTGGTCAACATCGGCATCGGCGGATCCGATCTCGGCCCGGTCATGGTGACCGAGGCGCTGCGCCCGTACCGCCGCGACGATCTCGACCTGCACTTCGTGTCGAACGTCGACGGCACGCACATCGCGGAGACGCTGAAGCGCTTGTCGCCCGAGACCACGCTGTTCCTGGTCGCGTCGAAGACCTTCACCACGCAAGAGACCATGACCAACGCGCAGACCGCGCGTCGCTGGTTCCTCGACGCGGCGAAGGATCCCGCGCACGTCGCCAAGCACTTCGTGGCGCTGTCGACCAACACCAAGGAGGTCACCAGATTCGGTATCGCCCCCGAGAACATGTTCGTGTTCTGGGACTGGGTCGGTGGCCGGTACTCGCTCTGGTCATCGATCGGCCTGTCGATCGCGCTCGGTGTCGGCTTCGATCGCTTCGAGGAGCTGCTCGCCGGCGCGTTCGAGATGGACGAGCACTTCCGCACCGCGCCCCTCGAGCAGAGCCTGCCGGCGACGATGGCGATCCTGGGCGTCTGGTACAACGACTTCTTCGGCGCGGCGTCGCACGCCATCCTGCCCTATGATCAATACCTTCATCGATTTCCCGCCTATTTCCAGCAGGGCGATATGGAGTCGAACGGCAAGGGCGCGTCGCGCGACGGGCGCCTCATCACCGGCTACCAGACCGGCCCGGTGATCTGGGGCGAGCCCGGCACCAACGGCCAGCACGCGTTCTACCAGCTGATTCACCAGGGGACGAAGCTGATCCCGTGCGACTTCCTGGCTTCCGTCGAGACGTTCAACCCCATCGGCGATCACCACAAGCTGCTGCTGGCCAACTACTTCGCGCAGACCGAGGCGCTCATGAAGGGGCGCAACGAGGACGAGGCGCGCGCCGAGCTGACGGGGCAAGGGCTGTCGGGCGCGGCGCTCGAGGCGCTGCTGCCCCACAAGATCTTCAGCGGCAACCGGCCGACCAACTCGCTGCTTTACCAGAAGCTGGATCCACGGACGCTGGGCAAGCTGATCGCGCTCTACGAGCACAAGATCTTCGTGCAGGGGATCATCTGGAACATCAACTCGTTCGATCAGTGGGGCGTCGAGCTCGGCAAGAAGCTGGCGAACGCGATCATCCCCGAGCTCGACGCGCCGGGAGCGGTCGCCGGCCACGACGCTTCGACCAACGCATTGATCAACGAGTTCAAGCAACGCCGACGTTGATTTGAACGTCGCCGTCAACGCGCGCCCAACAGTCGTTGTCAGGGTGCGCGGTCGAAGGGGCCGGCCTCTACACAGCGCGGCTTCGAGCCGACTATCGGTTCGAAGCCGCGCGGCGTGATCTTGCACGAAACACCCGAGTGCAACCGCCCATCGCGGATCCACATTGGCGCCCGCTGCACGACAAGTCGTCGTGGGTGTTCAATTCGATCACAGGAGGCGTCCCATGGCTGCAAGCTCCGTCGAGCTACGTAGGATCTACGTCAATCTGTTTCGTGACCCTTACGATCCCGGGCGCTTGAGCGCGTTGCAAGCGTCGCTGGACGAGGTCGATCGCCGGCGCGGCTCGTCGCGCGCCGCCGCCGATCGCATTCTCGAGTCACTCAATGATGGTCTGGACCCGGGGTTGACCTTCACTCAACTCGAGTGCTTGCGAAGTTTTCTGTCGGCGCGCGCATTTGCGTCGGTCGTGCCAACGGAGGAATTGGCGCCGGAAATCGCCGATCAACTGGCGGCGCTCTATCGTCGCTTGTTTGCCGAGCCCGATCTGGCGAATTTGCAGTCGTTGCAACGCGCGGTCTTCGACTACGACAAGACCGGCACTGACGAGAAACGCCTGGCGGTGCTGGCGTTGCTGCGCGACCTCAATCCCATGATGGCCTGGAACGACGCGCACGTCGGCGCGCTCGACGCGCTGCTGGTCCGCGACATCACCTTCAAGCAGATTGCTCCGTTCCAGGTGAGCGGTGATCTCTGGTGAGACGCTGCGGACGACATCGCCTGCGCCGCGAGCCGCCTCCGCGCCATCCCTGGTGCCGGCGGCCGCGGCGCTCGCGGTGCCGTCCGCCTCGATCGACGGCACGTTCCGCGAGCTGACGGCGTCGCTGCCCGAATCGGTTCGGCCGGTGCTGTCCGGCCTGCCGCACCGGCTGGGGCTCACGTCGTCGACCGAGGGCGAGTTCGGCGACTTCGTCAGGCTGCACCCGAACCGCGAGCTGCCGGTCTACGCCGCCGAGGACGCCTCGAGCCTCGGCGGCGGCGACGAGTTGTCACCGGACCGCGTCGCGAGCTTTCAGCGCGCGCACCATCTGGCCGCGTTTTACTGGCTGGTGCGCGATCGGTTGGCTGACGGACAGGTGGTGGCCAACGACACGCTGGCGCAGGCTGGTGAGCTCCTGCGCCAGCGCTGGGTGGAGACGCTGGCGGCAGCGACCGAGGATCCGGGCGTCGCGCATGACTTGATCGAAGAGGTGACGCTGCACTGGGAGCGGGGCATCCGCGGCGAAAAAGAGGCGCTTCGCCGCGGCGTCACCACGCCGGGAATGCACGGGCGCGTGGTGGTCGACAAGCTGCGGTGGATCAGCAGCGCGTCGGTCGCCTTGCTCATCGATCGCGGCCAGCAGGACCGCGCCCAGCTGTTCCGGCGCGCGTACGATCTGTTCGTGCTCGCCTTGCAGTGCATCGACGACGTCAATGATCAGAAGG
>CAZNCQ010000092.1:0-2159 GCA_964571275.1 uncultured Myxococcales bacterium
TCCGATCTCAGCGACGCCAATACTGGCTCCGAGTCGGTGAAGGGACGTTCTTGCAGAGTCACTTTAGGAATGCTTCAGAATGTTGGGGCACGGGTTGCTTCTTCGCTAGAGAAGCAACAAGCCAGTTACTGAACTGGCGGGAGCGAGCTGAGGCCGGCGCCCACGTTGGTTAGGCGCTTGGCGGTGATCGCCGCTGCCCCGGTCATCGTGATCGTGACGGTGCCGGTGACGTTCGTCAGACTGCAGAACGCGCCGCCCTTGTTGCCGTTGGCTCCGCTGCCGGTGATCTTGGGCTGCGCGGTGTTGTTGTTGAGCGTGAAGCCGCAGGTGTCGTTGGTCATCGAGTACGAGTTCGTGACAACGTGGACCGCCGGGACGTGATTGCCGCCCAGCTTGAATCCGTTGCCGTCGGCTGCCGGACCAGCCTGTCCCGACGAGACGTGGCCATTCAACATCGCCCAGCAGTTGTCGATGGTGACGACCTGGGTGACGCCGAAGAGGTCGTAGCCGTCGTCGGAGTTGTTCCAGGAGCGGCAGCCGCGGAAGACGTTGCCGGGGCCGATGTCGAGCTTGGCGTCGATGCCGTCGGCGTTCTCGCCGCCGGTGGCGGCGTCGTAGTTGTCGTGCGAGTCGCAGTTCAGAATCGTGTTGTTGGCGCCGCGGGTCAGGTCGCTGGCCTGGGCGCTCGGTACCGTGATCTGGATGCCGGTGTCGCCGCAGAAGTCGGTGATCATGTCCTCGACCAGGTTGTGCGAGCCGCTGATGGCGATGCCGTTGTCGTTGGCGTTCTTCACCTCGAACCCGCGCACGTGCCAGTAGTCGCCGGTGAGGTTGATGCCGCGCAGGTTGTCATTGGCGGGCATCGCCTTCTGCGCGGTGTAGTCGAGCACGGGGCGCGCGCCCGGCGCCGCGAACACGTTGATCATGTTGGTAGCCGTTCCGCTATTCGCGAATGAGATCGTGTTCGTGGTCGGGTACGTGCCGGGCATGATCCAGATGGTGATGCCCGGCTTGGCGAAGAGATTGGCGTGCTGGAGCGTGGCGAACGGAGACGCCTGGGTGCCCGGGTTCAGATCGCTGCCGGTCGTGCTGACCCAGTAAGCGGTCACGGGGGCGGTGGCGCCGCCCGCGCCCGTCGAGCCGCCCGCCGCGGTCGTCCCGCCCGCTCCGGTGCGGCCCCCGGTTGCCGCTCCGCCCGCGCCCGTCATGCCAGCGGCTCCGGTCGATCCGCCCGCGCTGCTGCCGCCACTTCCAGAGCCACCGACGCCTGGATTGACGGGGCTGCCGCCGCTGCCGGTTTGCGTGCTACCGCCGGTGCCGCCTCCGGTCTGGCCGCCGCTGCCCTCGTCTCCTCCACCGCCGCTTTGCGCGCAACCAAACACGAGGCTGCCGACGAGCAGCAATCCGGCAGCGGAGCTTCCAAAAACGCGCAGGTAGCGCGATCGGCACGACGCGGTGGCGGACGCTTTCATAAAGGCTCTCCTTGGTTGGGCGCGGAACTGAGGGCGAGATGCGCTCCCGCCGGCGCTCGCCCGATCACGAGGAAGATCGGGTGAGGCCGGCGGAAGAATGGGTCGACTCATGCTGATCGCTCAGAGAGGGACCGATGAGCCTTCTCGGATACTTCGAAGCTCTCTGTCCTAGTTCTGGGCCGGCCACTCCGCGACACTTGCGCACTGCCAGAGGCTGTTGATGCAGGCGCAATAGCCGATCTTCGCGGTTGTAGAGGTGCCAGTCGTGTACGAGCCGACCGTCGCCGAGCCGCAGAGCGGCCCGCAGGTGGCGCCCGCGGTGTTCGTGCAAGCCGTGGTCCCCGAGACGGGCAACGGAGTCGGGCAGGCGGCCGGTGCCGGCGTGAGCTTGTAGCAGGTGCCGTCAAATCCCGTCGGGTAGACGCAAGCGCCCTGATTGCTGCAGTCCCAGGAGGTTGGCGACCCCGCTACCACGGTTGAGGTAATGCACGCGCACGGTTTCTGAGCTCCCGAGGCTTTGACTCCGCAGTTCTTCGTGCAAGGCGTGACCGTCGTGGACAGGGTGAGGTCGCACGCCGTCTTGTCCCCCGGCGCCGGTGAGGGGCATAGCGGCAGCCCGCCAGCCGAGCCCGCCGCGCCGGTCGCACCGCCCTGGCTGCCGGTCGCGCCGCCCTGGCTGCCGGTCGC
>CAZNCQ010000092.1:2259-23275 GCA_964571275.1 uncultured Myxococcales bacterium
GCCGCCCGAGCTGCCGGTCGCGCCGCCCGAGCTGCCGGTCGCGCCGCCCGAGCTGCCGGTCGCGCCGCCCGAGCTGGTCGTCGTCGAACCGCCCTGGCCGCTAGTCGTGCCGCCCGAGCCAGTCGAGCCGCCCGTACCGCTGACGTTGTCGCCACTGGTACAGCCGTACCCGATGAGACCGAGCGCGAGTACCGCGCTGAATCCCGCTACCACCAACGAAGTGCGCTTCATCTGATTCTCCTGTGCTCGAACGTGAGCGACGCGAAAATTGAACTCTTTTGGACCCCGATTGTGTGTCCAGAGCGCTGATCCACGGCTCACATCGCCCCCGGGGAGCCCCGATAGCGCCTCGGCTCGCCAGCCCGCGTCAGGAAACAGCGTCGCCAACGGAAAAAAGGCACGGCAGCCTCGCGGCCACCGTGCCCGTTCCCGTTCCTCCGCGGACCGACGCCCTACGGCGAGCAGCGCGCCGGTGTCACCGAAGTGTCCGGCTTGGTGCACAGCGGGCCAAGGCCGGTGGTCGCGTCGGGCAGGGTGATCATCGCCAGCGGCCCGGCCTTGTGCTCGCCGTTGAACGGCGTCGGGGCCGTGACGTCGAAGCCGCACGCGGCGGCGTCGTTCGGGTCATTGAACCAGAACCCGACCTCGAAGGTGCCGGTCGGCGCCAGCGCGACCGCGGGGTCGAAGCCGAAGATCTGGTCGAGCAGGATGGTGCGCAGCTCCATCTTCATCGATCCGTTGCTCCGCGCCTCGAGGTCGCTCTGGTACCAGGCGAGGCCGAAGTTGGTGAAGCCGGCCACCGGAGCGCCGTCGGGGCCCAGCGAGTCGTTCTGCACGGTGAAGAGATCGAACGCCAGGCCGGGCTTGATGTACCTGCCCTTGAGGAACATGCCGTCGTTGAGGTCGCCGCGCACGACGGTCGCCTGGACGTCGGGCTGGCGGCTCGGGTCGTCGGGATATTGAGCGAAGCAACGCGCGAACTTCGGGTTGGGCGCGAAGTGAAAGCTGACGACGTCCGACGGCGCCGGCGGGTTCACGCCCGCCGCGACGGTCTCCAGCGACGGAAGATCGATCGTGACCAGGCCCGGGTTGCTGTCGGTCTGCAGGCTCTGCCCCCACGCGCTGCCGTTCTTGACCCAGACCTTGACCTCGTCGTCGAAGCGGTTCTGATCGCTCACGGTCTCCTCGTCGAAGGGCAGCGTCAGCGACGCCGGCGCCGCCAGCGCCAGCCCCTCGGGCTCGATCGCGAACATCGGCCCGCAGCGCACCGCCGTCGCCGGCAGCGGCGTCGCGTCGCCCGCGGGCTTGATGGTGATCGTCGTGTTCGATGCGAGCGCGCCCGCGGGCACGACCAGGTGCACACCGGCCAGCGTGGTGCCCGCGGCGCCGACGAGCTCGCCGCCCGCGGCGCCGATCGTTCCCTGCAGTTGATCCGCCTCGACGCTGGTGCCGCCGTTCATTGCGCCGGCGCCGGCGCCGGCGCCGCCGTCGCAGCCGATCAGCATCAGCGCGCCCGCCACCGCGCTGGCCCACCCGAACGTCGTCTTGTTGATTCCCTGGATTCCATCGACACGCAACATGGTCGCTCTCCTTCTCGCCGACGGACATCGAAGCACCCTGCTTCGCTCCATCTCGTCGACGGAATCCCCATGAGCAACGGACGTGCCGAAGAAAAAATGCATCGCGCGCAAAACCGTTTCGCGATGGCCCGCGTATTCATGCGGTCGGTGCTCGCGCACGACCTCGCGCGCCGGCCGTTTTCGCGGGCACGTGCCGGGCACGTGTGCCCGCGCTGTGCCTCGATCAACCTTGCGGATCGATCGCGTTGCGCGCGAGCCAGCGCCGCAGCTGGTTGCGGTGCACGCCCAGGCGCTGCGCGGCGCGCGTGACATTCCCGCGCTCGGCGCGCAGCATCTCTTCGATCGCGGCGCGCGCGGGGAAGCCGCTCTCAGCCTCACCGGGCGGCGCCGCCGGTGGCGCCGCACGGCCGGCGCCAGCGTGGACGGTGGCCACCGCGGGCGGCATCGCGAGGCTGCCCAGCTGCATCCCCGCCGCCGTGCCGAGGTCAAGCCGGTCGACGCGGTCGCGCCCCTTGTCGCGCGCGGTGTGGCCGGCGCGGCGCACCTCGCCGATGAGCTCGCGCACGTTGCCGGGCCACGGGCGCATCAGGCACATCTCGACCAGCGCGGTGTCGGCGTCCAGCTCCGGCGCGACGGCACCGAGCGCGCGCTGGATCAGAAACGGAATCTCCTCGCGCCGCTGGCGCAACGCCGGCAGGCGCACCGCCGGCCGGCCCATGCGGTAGTAGAGATCCTCGCGGAACTTGCCCTGCGCGACGCGCTCGGGGATGTCGCGCAACGTGGCGGCGCACAGGCCGATGTCAACGGCGCGCCCGCGCGTGTCACCGAGCGGCACGACCTCGCGCGTCTCCAGTACGCGCAGCAGCTTGGGCTGCACCCCGGGGTCCAGCTCGGCGAGCTCGTCGAGGAACAGCGTCCCGCGGTGCGCGGTCACCAGGTAGCCGTCGGCGTCGGCGGTCGCGCCCGAGTAGGCGCCGCGCCGCGCGCCGAAGAGCAGCCGCTCGGCGATCCCTTCGGGGATCGTCGCGCAGTTGACCGCGACGAAGGGCCCGGCCGCGCGCGGCGAGCCCTGGTGAAAGCGGCGCGCGGCCAGCTCCTTGCCGGTGCCGCTCTCGCCGAGGATCAGCAGCGTATCCGACGTGCGCGCGACGACGTCGACGCGCCGGAACGCCCTGGCCAGCGCCGGACCCACGACCCCGTCGGCGGCGGCACGTACCGGTTCCGCCTCGAACGGCACCACGTCGTCGACGACCAGGAACAGGCTCTGCCCCATGCGCAGCACCGCGGGCGCCGCCAGCGTGCGGCTTTCGCGCAGCGGCACGCCGTCGACGAAGGTGCCGTTGCGGCTGCCGCAGTCCGCCACGCGCAGGCGCCCGTCCTCGAGCGCCAGCGTCGCGTGCCGGCGCGAGAGGCGTTCGTCGTCGGCGAGCTCGGGGATGAGATCGCGGCCCAGATCGACGGCGCGCGCGCCGGCGCGGATCGGGATCGACAGCGGCCGGTCGCGCGAGAAGACCAGGACGACGCCGGGGACCGGATCGCCGTCCGGAGCGCCGCTCGCGCCGTCGGCAACGTCCTTCAGGGTCTCGCGCCCGCCCATCGCGCCAGTATACTGAGCGCACCGCGCACATGGCGAAGCTCTTCAAGGTTGCGCAAGCCGTCGCCGATCAAGTCGACTCGAATCGCAGCGCCGTCGGCCACGCGCAGCATTTCGCGGGCCACCGCGAGCGGGTGACGCAGGAAATTTGCGCGCGCGCACCGGCGGGCGGCAACGGCCGGCTCTGCCTGCTCGGCGCCGGCAACGCATACGACGTCGATCTCGCGCGGCTCGCGGCGTCGTTCGCCGAGGTTCACCTGGTCGACGTCGATCGCGCAGCGGTCGAGGGAGCGCGCGCGGCGGCCCCGGCCGAGATCGCGCAGCGACTGACGCTGCACGCGCCCGTCGACGTCTCGGGCGTTTTCGCCGAGCTCGAGAGCTGGGCCGCGAGCCCGCCGGCCCCGGCGCGGCTGTCCGCAGTCGCGGACGCCGCGGTCGCGCACGTCGTCGGCGGCCTGCCCGGGCCGTACGACGTCGTCGTCTCGTGCTGCCTGCTCACGCAGATGCAGCTCGCGCTCCTTCAAGTCATCGGCGATCAGAATCCGCGCTTTGCCGACTTGCGCACGCTGCTGGGTCGCATCCACATGCGCGTGCTCGCGCGCCTCACGGCGCCGCGCGGCCGCGCGCTGCTGGTCAGCGACCTCACTTCCAGCGATACCTATCCACTCGATACGCTGGGCGGTGATCCGGCGATGCTCCGTCCGCTGATGGAACACTTGCTCAGCGTCGGCAACGTCATCCACTCCGCTCATCCGGGACTGCTCTCGGCGGAGATTCGCCGCCATCCGGAGTGGAGCGCCGCGTACGACGTCGGCACGCCGATCGGGCCCTGGCTCTGGCGCAACGGCCCGGACAAGACCTTCCTGGTCTACGCGCTCGAGATCGCTCCTCGCGCTGTCGGCTAAGGCCGGGCGAGCTGAGGCGTTTCGAGCAGCTTGCGCGCCGAGCCAGCGAAGGGTCCGTCGGCAAACCGCTCGAGGTATTCGACTGCCAGCGGGCGCGCCGCCGCCGTGCCACGCAGCTTGTGTACCAGCACCATGCGGCGCCCGAGCACCGTGCGCACGAAGGTGCCGTTCGGGCTCTCGCGCAGGTAGCGCTCGTACCACTCGAGCGCGGTCTTCATCGCCGCGCTGCCGGGCTCGTCCTCGCTGAGACCGCCGAGGAAGAACGCGGCGTCGCGGCCCTGCGACGAGCCGGGGAAGCGCGAGCGCTCGGCCAGCAGCGCGCCGCGCGCGATGTCGCCGCGCCGGGCGAAGCGCGCGGCGTCGGCGAGGACGTTGAGGTCGGACGGCGACGCGGTCGTGAGCACGGTGTCGAGGCCGCGGCGCTCGGCATCGCCGATGACGCCCTGGAAGTCGCCGCGCGCGAGCCGCGGGCTCCAGCCGGTGTCGCGTGTCGCCGGTGCGTGCGAGTCGGACAGCGCCAGCGCGTGGCTGTGCGTCGCCGGCGCGGTCGCGGTCGCGTGCGCGTGCGTGGCAGCCAGCGGGCTGGCCGCGACAGGCACAGGGGCCGGCGCGCTCGCAGCGACGGCCACGGCCACCGCCGCCGCTGCAGCAGGCGCAGGTGATGCCGTTCCCGCAGCCTCGTGCGTGGCGGGTGCCGCGGCCGGCGCCTCCGCTCCGCCCGACGGCTGCCCGTCGAGATAGATCTCGCCCTTGCGCACGTTGGCGAACAGGTGCGCGCCAGCCTCCATCGAGAGCCCGTCGCGCGCGAGCGGTCCGCGCACGACGATCGCGCCCTTGTGCAAGTGCACGTCCAGCACCTCTTCGTTGGCCGACCAGCGGATGTCGAATTCGGTGCCGATGACGTGCACCGAGTACGGCCCCGCGTCGACGGTCCAGTTGGCGTGCGGCAGCGGCTTGACCCGGACGTGCGCGCGCCCGCTCTCCAGCAGCACGCGCCCGCCGTGCGCGTCGAAGTCGCCGATGCGCGCGCCGGTGCCGGGGTCGAGCGTCAGGCTCGATCCGTCGGAGAAATGCACCGCCGCGTCGCTGCTGGCATTGGCGCGCACGTAGCCACCGCTGCCCACGGTGCCATTGACCACATCGAACGTCAGCGAGGAGCCATGCCCACGGAACGTCAGCAACGAGAGCACGATCGCCGCCGCCGCCGCCCCGAGCCCGAGTGCCCACACCACGCTCGCCCCGCGGCCCCGCCGCGTCCGACGCGCGACCGCACGCTCGAAACGGACCAGCCCTGCGTCGTAAACGACCGGTGGCTCGTCGTTGAAGGTTTCCTGCGCGAGCGCAACCAGGCCGGCGGTCGCGGCCTCCCCGTCGGGGAACGGACTATTCTTAAGGTTATTCATTTTCGTCGTCTCGGTTCGTTACGTACTCGCACAGGATCGGATCCCGTTCGACCAGCAGGCGGACTTTTGACCACGCGCGGGCGAGACGCCGTTTCGTGGTCGCCAAGGACATTCCAGACGCTGCCGCCACCTCGAGCAGCCCCAGCCCCTCCATGAATCGAAGTACGAACAGGGTGCGATCCGGCGCGTTGATGCGATCGAGCACGCTGTAGAACCGGCCCAGCGCTTCGCGGGCGTCGGTGTCGATGTGGACGACGGCCTTTCCGGTCGCGTCGCCCTTGCCCGACAGCCGAGTCCAGCGCCGGACCCACAGGCGGCGCAGCTCGCTGCGCGTCGTGAGCACGGTGATCGAGATGACGAACGCCTTCAGCGCCTTCGGCTCGCGCAGCGTCGGCACCTTCTCGAAGACGCACAGGAAGACCTCCTGCGCGAGATCCTCGACCTCGTGGCCGGGGCCGAGCGCGCGCCTCAGCATGCGGAACACCATGGGGGCAAACCGCCGCCAGAGCGTGCGCGGCGCTTGCGGGTCGCGCGCGATCAGCGCGCGCGCGAGATCGGCGTCGTCGGACTCGTCCAGAGTCGCCCCCGGGAGGACGAGCAGACGCGCGCCACGTTCCACTTCACGCATCAGGCCATTCCTGGGTTGCTCGGCCCGTCATGTTAACCGGCAAAGTGGCCCCAGGGGTCAGGACCAGCTCAGAATAATTTTCCGCGCCTCACATTGACGCAGGGGGTGCAGGAACCGCGCCCGTCCGTCCGCTACTCCGCCGTGAAGCGGTGAATCATCATGTGATGGTAAGTCTTACCCGGGTGCAGGATCACCTCGTCGCGCCAGGCCGGGACGTTGATGGAGTTGGGGAACTTCTGTGACTCGAGGCAGAGCCCGGCGTACTGCGGCTGCGCCGCCCCCTTGCCCTTGTTCGACCCGTCGAGGAAGTTGCCCGAGTAGAACTGCAGCCCGGGCTGGTCGGCGGTCAACGTCATCACGCGGCCCGACTTGGGGTCCTTCAGCTTCGCCATCAGGCGCATCGCATGCGGGTCGCCGTTCACCACCCAGTTGTGGTCGAACCCGACGGGTTTACCCCCCGCCGCTTTGATGTCGCGGCCGATCGGCTTCGCGGCGGTGAAGTCGAAGGGGGTGCCCTTGACCGGGACGATCTTCCCATCGGGGACCGGGTCGCCCGGTGTGTACTTGTCGGCGGGGATCGTCAGCTCTTGCTCGAGCACGGTCCCTGAACCGAAGCCGGCGAGGTTCCAGTAGCTGTGGTGAGCCATGTTGACCAGCGTGGTCTTGTCGGTCGTCGCGCTCATCTCGACCTCGAGCGCGCCGTCGTTGGTCAGCGTGTAGGTCGCGGTCGCGGTGACCGTGCCGGGATAGCCTTCCTCGCCGTCGGGCGACACGTGGGTCAGCTTCAGCGACGGACCCTTGGCGGTCTCCTTGGGCTCGGCCGTCCAGATCACCTTGTCCCAACCCTTTTTTCCGCCGTGCAGGTGATGGGGCGGATTGTTGGCCGCGAGCTTGTAGGTTTTTCCCTCGAGCGCGAAGGTCGCGCTCGCGATGCGGTTGGCGACGCGCCCGACGATCGCGCCGAAGTAGGGGCTCTTTTCGACGTAGTCATTGACGTTGTCGAAGCCGAGCACCACGTCGCCGAGCGTGCCGTTCCGATCCGGGACGAGCAGCGACTGGACGATCGCGCCATAGTTCGAGATGCGCGCGACCATGCCCTTGGTGTTGGTCAGCGTGTAGACATCGACGGGCTTGCCGTCGACCTGCCCGAACGGCGCTTTCTGGATCGCCGCCTTGCCGTCGGTCGTCTTGCCCTCGCTCCGGGGCTTGGCGGCATCCGCGCTCCGACCGCCGGCCGCGCATGCGATGGCAGCGAACAACAGCATCCGGGTCTCGGTCCTTCGCAACGAATCGCGCATGCGAGCTCCTCTCTCAGGTCGGGCGGGCGCTTACCTGTGCGAAGTGGCGCGCGGCGCGCGACTCGGCTCACGATTCAGCCGCCGACGTGAGGCGCCGCCGCACCGTCGAGGAGTCGTTCCAAAACCGGTCTGTCGGGGCGAATTTTGAGCCGTATGCCATTTCCGGAGCCACATCCCGCATATCCCAGCTCGACGTTCTTGGTCGCGATCTCCGGAGGATTTCAATGCGTGAAAATACGTCGGTCCAGGCATGTTGGCCCAGGGTAGGCGCCGTTGCCGCGGGCATTTGCCTGATGGTCGCAACCGGCTGTTCGGGCAAGATCAGCCCACAGGGCGGAGGTAACGGTGGGGATACTGGGGGCAGCGCTGGGAACGGGGGCGGCAACAACCCGTGCACCGGGACAAACACGCTGGCGCCCCAGCGCGTGGTGCGATTGACGCTGCAGGAGATCGCCAACTCGACGGGAGCCGCGATCGACCCGTCGCTGACCCAGACGCTGGTGACTCAGCAGGGCCTCGGGCAGCCGACCCTGGCGTTCTTTCCGCCGCTCGACAGCACGCGCGAGGGTGACACCATCATCGCCGACCGCTACCAGCAAACCGACAACATGGCGGTCACCGCCAGCCAGTTCGTGACGACGAACTACGCGACGGCGACCAAGTGCGCGTCGGCGACCGACGACACCTGCGCGCAGAACTACGTTCTCGGGGTCGCGGCCAAGCTCAATCGCCAGCCGCTCGACGCGCGCGCGACCTCGAGCCTGATGCAGGTGTACACCGAGATCAAGGCGGCCGGCGGGTCGACGACCGAGGCGGTGCAGTTCAGCATCGAGGCGGCCCTGAACTCAGCCGAGTTCCTGTACCGCACCGAGATCGGCGACAAGTCGAAGATGAACGCCGACGGCATTCCGCTGACGCCGTACGAGATGGCGACGCAGCTGTCGTTCTTCCTGTCGGACGGCCCGCCCGATGCGACGCTGCTGGCCGCCGCCGCGGCGAATCAGCTCTCGACACCCGCGCAGATCGGCACGCAGGTCGACCGGCTGCTCACGACCCCGGCCGTGCAGACGAACCTGTCGTTCGCGATGTTCGTGTTCTTCAAGCTGCACCTGCTCGACAACGTCGTCATCGACCCGACGAAGGTGCCGGCGACGGTCTTCAACATGGGCATCGAGAACGCGATGTTCACCGAGGGGCAGATGTTCCTGAACGACGTGCTCTGGAACGGCAAGGTCGACGACCTGGTCACCTCGACGTCAACCTTCGTCAACACCGACCTCGCCAACAACATCTACACCGTCACTCCCCCGGCTGGCGCGACGCAGAGCAACTTCGTCAAGGTCAACCTCCCCGCCGACCAGCGTTCGGGCATGCTGACCCTGGCGCCGTTCATTACATCTCGCGCCCGCACCGACCTCGGGTCGGTCGTGTCGCGTGGTCTGGTCGTCGACGAAACGATGATGTGCCAGATCATTCCGCCACCTCCCGACAGCCTGCTGGCGCAGATCAACGCGGCCAAGATGAACCTGGCCAACCAGACGCCGCAGCAGCAGGCGGCGGTGCGCGACAGCCCCACGGTGGTCTGCTCGGGATGCCACGCGAACTTCGATCCCTACGGCCTGGTGCTGGAGAACTACGACGTCGTCGCGCGCTACCGCACCACGGCCGAATACGGCCCGGTCGACGCGCACAGCTTCCTGCCGCCCGCGCTCGGCGGCGGTCCGGTCGCCAACGCCGTCGACATGGCTCACCAGCTGGCTCAAAGCGGCGCCTTCAGCACGTGCATGACCAAGAGCGTGATGCAATACGCGCTCTCGACCGTCCTCTCGCCCGTCGACATCGGCAGCTGCGCGGTGGCCAACGTGCACAGCGCGTTCGAGGGCAGCTCGAACCTGAGCTTCTCCTCGATGGTTCACCAGATCGCGGTCTCGAAGACCCTGGCCTATCGCAACCCGGCCGTCGCCACTGATGGAGGCATTTGAGATGATGTCGTATAAGTTCAAGCGTCGGTCGTTCCTGCGCGGCGTCGGCGGAGCCCTCGGGCTCAAGGTCATGCTGCGCAACCTCGAAGCGAGCGCGCAGGGAGCGAAGTCACCGCCGCGGTTGTTGATCACCCACTGGCCGGTGGGCACCGTCCCTCCGGACTTCATCCCCAAGCCGTCGACCAACGCGGCGATCCCCAGCAACGTGAACTCGCCAATCCTGATGCCGTTCGCGACCGCGGGGCTCGGCGGCGACATGACGGTGCTCTACGGGCTGACCACCAGCCGCCTGCCGCTGAACGGCGGAGGCGGTCACGAGGGCGGCACGGTCGTCATGATGACCGGCATCGGCGCGCCCGGAACGCGCGCCGGCGAGACCGAGGGCGACGACGCCTTCGCGGGCGGCCCGTCGATGGAGCAGATCTTCCTCAAGAACGTCACGGCGCTGCAGCAGAAGGGAAACGCCGCTGCCAACGGCTTCGAGAACGCGATCTGCGACAGCCGCGTCGACTTCGCCGAGATATCGACGCAGTGTCTGTCGTACGGGTACTCGACGACGTCGGTGACACCGGTCAGCGGCACGATCCGCGTGCAGAACTCGCCGCAGCTGCCGACACTGCGCCCGCTCGATCTGTACACCAACCTGTTCGGTTCGTTCATGCCGCCGACGACGGGCGGTCCCACGCCGGCGGTGCTCAAGGCGTTGCACGAGCGCAAGAGCGTGCTCGACTTCGCGTTGCGCGAGATCGCGCAACTGGAGACG
Organism: uncultured Myxococcales bacterium; assembly: GCA_964571275.1. Taxonomy (GTDB): domain Bacteria; phylum Myxococcota_A; class Polyangia; order Fen-1088; family Fen-1088; genus DASRQZ01. Next base: position 12,413 of record CAZNCQ010000092.1, read on the forward strand.
CTGGCGCCGGCGAGCGAGCGGCCGAAGCTGGAGATCCACGCGCAGGCAATCCGCGACATCGAGACGCAGATCTCGAACCAGCTGAACGGAACCGGCGGCGGTCCCGCCATGGGTTGCATGCCGCCGACGCAGCCGCCGCCGGTCTCGGGCGGCGCGGCCGACAAGGCGAACCACAACGACTACGGCAATCCGAAGACGACCGTCGCCGACGACACGCTGCACGCGCAGATCGGCGGGCTGCACATGGGAATCCTCAAGGCCGCGTTCGTGTGCGACATCATCCGGGTCGCTACGTTCCAATGGTCGCCGGGAACCAACCACGTCGCATTTCAGAATCAGTTCCCCGGCGAGACCAACACCATCTACATGCACCACCCGGAGAGCCACAAGATCGGCTCGTCGGATACGCTGGTGACCGGGACCGGCCGCAATCCGATCGTCGGGTTCTTGACGAATGTTCAGACCTGGTACAACCAGCAGATGGCGGCGATCCTGTCGGGCTGGAAGACGACGACCGACGCCATGGGCGGGAACCTGTTCGACAACACGATCATCCCGTTCGTCACCGAGGTCGCGGCCACGGGCCACGAGCACGTCAACATGCCGGCGATCCTGTTCGGTGGAAAGGCGCTGGGCTTCAAACAGGGCCAGTACCTGGGTGGCCAGACCATCCCCAACAACGTGGGGACGGGCATCGGGCTCAACCGGCCGCTCAACGACCTGTGGCTGACCGTTGCGCAGGCGTTTGGCCTGTCGACCAGCGCTGCGCCGCTGAACGCGGAGCAGTTCGTGAAGAATACCAACGGGTGGACGGGACCGATCGCCGGCCTGTGGGCGCCCCCCGCCTGACGCCCTGGTGGCGACCTTTATCCGTAGCGCGCTGTCCGCCGACCAGCTTCGGCTGATCCGCGCGATCACCGCGACCGGCGATTACGGGCCGGGCAACGCGACCGCCGTCGGATCGGCGGTGTCGGTGAAGCACAATCTGCAGCTCGCGACCGGCAGCGACGCGGCCAACCGCGCCGCAGAGGTGCTGGTGGCGGCGCTGCGCGAGAACGGCGGCTTCTTCGCGGCCACCTGGATCGACGCGATGACCACGCCCCTCTTCTGCCGGTACGAGCCCGGCATGACCTACGGCGACCACGTCGACGCGGCGATGATGGGCGCGCCGCCGATGCAGATGCGCTGTGATATCGCCGTCACCGTGTGGCTGGTCGATGGATCGGCGTACGACGGCGGCGAGCTGGTCATCGACACCGACGGCGTGGGCCAACCCTGGAAAGGGGACGCGGGTGATTGTCTGGTCTACGCGGCGGATTCCCTCCATCGCGTCGCGCCCGTGACCCGCGGCGTCCGCGAGGTGGCGGTCTTCTGGATCCAGACCATGGTGCGCGACGAGTGGCAGCGTCGGATTCTGTTCGACCTCACGCAGGTCCTGGAGCGGCTGCAGTCGACCTCGACCGCCGCCGCCGAAGCCGAGGTGTTGCGCCGTGTCTACTACAACCTCATCCGTCGCTGGGCCTGAGGGCAGCCGCGCGCCGCCGCCAGTTCGCCCGCGCCTCGACTCGGGCACTAGCGAAAGTTATAGGTGACGACGATGCGGCTCACGTGATCCGTGGGGTGCATGCTCGCGTGGTAGTGGCGGCCGTCGAAGACCGCCATGCGCCCCTTCTTGGGGGCGATGCGCCCGGCGACGGTGAATCTTCCTTCGTTGGCGTACGCCGCCGCCAGCTGTGCCGGTACGTCCTGATACGTCTCGTTGAAGACGGAGGTATCGCCGTCGGAGTCGTTGACGTAGTAGAGCGCGGTGTGGTGCGGCTCGTAGAAATCGACATGCGGGTTGTGGTGGGGCGCAAGGGCGGCGCCGCGCGTGAACAGGCCGATGCGTACCCGCATCAGCGCGGTGAATGGCAGCCCCGCTTTCTCGCAGAACATGTAGAGGATCGGCACCAGCACCGCGTTGAGCGGCGAGAGTACCGGGCTCGGCTCGCGGATGTTGAACGCCGGGTGGCTGAAGCCGGCGAAGTTGGTGTCGAACTGCGCCTTGGCGGCACGCGCGCTCTCCTCGTGAAAGAACCAGGTCATGTGCGAGGAGCCGAGCTCGGTCTGGATCTGATCCTGGTACGCGCGTGGAATCGCGTCGTCGATCTGGATGATGTTCGTCATCGACTGCTTCTCGACTGCTTCTCGACTTCGGGTGCCAGCGCGCTAGTTGTACAGGCGGCGCATCCCGAGGAACCAGGTCGCGTCGCGGGGAGCTCCGTTTCCATCGAAGCAATTCACGCCGATCTCGACGGTGCGGTAGTCGATGTCGCCCACATTGCAATACGTGCCGCCATCCGTCTCCCGCGCCGTGGCGTGCATCGACCAGTAGGTTTGGCCGTAGACCAGCTGATCTCGGAATTTCACGCGGTACTTGCCGGGTGCCAGATGAAAATAGTCGATCTTGCGCGGGCCGGGCTGATCCTTGCCCTTGTTCAGGAACGTCATCTCGGGATTCGGGAGCGGCTCTTTGCTCGTGGCGCCCTTCTCCGACGACGTCACCCATCCAAAGTTGGTGCCTTCGTTGTAGTGCTGATGAAACTTCTTGTAGTCGTTCGGGTTCGCGAATTTGCCGAACGACTGCGAGTTGAGCGCTTCTTGACCCAGGAACACGCGGAACGCGTTGTCGACCGGGGCTCCGGAGCGGTCGGCGCAGCGAATCTCGACCGTGGAAGCGCCGGCGCCCACGGACGAGGCCGAGGGAATGCAGGTATTGGTGCCGCAACTGACGCCGCGGTCCGCGCAAATGTTCGACACCAGCACACCGGCGCCCAGCTTGCGATCGATGCCGCCGCCCGCGGTTCCGAGGCGCGGGAACTTGACCTTGAACAGGCCGCGCTCGGGGTGCTGGACCTGCACGCCGGCGCCCGGGATCGGGGAGAAATAGATGCCGACCTTGCCGTCGGCGAACACCTGGGTGTAGCCGAAGTTCTTGGGCAGAACCGTGAACTGCACGAAGTCGTAGCTGTCGGCCCGATACGACCAGGAGAACTCGGAGTCGATCGGCACGCCCCTGGGATCGACGCAGTTCACGGTGCCGACCAGATCGCGTGAACCCCGGATCAACGTCTCCGACTCGAAACAGTGCGCGTTGCTGGCGATGGCGGTGACGGCAACGAAGAATCCGCCGCGATCCGGGGCGGTCGGGAACGGCGCCGCGCCGGCCGCCAGCATGACGTATTTGCCTTTGCCGATGCGCTCCATCGTCACGGCGGGAACCGGTTGCTTGCGCTCGGGCGGCAAGTTCTGGACAAACGTGACGTTCGCGCAGCATTCGCCGTCGGTCGGTTTGACGTTCAGGAAGAACGAATTCATCGCCGGACCCTGCTGCGCCTGCGCGCGCCGCGCGGGTGCGCCCAGCATCAGGGCGACGAGCACCGCGGCGGCGAACACCGGCGGGGCAGCAAGGACACCGCTTGAACCACGGTTTGGCCGGCTCACACGGCGACTATACTCGACTCGAAATTCGATCGGTCATCTCTTCCTCTTCGCTCTCGGCGGCGGAGCGTAAGGGCCACCCGTAGCGGAGCGTGGTCGAATTGACGCAGCAATCAGGCGGGGGCGGGACGCCCCGCCTTTGGACGAAGCAGAAAAAGTTACGCCACGGCACCCGATCCTGTCCTTTTCTGAGCCGACCACGAGCGCCTGAGCCACTACAGGTGCGGCACAGTGAGGGCCCGAACGTACGGTTCTGGCCGGCTCAAGGTGCGCCAAAATTTCCCCTGGGAGATCAAGATGAAGAAGCTCTTCGTAGCCGCTCCGATGCTGATTCTCGCGGGCGCGTTGGTCGCACCGTCGTGTGGTAACTCGGACCAGGGCGGGTCAACGGGGGTTGGTGGGGCCACGGGGTCAGGTGGCGCGACGACCAGTGTGGGCGGCGCGACCGGCACGGGCGGCGCGACTGGCACGGGCGGCGCGACTGCCGCTGGCGGCGCGACCGGCACGGGCGGCGCGACTGCCGCGGGTGGCGCGACCGGCGCTGGCGGGATGACGGTCGACGGCGGCGCGGCCGGCGCTGGCGGAAGCGACCTCATGGCGGCGGCCTCGGTGCTCGATGGCAAGATGTGGTTGGGACCATGCTTGCGCGACACGCAGGCGGCGGTTTGTGCAACGGTCAACGGCGCGTGCCCCGGGGCGAACACGGCCGGATCGGGTTTTGCGGGCGTGCTGACGACGGACCGGACGCTGACCTTCGGTGGTACGCCCGGGACTCCGTACACCGTCACGCTGCACATCCAGGGTGAGGTTGAATCGAAGCAGTACGGCGGCATGGACGCGAATTCGACGTTGACGTCGCCGATGGCGAACGGGTTCTGCATCGGTGGCACGCCGACGAACAATGACGCCTATAACGTCTATGATCTTCGCGTCACCAATCCAAACGGCGGCACCGTCACCAATTACTTCCTCAACTCGTTGCAAGGGCCGGGTGTCTCGAACCACACGTCTTACGGAATCGACTACACGGCTCAGATCAAGGTGATGGGCGGCGCGACCATCCGGATGGTTGCGGCCGACTCCAACTGCAGCATGATCAAGAACTGCGGGCCGACGGTGAATGACGGCAATACCTGCGCGGCGCCGATCGTCCTCCAGAATATCGAACCGACCGCGGCTGCGGCCAACCCGAGCTTCAATTTCACAACGCCGTACAATGGGCAATGGATCGTCATGACCGTGAAGGCAGTGACCAGCCCCTGATTGAGTCCGGATTGGGTCGGGTTCGTTAAGGCGGCGGCGCGGACGAGTTTCGCGCCGCCGTTCGCGTTTTGTTCAGCGATGGACTCGCGAACAAACATCGATTTGCGGACAGGCAGCAATTGAGTGCTAGCTCTGGGCCTGTACGCCGTGTTATCGGGTATGTGATCAGCGTCCGTGCTTCACCCACCGGTGCCACTCGCGAGGTGATCCCGTGAGAATTCAGAATTCCCAGGTCCGCGGCGTCCTGCTGGGCTGTGTGACGCTCGGCGCCTGCCTGGTCGGAACGCGTCCCGCCGTCGCCGAAGTGACGCTGATGGAAAAGGACGGCTGGACTTTCTTCACCGATGGGCGCGTCAACGTGTTCGGCAGCGTCGGTTTCGGCGACGGGTTTCCGAAGCCGTCGGTGAATACGAACGTCGACGCAAACGGCCTGGCGCCGCAACACCTGTTGGCCGGAGCCGGTCAGGACTTCACCGAGGGCTTCTATAGCGCCGCCCAGCAGAACGCCAACGGGAAGTACCTGGCGACACGCGTGCGCAGCGGCTTCCTGGGGAGCATCCTCGCGTTCGGCACCAAGCGCCAGATCACCGAGACCACCACCGTGAGGGCGTATATCTCGCTCTGGGGCACGGCCGAATCCTATGCGCGCGATCGAACGCAGGATCTCGGGAAAAGCACCAGCAAGGGGTTCGACGTGCGCGAGGGCTACCTCTCGTTCGACGGCCCCTGGGGGACTTTTGGCGCCGGCCACATTTCGGGGATCTTCGGCGGCATGTCGACCGAGATCGACTACCTCTACGCGCACGCATTCGCGCTCGGGCTTCCCTGCCTCGACGTTTACTACCCCACTTGCGGTCACGTCGGCACGGGCGCGATCTCACCCGGATTTGCGCCTGGGTTCGTTTATACGACTCCAGACGTCGATGGGCTCCGGCTCCGAGTCGGCCTCTACGATCCCGTGCGCCTGCTCGGGGCCTGGAACCGAGCTCCCATTCCCCGTCCGGAAGGCGCGCTGATGTATGAGCGAAAGCTCTCGCCCGAGGTCTGGTTCAAGTTGCAGGTCGAGGGCTTGTACCAGCCTCTCTACAAGGAGGGCTCCGATCAGTCGACCTCGGTTTGGGGCGTTGCCGCCGGCGGGCGCCTCGAGGTCGGGCCCGTGCGTCTCGGCCTGTCTGCGTTCCGCGGACGAGGGCTTGGCGTGTACGTGGCGCTGCAGAACTCGGGAGCGACGTTCAGCGGTCCTGACACCGGTGAACAGCTTCGCTCTTTCACTGGTCTCTACGCGCAGACTGCCTTCGTGAGCGGCCCCTGGCAGGTCTCGTTCGGTCTCGGTCGATTGATTGACGATCAGCTCGCGGTCGACAAGGTCGACTTTGCTTCCAGCAATCTCAAGTCGCAGACCGGCGGTTCGATCGTTCTCAACTACGCGCTCTCGAGCCACCTGGTGCTCGATGTCGACTACTTTCTCTTCCAGACCGATTGGTGGGGGGCGCCCAACGCCAGGTACAACGGGGCGGATATGAACGGCACTCCCATTGTCATGCTCCTGCCGGGTGTCGTGACCCCCGAAAAGCAGCTCATCAGCTTTATCAACATCGGCGCGACCTTTCACTGGTGACCGCCCTGCCGTCGGACGTTTTTTGTGCACTCTGCTCAAACTCATCGAGGTGATCGCGTGAAAACCCTGAACAAACTGAGGTGGAGCGGCGCGTGTCTCGGCCTGTGCCTCGCCAGCGTGCTCTTCTGGAGCCGCAGCGCCGCGGCTGAAGTCAAGCTCGTGGAGACCGACGGTTGGACGTTCTCCATCAACGGCCGCGTCAACGCGTTCTTGAGCGGCGGTCGTGGCGATGATTTTCCGCACCCCACGCCAGGACAAACGCACCTGGTCATGGGCGCGGACGGCCGTGCCGCCAACGGCGTTCCCGACGTGGGCTGGCCGAGCTCCGGTCAAGAAGACATGAACAACAAGTACGCCGCCATCCGTGTGCGCAGCGGCGTTCTCCCCAATGTCCTGGGGTTCGGGTTGGCCAACCAGGTCAGCGACACGCTGGTCGTCAAGGCATACGTCGAGCTTTGGTCGACCATCGAGACTCTCGGGCGCGACAAATGGGCTCCGATCATCGCCGAGGCGCGCGTCGGCTACTTCACCGCGAGCGGCCCTTGGGGAACCGCCACCGCCGGCCGCATGCTGGGCTGGCTGGGGCGCATGTCCTACGATATCGACCTCGCCTACGGGCACGGCTACGGTGTCGGCCTTCCTTGTACCGACTCGCTCGGCCCCGCTTGCGGCCACATCGGCACCGGCGCGCTCTTTCCCGGCTATTCGGCGGGAATCGCGTACTCGACGCCGGTATTCCAGGGCGTGCAGCTCAATGTCGGCATGTACGACCCAGCGGTCGTTTCGGGCACCGGCGACCCCGGCGACTGGACGCATGCACCTTATCCTCGGGGAGAGGGCGCGTTGACCGTCACCCGCCCGTTCGGTGCGAGCAACAGTTTCAAGCTCGGTGTCGAGGGACTGTATCAGCCGATCGCGCGGGTGGTGACGACGACCGATCCCACCACGATGGCCATGACCAGCAAGAACGCCACCGCCAACATCTGGGGCGTTTCCGGCGGTGGACGTGTCGAGGTGGGTCCGGTTCGCCTGGGCGCTTCGGGCTTTCGCGGTCACGGCACCGGCATCGGCAACGTATTGCAAACATCGTTTTCGCTATCGGATAACGATGGGGCGGCCACCGGGCCGAACGGGCTCACGTATGCATTGCGCACCTTCACCGGCTTCTATGGACAGGGAGCCGTCGTCATCGGCAAGCTGCAAATCGGCGGCGGCTACGGCATGGCAATGATCGATCAGCTCGCGGCCGACAAGGTCAATTCGAACCTCAGCGTGCTTCACACGCAGACCGGCATTTCGGCCGAAGTCTATTATTACCTGGCCGACAGCGTCGTGTTCGGGCTCGACTATTTCCACTTCAAAGCCAGCTGGTACGGCGCGCCGATCCTCGATGCGAACAATCAAGCCACTGGCACCAAGCTCGCCGGCGAGCTCCAGAACCTGGACTTCGTGAACCTGGGCGTCACCTACCACTGGTAGGCGCGGCGGGCGCTCAGCCCGCGACCTTCACGAACAACGCGCGCAGCTGGTCGAGCACCGCGGCCGGCGGCGCGCTCCAGGATGCCGCGAGCTCGGTGGCGACGTCGGCGAGCGAGCGCTGGCCGTCGAAGCGTGAGATCACGCCGGCCGTGAACACCGACGATCGGTGGAGCGCGAGCAGCGCCGGCGACATCGGCACCGGTAGGTGCGGATCCGCGACCCAGGGCGCCAGCCCGGCCGCCGGCGGCGGGACCGGGACCGGCGCCGTGGTTTCGCCGGTCTTGCGCGCCGCGAACGTGAACACCGTTTCGATGCGCCGGGCGCCGCTCGCTGGCGAATCGAAGTAGGGGACGTCGTGGCGCCCGCGCGTGCCCAGCTCGAACGCGGCGGCCGCGACGATCTCGTCGACCTCTTCGATCACGTAGGTGCGCGAGAGGTCGTCGCGGAATCGCAGCGGCCCGCAGTTGATCCAGACCCCTCCCGGGCGAAGCACGCGATTGATGGCGGCCGCGGTGACGCGCAGGTCGACCGGCGGCGCATCGATGAACCACGACGTCAGCACCGCGTCGAGCGAGCCGGGCGCGAACGGCGGCCGGTACGCGTCGGCGAGCAACCAGGTCAACCCGCGGCCGGGGAGCAGCTCCGCGGCGGCGCGCACGTGGTGGTTGACGACGACATTCTCGGCGGCGTGCGGGGCGACCGGGAACTCGACCAGCTCGAGCTCCTCGCCGCGCAGCAGGCGCGCCGCGATCAGGAGCGGCAACGGATTGATGTCGAACGCGAACGTCGCCCCCGGGGCCAGCGTCCGATGAACGTCGGCCGCCAGCCGGCCCGCGCCCGCACCGTAGACCGCCAGCGTCCCCGGCTTCTCCGGAAACAGATCGACGACGATGGCGCGCATGAGCTCGCCTTCTCGCTGGCCCCAGACCCAGTCGCGAAAGACATTCTCGTAGCACTCGAGCACCAGGAGTTGATCGCGCGCGTCGGGCCGCTGTACGCCGGCGCCGGCCAGCGGCTCGCCGCCCGCGGTCAGATCGGCCAGCAACGCCTGAACGTGCTGTTGCTGCGCGGCCAGCCCAGCCGCCACCCGTTGCACGCGCGCGCGCGTGAGGGGCAGGAGGTCCGGCGACTGCGCCTCGGCTCCCAGCGCACGGAGTCGGGGACCGACGGCGCCGTTGTAGTCGTCGAGGCGGGTGCGCCAGGTGAGGCGCCACAGCGCCGGTTCATCGACCAGGCAGGGGACGCCGCCCACGAAGGGGTAGCGCCGCACGCAGCGCGCGCAGACCAGGGCGGGGCCGGCAGCCACGAGCGCCCCGTCCGGACAGCGCGGACAGCAAAGGCTCCGAAGCGCTTCGGCCGGCAAATTCACAGGTGCATCGATGGTCGGGACCGGGGCGTCCATCTGTGTCGCCCGAGCAGATTAACCCGGAAGGCCAGATTGTCCCGGTGTTCGCGCGCGAAAAACCGCCTGCGCCTCCCGCGGCCTCGCCCCCCCGCCGCGATAGCGGCTACAGCGCGGCGCCCATCCTGACGATGTTCGGGTTGGAGGGCGGCGGAATGGCACGGAAGCTCCTGATCGTCGACGGAAGCGACGCAGACCGTGCGAGCCTCGGCAAGCTACTCGCCGGCGACGAGATCGAGCTCGACGACGCTCCCGACGGTATCGAGGCGTTCGAAAAGCTGCTCGAGCTCTCGTACGACCTGGTCGTCACCGAAGCGAAGCTCGACCGACTCGATGCGCCGGAGCTGATTGCCAAGCTGCGCGCCCACGGCGTCAAGACGCCGGTCTTCGTGCTGAGCTCGGTGACCAAGGGGGCGACGCTGGCGGCGCTGAAGAAGCTGGGCATCGTCGAGTACGTCCACAAAGCCGCGGGGACGGAGGCGATCCGACACCGGATCCTCGCCGCGCTGCCGGGCGTTGCCCCCGCGGCCACATCCGAGCCCGTGAAAGCCGCTGCGGTGGCTCCCGGCACCGGCGTCGCGCTGATCGTCGATGCGGCCGAAGCGGAGCACCTGCGCCTGCGCGCTCTGTTCCCGGCGTCGCTGACAATCGACGGCACAAAGACGTTCAACGAGGCGCTCGCGCTCGCGCGCCACGGCGCCTATCGCCTGGTTCTGCTCGACGCCGACGCGTCGGTGCTGAACCTGGGCGGCATCGTCGCGCAGCTGCACGTGCTGCAGCCCGAGGCGGCGGTCGTCGGCGCGGCGACGCTGGGCAGGCATGACGAGCGCGCGGCCGTCGCCGAGTCGCTGGGCAGCCTTGGATTCGACGACGTGATCTTCAAACCCTTCGTCGCGGACGAGATCACGCTGTTCGTCGATCGGTACTGCAGCGGCTGGGACCACCTGATCACGGTGCAGGAAGACTTGATCGAGGTCTCGCGCCTGCGCTGCCGCCGTGACCACCACGACCGCTACCTCCACGAGCTGGCCACCCGCTCCGAGGCGGCCCTGCGCGGTCTGTCCGACGCCTGCTTCGACCGCGCGATCTTCGACCTGACGCGGGTCGAGCACCTGGACATCACGGAGGCGGCGGAGCTGCTCGCGCGCCTGGAGAACGCGGCGCACACGCTGGGGATCGCGCTGGTCGTCGCCGTGCCGCCGGCCGTTGGCGCGGGCCTCCACGCCTTCAAGGAAAGCTTTGCCGGCGATCATTTTCGCTGGTTCTCGTCCGCCGCCGACGCGCGCGCCAGCTTGCGCTAGAAGGGAAGCCGAGCGAGCTCATCGCGGCAGGGTCTGGGAGCCCTTCCAGGGTTCCCATCAAGATGTCTTCGCGGTACTTTCACCGCCATGAAAACTCGCGCAGCCGTGGCGTACGAAGCAGGGAAGCCGCTCGTCGTCGAGGACGTCGAGCTCGAGGGACCCAAGGCCGGCGAGGTCTTGGTCGAGATCAAAGCAACCGGTGTCTGTCACACCGACGAATTCACGCTCTCCGGCGCCGATCCGGAGGGCTTGTTCCCCGCGATCCTCGGGCACGAGGGCGCGGGCGTCGTCGTCGAGATCGGCGCGGGCGTCACCAGCGT
>CAZNCQ010000093.1:0-23082 GCA_964571275.1 uncultured Myxococcales bacterium
TCCCCTTGGTGACCAGCCCGCCGATGGCGCCGAGATCGGTCAGGTTCTCGAACTCCTTGCCATAGCCGAACGTCCCCGACGCGGTCAGGATCGGATTGCGGAACGAGACGCCGCCCGCGGTGACGGCGAGCGAGACCGGCGCGTCCATCCCCAGCGATTTCGGCGCGCTCACGGCGCCCGCCCCATCGGCAGGCAGGCCTCCGCCGGCCGTGGTGGATCACCTTTGCCCACGTCGAGCACGTCCGCCGCATCGAAGACCGGCCCGTTGCTGCACACGTACCGGAACGGCCGCGAGCGGGCCGGGATGGCGCACCCGAGGCAGACGCCGATCCCGCATGCCATCTGCTCTTCCAGCGAGATGAAGCAGGGGATGCCCCGATCACGCGCGATGCGGCCGACCGCCCAGAGCATCGCGTTCGGGCCGCATCCCATGATCCGGACCGACTGCCCGCGATGGTGGTCGAGGCGGGCCTCGAGCGCGGCCGTGACCAGCCCCTTTCGCCCCACGGAGCCGTCCTCGGTGGTCAGGTGCAGGTCCAGCCCGAGCGCTTTCATCTCGGACAGCAACACCAGGTCGGCGCTCCCACGCCCGCCGTACAGCATCTCGCTGTGGCTGACCAGGCCCGCCTGCGACGCCCAGGCGCCCTGCATGAACATGGGGGGCAGCCCCACGCCACCAGCCACGAGCAGGTCGATGTGCTCGGGCGACGGCGTCGGGAAGCTGGTGCCGAGGGGCCCCAGCACCGAGACCTTCTCGCCGGCGCCCGCGCGCTCGAGCAGCGCCGTGCCCCGCCCCACCGTCTTGGCCAGCACCTCGGCCGTGCCGCCGGCCGGGTCGACCGACAGCAGCGAAAAGGCACGCGGAAGCAACGGATCGCGCTCCCAATCACCCCGCAGCATGACGAATTGACCCGGCCGAGCCTCGCTCAGCGACGGGCAGCCCTCGAGCTCGATGACGAAGTAGCCGCCTCCGAGCGACCGGTTTTCCAAAATTTCGGCTTCGAAATAGCGCATCGGGGACTGGGGCGCTATTTACCCTGTTCCACACCCGGTTGGCGCCGAAATTCTTCCTATTTCTTGCAGGCCTACCGTTACTGTGTTAGTAGCCGAAATCTAACGAGGCGAACTGATGGACTTCATGTTCGAGGACGAGGTCGACGAGGTCGGCTCAGACGTTGAGGCATATTGCCCCAAGTGCAAGGGTGATACCACTCACGTGGTCATTTCGAAGTACGAAGACGAGATTCGCCGTGTTCAGTGCAATCCATGCGGCGATGTCCACTCTTTCCGCAAGCCCCGCGGCGATGTGGAGGACGACGTCCCCGAGCCGATCGCCGCCAAAAAGCGCGCGATGATGAAGAAGGTGACTTGGGAAGAGTTCTTCCACAAGCACGGGGAAAAGGGCGGAAAGCCCTATGAATTTCGCGAGCTCTACCACGATAACGCCATCGTGACCCACCCCAAGTTCGGGCGCGGGTTCGTCTCGGAGGTGCTCTCCGACAGCAAGGTGGAGATCACGTTCAAGGACTCGCGGCGCGTGCTGGTGCACAACCGCAAGGACATGCCCGGTCTCCCCCTGGCCGCCGAAGGCGACGGCCGCCCATCGAACGCCAAGGTCCCGGCGCCCGCCAAGGCGGCGCCCGCCAAGGGCAAGGCGGCGGCGGCCAAGGACGTCGCGCCAGCCAAGGAAACCGCCAAGGAGAGCGCGAAAGAGAGCGCCAAGGACAGCGCCAAAGAAAAAGAGCGGGACAAGGACAAGGATCGGGACAAGGACGACCACGCTCACAAGGCGTCATCGAAGGATGACCACGCCCACAAGGCTTCGGCCTCGAAGGCCGCGCCGCCCAAGGCCAACATCTCGCCGGCCGCCGTGGCCAAGAGCCGCAAGGCGGTGGCCCAGGCCCACGCGCGGCCCGCCAAGAGCGGGTCGAGCCATGCGCGCACGGCCAAGCCAGCGCGCGCGGTCACCGATTCGTCGGCCAAGCGCGCGGGCAAGGTGGCCGCCAAGTCAGCCGCCAAAAAGAGCAAGAAGTAGTCCGCCCGGCCTGGCGCGCGGTCAGCCGCGCGATCTCACTGAAAGAGCAGGACGTAGAGATCGTAGAGCGCGTGGGTGTAGACCGCGACGGCGAAGCCGCGCGTCCAGAAGATCGTCGCGAAGCAGAGCCCGGCCAGGAACCGAAAGGTGAAGATCCCCAGGTGCAGCGGGTCGCCGTAGGGCGGGATGTGATGCATCGCCGAGAACAGCAGCGACGAGACGATGAACGCGGTCGTCACGGCGAGCCACCGGCGAAGGCCACAGACCCTGTGCAGCAGGGCGACGATCCCACCGACGAGCCCCAGGCGAAAGACCGTCTCCTCGTAGACACCGGCGCCGATCGACATCACCGCGCGCGTTCCCAGCCCCTGGCTGGCGATGAGGCCCCCTCCCCCCGCCAGCTGCGGTGAGATCCGGAACAGCTTGGTCATCACCAGAACGATCAGCGAGCCCATGGTCAACGCATAGATCGCGCTCTCGATCAGCACCGGCACGATCAAGCCGGGATCGAAGCGCTGCTTCCGGCGCAGCACGGCAACCGCGATCGCGAACAGCACCGTGACCACGGCTGTGTATCCGAGGTAGGCGGTCGTGGTGAGACCCACCTTTCGAAACAGGAAGACGGTCAGGAAGTCGGCTCCGTTGAGCAGCGGCAGCGTGAACAGGACGCCGATCTGGTAGATGACGAACAGCGGAAAGATCAGCACCAGGCTGGTGAGCAGATTCCGCGGACCGTGGATCGCCTTGACCCGCTTCACGACTTCTCTTCTAGCTCCTTAATCGCGTCGGCGAGCTCCTTTTTCATGCACGCCGTGCCTGCCCCGCCGCCGCTCAGGCGTGACATGAGACGCCCAAGCCCGCTCCCGCCGCGTGATCGCAATGACTTGAGCGCCGGCAACGCGCGCGGGTCGCCGGCCCTGCGTAGCTGCTCGACCAGGTCCTTGCGCTCCTCGCAGGTCGGCGCCTTCTTCAGCTCCAGCATCAGCAGACTGACCCGGTCGACGCGCTCGTCCTTGCCCATCTCGTGCAGGGCCGCCGCCGCCCGGCGCCGGCGCGGGAGATCCGAGCCCTCGTTGGCGACCTTTTCCAGCAGGTCGGCCGCGGGCGCGCCGATCTTGTCGATGATCAGGTCCAGCGCCGCCTGCGCGTGCCGCGGCTCGCCGAGCGCGGTGTCGACGTGCGCCAGCAGCACCGGGTCGCCGCGAAACCCGGGATCGAGGGTGATCGCCTGGCGGTACGACGCGAGTCCGTCGGCGTGGCGGTTGTCGGAGAACGCGACGCGCCCGAGCATGTAGTGCACGCGTGCGTCCTGCGGCCGCTTCGCCAGCTGCTCCTCCAGCGTCAGGCGCGCCGCCGCCGTGTTGCCCGCCTCGAGCAACGCCTCGATCTTCTTGAGCTCGGTCGCCAGCGCCGGTTCCGCCGGCGCCGGCTCCACCGGCGTCGACGTCAGCGCCGATGGGCCCGCCCCCTTGTGATGCACGCGCACGCGGTAGCCGAGGACGCCCAGCACGGTCAGAGCGCCGAGCGCCAGCACCACGGCTGCCGCCCGAGCGCGCCGCCGCGGCGCCGGCCCGGGCAGGCCGATCGGGACCGTCTCGCCCGTCGTGCTGGCCGCCGGCGCGTCGAGCGCGATGTGGGGCGACGTCGCGTCGATCTCGAGCGGCAGCGCCGGATCGACCACCGCCTCCGAATCCTCGAGGGCTTGCAGGAACGCCGTCGCGCTGGCGAAGCGGTTCTCGCGATGCTTCTCCAGCGCCTGAAGCACGACCTGCTCCAGCGCGAACGGCACGTCGACCGTCGGGTCGACCTCGCGGATGCGCGGCGGCGCGTGCGAAAGGTGCATCGAGATGATCTTCACCTTGTCCTCTGATTCAAACGGACGTCGACCCGCCAACATTTCGTAGAGGATCACGCCCGCCGCATAAAGGTCCGCGCGCGCGTCGACGGATTCGCCCACCGCCTGCTCCGGTGACAGATATTCAGGGGTGCCGAAGATCACCCCGGCCTGCGTCAAGACCTCCTGCCCCGAGGCGGGCTCGGTGACCTTGGCGATGCCGAAGTCGAGGATCTTCACCACATCGCGCTGTCCGTCGCGCTCGACCAGCATGATGTTGTCGGGCTTGAGGTCGCGGTGCACCACGCCGGCCCCGTGCGCGTGATCGAGCCCGCGCAGGATCTGCCGGATGATCCCCAGCGCGCGCTCGCGCGGCAGCGGCCCGCCGTTGATCGCGGTGGTCAGCGAATCGCCGGCCAGGAACTCCATCGCCAGGAACAGCGATCCGTCGGGGGTGCGCCCGAAGTCGGTGACCGTGATGATGTTGGGGTGCGCGAGGCGGCTCGCCGACTCCGCCTCCCGTTCGAAGCGGCGCGCGAACTCCTCGCGGCCGCCGAGCTCGGACAGCAGCACCTTGATCGCGAGATCGCGCCTCATCATGGTGTGCTCGGCGCGATACACCGCGCCCATGCCGCCGACGCCGATGCGGCTCACGATGCGGTAGCGCTCGCCGACGACGGCGCCGATCAGCGGATCGACCACGGTGGCGCCGCAGCGCGGACAAAACGTGTCCTCGAGCTGGACCTCGAACGAGCAGGCGTTACAAGAGGCCAGGGGCTTCTCAGGGCGCGCTCGAGCGCCCCGCCCCCGTCTTCAGCGCGCCGGCCGCGCTGGTTCTCGCGTCGCTCTTCGAATCGGCCTTGGTTTCAGGCTTCGCGGCGCCTCGCTTCGCGATCGCCGGCTCGTCATCGGGCGGACGCACCACCGCGACCACCTCGCGTCGCGGCTCGATGAACTTGCGCGCCACGCGCTGCACGTCGGCGGGCGTGATGCGGCCGATGGCGTCGCCGTAGCGGCGAAACTCGCGCGCGCCCTGGCCGTAGACTTCGCCGGACGCCAGCGCGGCAGCGATCGCGCTACGGGGCTCGAGCGCGACGGCGTGCGCGCCGACCAGGTACCGCCGGGCCCGCGCCACTTCGTCGGCGGTCACGCCGCGCTCGACGACACGCGCCAGCTCGGCGCGGGCCGCGGCCACCGACGCGTCGAGGTTCTGCGATCGGCACTCGAACGCGACGGCCAGCGAGCCGGGCTCGATACCGGCGAACGAGCGCGCCGTCGATCCACGCACGAACGGACGCTGATCGCGAAACGCGCTCGCCAGGCGTCCGCTCGGCCCCGACAAGATCTCTGCCAGCACCTCGAGCGTGTAGCGATCCGGATCCCGCAGCGTCGTCCCCGGATAGCCGAGCACGACCTGCGCGTCGTCGGCCGGCAGTGCGCGGAAGACCTCGACCGCCTCGCCCCGCGCTGGCTCGACGACGACCGGCGCCGTCTCCGGCGCGGCGCTGCCGTCGCCGAGCAGGGCCTGGAGCTTGGCGACCACGCGCGCCGGCACGACATTGCCGACGACCGCGACCGTCAACCCGGCGACGCCGTAGTAGCGGCGATAGTGATCGAGCAGGCGGCGGCGCGAGAGCGCGGCCACGACGTCGACGCTGCCGAGCTCGGGCAGGCGGTACGGATGCCGCGTCCAGAGCGCGGACGCGAACAGCTGGTGCGCCGCGCTGGTCGCGTCGCGATCCTGCGCGCGGATCTGATCGAGCACGCCGCGCCGCTGCCGCTCGAGCTCGTCCTCGGCGAAGAGCGGGTTGACCAGGCAGTCGGCCAGCAGCTCGAGGCCCCGCTCCCAGGCCGTGCCCGCGAACTCGGCGCGCAGGCCGAGCGCGTTGCGCGTCGAGAAGCCGGCGAGCGTGCCCGGAAGCGCGGCGAGCTCGGCGCCGAGCTGCCAGGCGGCGCGGCTCTTGGTGCCGCGCGCGAGCATCGCCGCAATCAGGTTCGAGATCCCGTTCGAGTGCGCGTCCTCGTAGCGCTGGCCCCCCGCCCACATCGCCTGCACGTCTACCAGGCCCGCGCTCGGGTCGCGCAGCACCAGCACGCGCAAGCCCGACGGCAGCACGACGCGCACGACCTCGTCGGTCGGCCGCGCGATCGGAACGACGGCGAAACGACGATCGGCGCGCGCTTCTCCCGCCGCCCAGACGGCATCGAGGCGCGCGGCGAGCTTCAGCGGATCGACCGCCCCGTGCCCGCCGGTCACGCCGCGCGACGACACCAGCGCCGCACCGGCGACCGCGGGGCCGCGCAGATAGCGCGCGGCGACCGCACGCAGGTCGGCCGGCGTGAGCGCGGCGACGCGCGCGCGGTAAGCCTGGTCGTGCGCGATGTCGCCGCCGATGCTCGCGAAGAAGCCGAGCTTGCGCGCGTAGCCCGCCGGCGATTCTTGATCGCGCACGACGGCGGCCAGCGCCTGCGTTCGCGCGGCCTCCAGCTCGGCGGGCGACACCTCTTCGCGCGCGAGGCGCAGCACCTCATCGAGCAGCGCGCGCGCGGACTCCTCGAGGCGCCCCGGCACCGGCGCCACCTCGGCAGCGACGACGAAGAGGCCGCCATCGCGCGACGCGAACGCGTACGCGCTGGCGGCGCTCGCCAGCTGCCGGCTGCGCACCAGCCGCTGCTCGAGCCGCGCGCCCGCTCCCGGACGCTGGCCCAGGATCGCCGACAGAAGATCCAGCGCGGCCACGTCGTCGTGCGTGACCGCCGGCGTGTGAAACGCAAGCTGGAGTTGCGACGCCGCGAGATCGCGCGCCAGCACCACCGTGCGGGGCGCCGCCTGCGCCGGCTCGGGCCGGCGCGCCGCGGGCGCCTCGCCGCTGCGCAACGACGCCAGCGCCGCGGTGATCTTGTTCTTCAGCGCTGGCGCGCTGAAATCGCCGACGGCCACCAGCGTCAGGTTGCGGCCGCCGTAGATGCGCTGATACGCGGCGACGAGCTGCTCGCGCGTCAGCGACGCGATGGTGGTTTCGGTGCCCAACACCGGCCGTGCGTAGGGATGAACCGTGAACGCCGCGCGAAACAGCGCCTGCGTCGCCGCGCGCTCGGGGCTCTCGTCGGCCTGCGTGAGCTCGATGGCCACCAGCTTGCGCGCGCGCTCGACCTCCGCGGCGTCGAACGTCGCGTTGGTCAGCACGTCGGCCAGGATGTCGACGCCGGTGTCGATGTACGGCGCTGCGAGCAGCAGCTGATACGCGGTCTGGTCGAAGCTGGTCCAGGCGCGGAACGTGCCGCCGATCGCGTCGAGCTCGCGCGCGATCTGCCCGGCGCTGCGCTTCTTCGTGCTCGCGAACAGCGTGTGCTCGTAAAGGTGAGCCAGGCCGGCCATCTCGGGTGGATCATCGGCGGATCCCACGCCGACCCACAGCTGCAGCGCGACCACGGGCGCGACGTGACTCTCCTCGAGGATCAAGCGCAGCCCGCTCGGCAGCGCGGTCTCGACGCGCGTCTCGGGCCCGCTGGGCGGCAGCGGAGTTGCCGGACCGGCCGGATCACCGACGGCGATCGGCTCCTTCGGAGATCGACATCCTCCGGCAGCCAGGCCAGCCGTCGCCGTCAGGGCGACCAGCGGCAAGATCGAGTGCAAATCCAGGGGCAAAACCAGTCTCACGGCGCGACCGCGAGCCTACCAGCTATTGGGCGTCTCGGTGCGCCTTCTCCCGACCTCGACCGCTCGTTCCTTCGAAGGTCCCCATCTTGAACACGCGAAAGAGCACGGCGAGCGACGGAACCAGCACGGGAACCCCCGCCGCCAGCACGATCAGGAGCCAGATGCGCGTCTCGTGAGCCGCGGCGGCGTTCCAGATCGTGAGATCGGGTACGAGCAGGAACGGATATTGCGACGCCACCCAGCCGGCGAGGATCGCGATGGTCTGGACCACGACCAGCACCCGCGCCGTGCGGAGGCGCCCGCGCACGAGGGCCACGAGCGCGCCGATCGCGACCAGCGCGGTCAGGCCGTGCAGCGGCCAGGTCCATGGGCGCCGGGTCAGCCCGTCGCGAATCAGCGGTGCGCCGCTGCCCGAGAGCAGGAACGCCAGCAGCGCGCAGCCGCCGACGGCGACGCCGGCCGCGAACGCGCGCAGGCGAAAGTCCCACTGCAGCTCCGGATCGTCCTCGAGCTCGACAGCGAGATAGGTCGCGGCCAGGAACGCGCACAACGCCAGCGCGTAGAGGCCGACCGCAAACGGAAACGGCGCCAGCCACGGGCGCACGAAGCCGCCGGCGACCAGGCCGTGCTCGACGCGGATGCGGCCCGACGCGATGGCGCCCACGGTCATGCCAAGCAGCAGTGGCGAGATCAGGCTCGCGAGCGAGAAGATCCAACCCCAGCGGTGCTGTCCTCGTTCGCCGCGACCATCGCCCGGATCGCCCGCGCCCGCGCCGCCGGTGAAGCTGCGGAACGCGAAGGCCGAGCCGCGAAACACCACGCCGACGAGAAACAGCGTCAGCGGCACGTGCAGCGACGTCGAGAGCGCGGCGAACGCGGCCGGAAACGCCGTGAAGATCACCACGACGACCAGGATCAGCCAGACGTGGTTGGCCTCCCAGATGGGACCGATCGCGTGCTCGATCGCCTGGCGCTGGCGCGCGCGACGCGGGCCGAATGCCAGGAGATCCCAGACGCCGCCGCCGAAGTCGGCGCCCGCCAGAACCACATAGAGCATGAGCGCGACGACGATGACGCCGCCGAGCAGAACTTCAGACGGCACGGCCGGGCTCGGGCGCAGAAACGCCGGCGTGATGGCTCGAGACGATCTGACGCCACAGCAAGTAGACGACGACCGCGCCCAAAAACAGATAGGTGATGGTGAACAGCCAGAACGGCGCCGCCTTGTACGGGAAGCTGGTCACGGCGTCGGCGGTGCGCATCGCGCCGCGCACGATCCAGGGTTGGCGGCCCCACTCGGTGACGAGCCAGCCCGATTCGAGCGCCACGACGCCGAGAGGCCCCGACGCGACCAGCAGCCGCAGGAACCAGCGGGCGTCGGGCAGCGCGCGCCGCCGCAGCGCCAGCGCCGCTGCCAGCACCGCGATCAACGCCATCGCCGTGCCGGTGCCAACCATGGCGTCGAAGGCCAGGTGCAGCTCGCGCACCGGCGGCCAGTCGGCGCGCGGAAACGCGTCGAGCCCGATGACCGGCGCGTCGACATCGTTGAACGCCAGGAACGAAAGCCCGCCGGGGATGCGGATCGCGCCGTCGACGCGTCGGCGATCGACGTCGGCGAAGCCGCCCACCTCCAGCGGTGCGCGCGGCCCGCTGGTGAAATGCGCTTCGGCGCCCGCGAGCTTGATCGGCTGCTGGCGCGCGATCGCCTTCGCCGAGGCGTCGCCCGAGATCGGCTGCGCCACCGCGGCCAGCC
The DNA here is from genome assembly GCA_964571275.1 of uncultured Myxococcales bacterium. Lineage (GTDB taxonomy): Bacteria > Myxococcota_A > Polyangia > Fen-1088 > Fen-1088 > DASRQZ01. The sequence goes on from CAZNCQ010000093.1 coordinate 9,284, forward strand.
CGCCCAGCGACAGCGCGATCGCGAGCGCCTTGCGGTGCAGGCCACTCGTGCGATCGCGCAGCAGCAGCGCGGCGTGGATCGCGACCATCGCGAACGCCGTTGCTTGATACGACGCCAGCAGCACGTGGAGCACCTGGTGGCGCCAGGGCGGGCTCCACATCGCCGCGATCGGGTCGTAGCCGGTGAGATGCCCCGCGATGTCGAGGGTCAACCCGGCCGGCTGGTTCATGAACGCGTTCACCAGCGTGACGAAGAACGCCGACGCCGCGCCACTGGCCGCGACGACGATGCCCGCGAACAGGTGAAAGCGCTCCGACACCCGACCGCGGCCGTAGAGATAGATGCCCAGGAAGATCGCCTCGGTGAAGAACGCGAAACCTTCGAGCGCGAAGGGCAATCCGATCACCGGTCCGAACGTACCCATGAACGTCGGCCACAGCAGCCCGAGCTCGAATGACAGGACCGTCCCCGACACGGCACCGACCGCGAACAGGATGCCGGTCCCCTTGGCCAGCAGCTTGGTCAGCGTCAGGTAGTCCGGATCGCGCGTGCGTATCCAGAGCACGTCGGCGATCACCATGAGCAAGGGCAGAGCGATCCCGACCGCCGCGAACACGATGTGGAATGCGAGCGACAGCCCCATCTGCGCGCGCGCGTAAAGCAGCGGTGTCATTCGCGCACGAGATTACTCCACGCGCGCCTCGAGCGCGGGCGGCGGAAGAACCGATTTGATGACGGCGCGGACGAGCACAGACCCGAGCGTCGCTGCGCCCGCGATCGCGAGCGTCGGCGCGTCGCCCAGCTTCGCCGCTACCGTGGCGTGAATGAACGGCAGCGCGAAGCCGATGTAGGTCATCACGTAGTAGATCCCGACCGCAGCGCCGCGGGATTCCTTCGAGACGCGCTGGGAGATCTCGAGCAGGCCGGTCGTCATCACCAGTCCATAGCCAGCGCCCACGAGGATGGCGACCGCGAACGCCTGGGCTGGCGAGCCGGCGTCGACGGCATGCGCGGCGAGAAAGATCCCGAGCGCGCCGAGGCCGAGCCCGACCAGATCTCCCCGACGCGCGAGCCGCCTGGTGAAAGGCTGGACGGCGACACCGGCCGCGAGCGTGGTTGCGATGACCAGGCCCGAATAGATCGCCAGCCGCGTCACGTGCGTGCGCATCAGTCCGGGCAAGATCGCGATCGTCACCGCCGGGAAGCCGAACGCCCACGGCGCGACCGGCAGCCACTGGGCCAGCACGGCCCACTCGCGGCGGCCGAGCCCACGCCGGTGGCTCGATGCCGACGCGGCTCCAGCGCGCACGCCTGGAGCGGTCTCGGGGACCGGCCGCGCGGCCACGCATGCCGCAGCCATCGCGATCGCGTGGAGCACATAGGGCCAGACCATCGGGGCCGGCGCGAACTCAGCGATCAGTCCCGAGACCAGCGGGCCCGCGCCGAAGCCGGCGGAGAGCGCGAGGGTCGCGCGCCGCGCGCCCGCCCAGGACGGCGAGAGCTCCTGCACCCAGACGCTGCCCGGGCTCATCACCGATCCCGTCGCCAGACCGTAGAGCAGGCGCCCCACCAGCAAAACGCCGAAGCCGCGCGCGCCGAAGGCCAGCACCCCGCTGGCCACGATCGCGAGCCAGCTCGCGGGCAACACCACCGCGCGCCGCCCGCGCCGATCCGACACGCGCCCCGCGAGCACCAGGCCGGGTACGAGCCCGAGCGCGTAGGCGCCGAACAAGATCCCCAGCGCCTGCGGCAGCAGGCCGAGGTTCTTGCGGTACACCACCAGCAACGTCGAAAAGTGGTTCGCGCCCCACCCGGTCGTGAACAGCAGCAGCGCGACGCGCAGATTCATCGCCAACGGCTCCGTCGCGTGTCGGCGCGCTCCGCGCGCCTGCGAAGCCGCGCGCGCGGATTCTTGTTACTGTCGGCGCCGTGCGAACCACGGCGAACGTCCTGCTCGGGCTGGTGGCGGCGCTTCATGTCTATTTTCTCGTGCTGGAGATGTTCCTGTGGCGCAAGCCGCTCGGCCGCCGCGTCTTCCGAACCACGCCCGCGCAGGCCGATGCGACCGCGACGCTGGCGGCGAATCAGGGACTCTACAACGGCTTCCTCGCCGCCGGGCTGGTCTGGTCGCTGGTCGCGCCATCGCCGTTGCGCCCGGCGCTGGCGACGTTCTTTTGTGCGTGCGTGATTGTCGCCGGGATCTTTGGCGCGGTGACCGTCAGCCGGCGCATCCTGATCGTGCAAGCGTTGCCTGCGGCGCTGGCGCTCGCCGCGGTCTGGTTGACCTGACGAGCTCCCCGGGCTATGCGCCCTTCTTCTGACAGTTGAACATCCACCGGATGCCGTACGCGTCCGTGAGCATGCCGAAGCGCGCGCCCCAGAAGGTGTCGTTGAGCGGCATGGTCACCTTGCCGCCCGCCGCCAGCGCGTCGAACTTTTCGTTCATCTCGCCAGCGTCGTCGAAGTCGAGCGTGATGTGCACGTTGCCGTCGGCGCCGACGGGCTGGTTCGGCATCGTGTCGCTGAGCATGACCATGCCCCCGCCCAGGTGCAGCACCGCGTGCATGATGCGGTCCTTGTCGGCGGGCGCGACCGGCATGCCCCCGGCCCCGTCGCCGAAGCGCATGACGTTCTCGACCTTGGCGCCGAGCGCGCTCTCATAGAGCTTGATCGCCTTCTCGGCGGTTCCGTTGAAGTTCAGGTATGGGTTGAGCTGTTTGATGGCCATCGCTGCCTCCTCCGAGGCCACCGGTATAGGCGATCCCGCGCCGCGCGTCGCGCATGAAGTGCGGGCGACGGTGTGGAGATTGGAGGACGAAACACGTGCGCACCATCCCGGGACAGGAGAAACCGCGCGCGGCAGCGACGGACGGCCGAAACACCCAGCGCCCGTCGCCGTGAGCGCGCGCAACTACGGATGCGACTACGGGCAGGTGCTGGCGCTGAACGTCGTCGAGGTGACCAGGTTCGGCACGCGGCCCGCCAGGAAGGAGAACTGGTTGTTGATCGCGGTGTTCTGGGCCGCGGTCAGGGCGGGCGCTCCCGCGTCGGACAGGGCCTGGGCGATCGCGCTTTCGTAGGTGGCCGACAACGCTCCGACGTCCGCCGTCGTGAACGTGCGGCCGGCGAACGCGCGCGGGATCAGCTGAAACGTCAGCGGCCCCGCCTCGGTGCCGGTGGCCGGGCAGCCGAAGACGTAGAGCGTGAAGTTGAGCAGGTCATTGATGTACGTGGTGATGTCCGACGACGTGAGCGCGTTCGGTCCGGTGAACCAATGACCGAAGCGGCAGTCGGTGAAGATCAGGTTGGCGAAGTCGAAGGCGATCGACGACCCCCACACCGACGAGCGATCGAACGCGCAGTCCGGCGAGGAGATGTTGTTGCACGTGGACGGCTCGCTGAACCCAAAGTCCGTGTCCAGGGTCGGGCACAACGCCAGCGGCGCAATCGGGCAATTGCCGCTACCCGTGAAATTCTGGACTTTGTTCGTCGTGATGCTGTTCAGGTTGGCGATCGAGGGACTGAACGAGCTGCAACCACCGGTCGCGTAGAGGCTATACGAACCTGGATTGACCTTGAAGCTATACGCCGGCCTCATCGGTGACCCGGAATCCCTGCGCGCTGCCGCTCAGCGTGACCTGGACCCCGGCGACGGCGTGCCCTCCCGAGGTCACGCTGCCGCTGATCGTCAGCGACCCCGAGAGCCCACCCGAGAACGTCTGTACGTTGCAGAACCCGCCGCTCCCGATGAAGTTGGCGGTGGCGTTCGCCGTCAGGTTGTTCAGGTTGGTCTGGCTCGGTTCAAAGGTCGAGCAAAAGCCTCCCGGGGTTACTGTGTATGACCCCGGTGCGACATTGAACGAATAGTTGCCCGCGAAGTCGGTCGTGGTCGTTGCCTGCGCGCCGCCCGTCAACGTGACCTGGACGTCGCCGAGCGTGACCCCGGAGATGTCGCTCACCACGCCGCTGATGACGATGGTCGACAGCGCGGAGCTGCGCGACGCCAGCGCCTCGGGCACCGGCGGTTGCTGAACGCCGTCGCACGCCGCCAACGACAGACCCGAAACAACCAACACCGCAAAGATCGTCGAAGCTCGTTTCGTTCGCTCGTTGCGCGAAATGGTTCCCATGGTCGCTCCTTTGCGCTCGCATTCATTTGCGGGCGGCGTGTCTATACGCGACGACGTCGCCCGCGCTTCGACATTTTCGCGAACAGATCGCTTATTTCGCCGACGATTTGCGCGCGGTCACGATGCACATTCGTTGCGCTCACCGACGGGCGTGGGAGCCGTCACCCCACGCTTCCGGAATCTCGATCGATGAGCGATCGCGGTCGTGATAACCTGTTCGCGTCGTGACAACGTCGAGTGGCAACGATAGAGACGCCTCGCTTCGCCAATCAGCGGGCTGGATCGCGATCGGCATCGCCGCGGTCCTGGCGACCTGGGTTGCGTCCTCGACCTGGGAGCGCGTGCGGACGCGGCCGCCCGATCGCGCATTGCAGGTCACCGGATCCGCGAAGCGGCGTATCACGTCCGACCTGATCGAATGGACGGGGCGGATCGAGGTCGACAACCCGACCGATCGTACCGCCGCCTATCGCACGCTGCGCGGCCACATGGACAAGGTGCTGGCTTACCTGCGCGATCAGGGCGTCAAGGACGCGGAGGTGCGGCCGTCGTCGGTATCCGTCGACGAGCTCTACGAGACCGAATTCCAGGGCAAGGGCGAGAACCGGATCGAGAAGCGGACCTTCAAGGGCTACCGCACCAACCAGAGCGTCACCGCACGTTCGGCGGACGTCGCGCGCATCGAACGTGTCTCGCGAGAGGTGAGCCAGCTGATGGAGCAGGGCATCTCGATCACCTCCGCGGCGCCGTCCTACTACTACACCAAGCTCGGCGAGCTGAAGATCGAGATGCTCGCCGAGGCGGCGAAGGACGGCCGCAATCGCGCCGAGAACATGATCCGCTCCGCGGGCGGCGCATCGATCAAGCGCCTGCGCTCCGCCGACATGGGCATCATCAACATCAACCCGGCCAACTCGACGGAGACCTCGGCGCAGGGCAACAACGACACCACGTCGTTCGAGAAGGACATCATCGCCATCGTCCACGTGACCTACGAATTGAACTAGCCGCTCGGTCGCGCCGGAGGCGCGGGCGCGGTAGATTTGCCGTCCGCATGGACGCTCAGGTGACCGACACCCAGGCCGACACCCAGGTCGCCATCGTCGGAGCGGGCCCAGCCGGTTTGGTGCTGTCGCATCTGCTGCAGCGCGAAGGGATCGCTTCGCTGGTCCTCGAGAGCCGCAGCCGGGAGTACGTTCAACAGCGCGTGCGCGCCGGTGTCCTCGAGCAAGGAACCGTCGACTTGCTCGACGAGCTCGGCCTGGGGGAGCGGTTGCACCGCGAAGGGTTGATCCACCACGGCCTCTTGCTCACGCTCGACGAGCGCCGCCATCGCATCGCGCTCACCGAGCTCACCGGCGGGCGCGCGCTCACGGTCTACGGCCAGCAAGAGGTCGTGAAGGACCTGATCGCGGCGCGGCTCGCGCGCGGCGGCGCGATCCAGTTCGACGTCGAAGACGTCCGGCTCGACGGCCTCGAAAGCGAAAAGCCGCGCGTGCGCTACCGCCGCGGCGGCGTCGCGCACGAGCTGCGCTGCGACTTCATCGCCGGCTGCGACGGCTTTCACGGCATCTCGCGGCCGTCGATTCCGCCCGGCGTGCTCACGGTCTACGAACGCCACTACCCGTTCGCGTGGCTCGGCATCCTGGCGGCGGTCGCGCCATCGACCGAGGAGCTGATCTACGCCCGCCACCCGCGCGGCTTCGCGCTGCACAGCTTGCGCTCGCCGGAGCTGAGCCGGCTCTATCTCCAGGTCGATCGCAACACGGAGCTCGCCGACTGGTCCGACGACCGCATCTGGGACGAGCTGCGCCTGCGCCTGGCCGCCGACGGCTTCGCGTTGCGCGATGGCCCGGTGATCGAGAAGAGCATCGCCCTGCACCACAGCTTCGTCGTCGAGCCCATGCAGTTCGGCAGGCTCTTTCTCGCCGGCGACGCCGCGCACATCGTGCCGCCGACCGGCGCCAAGGGGCTGAACCTGGCGGTCGCCGACGTCTGGGTGCTGGCGCGCGCGCTCGCCGGGTTCTTCCGCCACGCCGATGTCGACGGGTTGCAGCGCTACAGCGAGCGCTGCTTGCGCCGCGTGTGGCGCGCGCAGGAGTTCTCGTCGACGCTGACCACCCTGCTCCACCGCTTGCCCGACGCCGATCCGTTTGCCGACCGCGTCACGCGCGCGCAGCTCGCGTGGCTCTGCTCGTCGGAGACGGCGGCGCGCGCGTTCGCCGAGAACTACGTCGGCCTGCCGCTCGGGCACTTCGTCTAGCGTGCGCGGCCACGCTCGGACCCGCGGGGAAGCCGCGCGTGGCGGCGTCAGGGCGCGATCTTGAGGCGGAACAGGCCGTACGGCAGCGTGCGCGTGTCGACGCCGTGGTTGAACGGCGGCGCGGTCTGCACCTGCGATGTGCTGATGTACAGATAGCCGTCTCGCGACACGGCGTAGCTGTCCGGCCAGATGAGGCGCGGATCCTCGACCAGCACGACCTTCTTGAGATCCGGCGTGATCTTCAAGATCGTATCGTGCTCCATGTCGCCGACGTAGAGGTTGCCCTTCTTGTCGAACTCCATGCCGTCGGTGATCGACACGTGCCCGAGATCGACGACGGCTTTCACCAGCTCGGCGTCGGTCAGCTTGGCGTTGCGCAGATCGGCGGTCTTGATCTTGTAGAGCTTGTCGTCGGTCAGCGGCTTGAAGAACAGCCATGCGCGGTCCGGCGACAGCGCGATGCCGTCGGAGTTCACCTTGAGGGGCTTGCCCCCCGGCGCGACCTCGCGCCCGCCAATCATGAAGTGGTACGCCGGATCGGTCTGCGTCGGCGGCGCGCCCTTCAGCACCAGGCGCGCCTTGCCCGACTTGAGGTCCACGACGACGATGCCGCCCTCGTTGGAGTTGGTCAGGTACGCGACCTGGCGCCTGGTGTCGACGCGAACGTCGTTGATGTAGCTGTCCTTGTCGGTGACGCCCTTCATGGGGTAGACGCGCTCGACCTTGTTGGTGGCGAGATTGATGCGCACCAGCTTGTCGCTCTCCTGATAGACGCCGCCGAATGAAGGGTTGGCAGGATCGACGACCCAGAGCTTGTCCTGGTCGTCGACATAGACCGCCTGCACCGAAACGAACTTCTTGCCGCCGTCCTCGCCGGGCTTCCAGCTGTTCCACTCATCGTCGGGATAGGGCCTGGATTCGGTCTTGCCGGTGACCTCGACGACGCAATACTTGTGGACCGGCGACCAGATCGGATAGTTGGTAAAGAGGCGGTGCTTCGTCGACACGGCCACGCCGGTCAGCTGGTACTTCGAATCCGCGAAGAGCTCCTCCAACCTGGGATCGGGTTTGACCGCCGCCTTGGCGTCGGGTTTTGCGGCAGCGGGCGGCGGTTGGGTCTCGGCCGCCCCTGCACGCGGGGCGCCGAGACCGAACGCCACCAGAATCACCATCGACTGCCCCACACGGATCGTTCGCTTCGCGCTCATCATGCCGCTCCTTTTCTTCGCAGGTTCACCGAGACCGGACTGCCTGTTTTAACGCGGCCGCACCGGTCCCGACCAGGCCGAAGGAGTGTCGACCGCGGCAAGGCTCAGGTCGGGCGTGTTGCCAGGCGGGGCGTGCGTGGACCGTGGCGGATCGCGCCCTCGACGGGAGCGTAGGCGAGCTCACTGCCGTCGCGCGCCGCGCGCAGCAGGACCGCCCCGCGGCTCATGTCGCCGCGGCCGACGAACGACGGCGGAAACAGCAAGTGATCGCCGAACACGCGCGTCAGCGGCCGGACGTACTTGTTCGAGGCGACGCTGCCCAGCAACACGAAGCGCGTGGTCGCGCCGTAACCGCGCTCCAGCTCCTCGGCGTGGCGCACCAGCGGCGCCGTGAAGGCATCGTTGCTCTCGTCGATGTCCACGCCCGCCCAGCGCTGCGCGCGCTCCAGCGTCAGCGCCGTGTCGACGGAGACCAGGCCCTCGCTCGGGCTGATCACCAGCGCTGGCTCGAGCTCGGCGGGAGCGCGGCCGAACGCGGCGGCATACGCGGCCTTGCCGCGAAAGTAGAGGCTGCTGATGAAGCTGAATACCTCGCGCAGCGGCGCGCCGTCGGGAGAGCGCATCTGAAGCGCCAGCGGCGACGCCGCGCCCGGCCGCAGCAAGAGTGCGCCGCGCTCGCCGCCCAGGTTCGCCGGCGAGAGGATGAAGATCGTGTGCGCGAAGGCGTCCGACGGGATGCGCGGATTCTAGCAGAGCCGCAACCCGACGCCCGCGTGGCTCAGCGGCGGGAATTCGAGGCGGCTCGTGCGTTAGTTCTTCGAACCCGCGACGCTTCGTCGCGGCACATACCAGGAGGGAAGATGCGGAGAGCGTCGCAGGGGATCTTGTTTTCGTTGGTCTTGGCCTCGAGCGTGCGAGCACAGGCACAAGAGGAGGAGCCCCCGATCGGATTCGGCGACAAGGGCCACTTCGCGATCGCGGCCGAGCGCATGTTCGGGTACGTCCACGTCAGTCACGAGACGACGGTCCTCGGTATGAGCACGACGACGACGTTCAATTCGATCTCACTGCTGGGCAGCCCGGTCGGCAGCGCCCTCAGCTTCTATACGGTCCCGCGCGTCGGGTTCGACGCATTCGTCGCGCCCTCGGTCTCCGTCGGCGGTTCGCTGACGTATTTTCGCATCTCCTCATCCGCATCCATCAACGGCAACGACAACGCGCTGAGCGGCTTCCTGGTCGCGCCTCGCCTCGGCTACGCCGCGCGCTTGGCGCCTTCGGTCTGGCTATGGCCTCGCGCCGGAATCACCTACGTTCGTGCCTCGGAATCTTCTCAGACGATCAGTCTGTTCGCCGCTACCATCGAGGCGCCGCTGGTTCTGGCCTTGGCCCCGCATGCCCTCGTCTCGATTGGCCCGACCGTCGACGTGGGCCTGTCGGGATCCAGCAAGATCGATGACAGCACCGTCACCACCACCAGCGAGGACATCAAGGAGACCGACATCGGATTTCAGGCGAGCTTGCTGCTGTACTTCTGAGCGACCGGTTCGTTGACATCTTCGGGCCGCCACGTATCGTCGCGAGCCCGAATGTCTCTTCACGGCGTTGCGGTCACCGCGACGGGCGCGGAGCGGCTGCGCGCACGCCACCCGCAGCTGCCGCTGACCGATCTCGCGGGCGGCGGCGCCGGCCTCGAGCCGGGGCGGCCGCTGCGGCTGCTCGCGCCCGAAGGCCAGGCGCTGGCTGCGGGCGCCGTCGATCCGGAGAGCGAGCTGGTTCGGATCTGGAGCGCGCCCGACGGCGGCACGGGCAGCGGCACCGACGGCGGGTCCGCGATCCACGCCTTCGACGCCGCCTTCTTCCGCGCGCACGTGCGCCGCGCGCTGGCGGCACGCCGGCGGTTGGGCCTCGCCGACGGCGAGTCGGCGTACCGCTTGCTCAACGCCGAGGGCGATGGCCTGTCCGGGCTGGCGATCGACGTCTACGGCCCGTACGCGGTGGTCACGGCGCTGTCGCGTGGCCTCGGCAACCACGCGCGCGCGCTGGCGACCGCCGCGCTGGCGGTGCTGCCCGAGACCGATCTTCCGCTACGGGGAGCCGTGCTGAAGGTGCGCCTGAAAGCGCAGGGATCGAGCCCCGAGCGCGCCAAGGACCAGGTCATCGGCGAGGAGCCGCCCGCGAAGCTGATCGTACGCGAGAACGGCGTGCCCTACGAAGTGCACCTGCGCGGCGGCATCAACGTCGGACTCTTCTGCGACATGCGCGATCACCGCGCCGGGCTCGCGCGGTTCGTGCGCGATCGCCGCGTGCTCAATACGTTCGCGTACACGGGTGCCCTGTCGCTGGCCGCCGCGCGCGCCGGCGCCGCCGCGATCACCAGCGTCGATCTCGCCGGCGGTCCGCTCGCGTGGGCGCGCGAGAACTTCCGGCTCTCGGGCCTGGATCCCGATGAGCCGCGCTATCGCTGGGAGACGTCGGACGTGTTCCGCTTCCTCGACGCCGAGCGCGAGCGCGGCGCGACCCATGACGTCGTCATCCTGGACCCGCCCACGGTGTCGGGCGCGCGCGCGACGTCCTGGGCGCAGAAGCGCGACTACCCCGATCTGATCGCCGCCGCGTGCGCGCTCCTGCCCGAAGAGGGCGGTCACCTGTGGGTCTCGTCGAATACGCATCGCGGCCCGAGCGTGCTCAAGCACGTCGAGGCTGGCCTGGCGCTCGCGAGGCGCCCCGCGGCGCTGCTCGAGCTCGGCGGCCTTCCGCCCGACTTCCCCACGCCGGTCGGCTGGCCCGCCGCGCGCTACCTCGAGGTCTGCCAGCTCGCCGTCGGCGCCGGCCGGGCCCCATCAACGTCACGCGGTGTCGCCGGACGACGCTAGGTGATCATTCCTCGGCGGGCTCGCGGGCAGCGGCGTCGAACCGCTGTGGCACGAGCGGCTCGAGCCGCAGCAGGTCCCACTCGACGCCGTCGGAAGAAAAGGGCCGGGGCGCGACGGGGTGGCCCAGCCACGACGCGGTGACGCGCGACCAGAACGTCAGAGCGCCGGCGTTCGCGCGCCGGATGCGGATCTCCCACGGGCCAGGGAACATGCTGAACAGCGCGAGGGCGGCCGCCGCACCCACGCCTCCCCGGCGCGCGCCGCGTATCACGAAGAACTCGGCGACGTCCATGATGTCGGAGGCGGTGCTGACCCGAGACCCCCGGCGCGCCAGCGCGAAACCGCTGAGCTTCCCGTTCGAGCGAATGAAGAACGGAAAGTGATCGTCGCGGGCCCACCATTGATCGCTGACCCGCACGTCGAACCGGCCGTTCGGCTGCAGATCGATCGGCACGTACTCGCTGAAGTCGTGGACGTAGAGCTCGAACAGGTTCCGCAGCACGGGAGCCTGGGCCCGGGTGATCGGTTCGAGCGCGACCATTCTGAAATCCCGCGCCATGATGTCACGTGCGGCCTGCGCCGAGAAGCCCAACCGCGGCGACGCCGTTCGGGGGCACCTTGACGATTGCCCGCAGTGTGGCCTGCTTCCATTGACGACACAGGGAGGCATCGACATGGCGACCAGAAGCGAGCGGTTCAAGGCCGAGATGCAACGGGAAGCTCATGCGAACAAAGTGACCAAACCGCCGCGCGTGCCGGCGCTGAAGCGCGCCGCGCTGGCGGCGCTCATCGAAGTGCATACCGGCGAGGCCAGTCCGCGCGCGCGCCTCTCGCACAACGAAGCGCCGCGCGCGGCAAAGAACAGCTCCTACGAGCTCGAGGCCTCGCCGGCGTCGTCGCGGCCGTCGCGGAAGTCGACGCGGCGGAGCCCGACGCACGTCAAGACCGACAGCGCGCTGCGCATCGCCGCGATGAACAGGAACGCATCGCCGCAAGCGCGCTCCCAGCGCCGGGGTGGGAAGACGGGCCCTCGGTGATGACGTTTTTCGTGGGAAGAACCGGCGCGCTCACCGTTTTGGGGGCGTGACCGCGAGTCCCCGCCGGCCGGCCGGTTCTGTTTTGCTCGGCGTCGCCTTGACGCTGGCCGGCACGCTGGCGCGCGCCGACGACAAGAAACCCGGCCTGTTCGACTTCCAGGGTTGGAAGACCCCCGCCGGCCACGAGCGCGACGCTGCGCGCCACCTGTTGCCGGGCCTATTCGATCTGCTGCCCGCGCCCGGACGTCCCGCCGAGATGCGCGTCGTGAGCCTGCGCATCTACGCCGACGACGACTACCGCACGCTCCTCAGCTGGCAGAAGCGGCTACGCGCGCAGATCGAGCGCATCAACGCCGTCGTCGAGCCGGTCTTCGCGGTGCACTTCGAGATCGAGAGCGTCAACGACTGGAAGCGCTCGCATCGCGGGATGGCGCTCGACCCGATCCTCGGCGAGCTGCAAGCGCTGGATCCGGCGCGCGAGGTCAGCTGTGTGATCGGCCTGGTGACACCGATGCGCGGGGTCACCACGTCGGCGCACCAGGTCGGCGACGCCGCGCTGCTCTCGCGCCACTTCGTGCTGCGTGGCATGGACGACGAGCAAGAGATCCTCGCGCTCGACCGCGAGTTCACCCTGCTCGACCCTGCCGAACGGCAGTCGGTTTATGCCCAGCGCAAGGCGCACAAGGAAGTCGTCGTCTTCCTGCACGAGTGGGGACACACGCTCGGGCTGCTGCACCACGACGATCCGGCCATCATCATGAACCCGGCGTACAGCGCGCATCAGGCGGCGTTCAGCCCGTTCGAGCAAAGCCAGATCAACCTGGTGCTCGGGCGCCGCTTCGAGCGCCCGGCGGAGGCGTACCCCGAGCTCGCGGCGCTCGAGTCGTTTCTGGCGGACGTCCCGTCAGACGAAGGGTCCGACAAGGATCGTGCGCTCCTCCTCGACCTCACCCGCCAGCGCGCGCGAGGCGTCGCGGGAACGCCGGTCGCCGGGGCCGTCGACGCCAGCGGCGTCACGGCCGAGCAGATCGACCAGTACAACCGCGCGGTCGTGGCGGCCAACGCCGGGCGCACCGAGGAAGCCTGGGGCGACCTGGCGCCGGTGATCGCGCAGCTCAAGAAGGCCAAGCTGCCGAAGGACCCCGCGTTCCTTCGCCAGGCCGCCGCGTTCGCCGCGAAGCTGGGCGCGCTGAGCGCGGCCGAGGCTCTGATGGCGCGGCTCGATCGGACGACGTCCGAGGTGACCAACCTCGCGACCGAGATCGAGTCGACGCGCCACCGGGTCGCGCTGCCACCCAGCGCCGAAAAGGCCGGCGTTCCGCCGGAGCGCGAGGTCGCGTACGTCGCCGGATACTATGAAGTCGCCCGGTTGCTCTCCAGCGCCAACACCGCGGCGGCGCGCGAGCGCTTCCAGCGCTTCTCCGGCGATTTTCCCGACGCGCCGGCCACCGACGTCCTCGCGTGCGAGCTGGACATGAGCGCGAAAAACGCGAAGAAGCGCGCGGCCGCCGCCAAGCGCTGCGAGGCGGCGCTCGCGAAGTACGACGCCGCCGAACGCGCGCTCGTCCTGCTCGGCGCCATCGCATCGAACGCGGGACGCGGCACCGTGGCTGAAAAGTACCTGCAGCGCGCGATCCGGGTCGAGCCTGCCGAGCCCGGGCCCTGGCGCATGCTCGGGCAGCTCTATCGAAGCACCCATGCGCAATCGAGCCTGTCCGAGCTCGAGAGCCGCCACCAGGCGCTGTTCTCCACGCCGCTACCCAGGTAACGCGCCACCCGCCCACGCGCGCGAAGAGTGCGCGTCACGAGCAGGTACCCGGCGTGCAAATCGCCACGCTAGAATCGCCGGCGTCGCCCGCATCTCCAGCGTCGGCGCCGGGCGCCGGCGGCATGCACACGCGATACGGCTCCGCCGGCTGTCCCGGGCAGGTCATGGTCTGAATCTGAACGACGCCCCCGTCTGCCCCCGCGACTGCGTTGGTCATGACCGTGGCGACGACGTGGCCGGCGCCGTCGAGAAAGAGATCGGTCGCGACCAGGCCCGCCGTCGAGCGGACACCCGACGTCTGCTGGGTCATGCAGGTCTGCCCGTCCTTGATGCGCTCGCTGGTCGACGACACGAACGCGCCAGCGTCGAAGCTTCCGGAGATCTTGGTCGTCAGCAGCTTCGCGCCACCGGCGAAGCACTGGTTGGCGACGTTGATCGTCGTCCCGTCGGCGTTGGTGGCCAGCGACGTTTGAACGACACAGCCGGCCGTGCTCACGCCGTCGCTGCAACCGGCGATGAG
>CAZNCQ010000094.1:0-13939 GCA_964571275.1 uncultured Myxococcales bacterium
TCCGACATGAACGCCGCGATGCCGCGCGTCGTGGCCAGGGTCAAATAGGGGCCGCGCACCGGCGCCGCCGGTCGAGATGTTGACCCGCGCGCTGATTCTGGCGGCCGGAAAAGGGATCGCCCTCGGCGAAGAACCCGGGCCGAACTGCCTGACCGCCGTCGGTGGCGTGATGCTCATCGAGCGGACGCTCGCGGTCCTGGAGGCGATCGGCATCCGGGAGATCGCGATCACCACCGGTTGGCGCGCCCCGGAGCTGCGCGACGCGATCGCCGATTCGACGCGCATCACGCCGTCGATCAAGCGAAGCATCACCTACTTCGACAATCCCCACTGGGACAAGCCCAACGGGCTCTCGGTGCAGGCGGCGCGCGCGTTCCTGACCGAGCGGACGTTGCTGGTGATGGCGGATCAGATCGCGGCGCCGGCTCTGTTGCGCGAGGTCGTGGCGTTGCCCTCGCCGCCGGATCGCACCGTGCTGTGCGTCGACCGCGATCTGGCGCGCGTCTTCGACATCGAGGACGCGACCAAGGTGCAGCTCGCCGGCGACGCCGTGCGCGCGATCGGCAAGGACCTGCGCCAGTACCAGGCGGTCAGCGCCGGCCTGTTCGTCATGTCGCCGACGCTGCTGAACGCGCTCGACGGCCTGCCCGAGCCGTCGCTGACCCAGGGCGTGGCGGCGGCCGCGGCGCGCGGACTGGTCACGGCGTGCGATGTGGGGACCAAGCTCTGGCAGGACGTCGACTCGCCGGCAATGAAGGCGCACGCCGACTGGTTGCTGCGCGTCTATGGCAACGAGCTGGCGCGTCCGTCGGTGCCGCCGGCGACGCACTCGCACGCGGGCGATACGCTGGAGCTGGTCGATCGGCTGCTGGCCGAGAAGGATCTGCCCGGACACGTGCTGTTCAGCCCGGGGCCGGTGATGACGTCGGCGCGCGTGAAGGCGGCGCTGGTGCATCACGATGTCTGTCATCGCGACGAGGACTATTCGGCGGTCGTGGGCCGCCTGCAATCCAAGCTGCGGCCGGTGTTCGGCGCGTCGCCCGAGCACGAGATGTTGCTGCTCACCGGTTCGGGCACGGCGGCGATGGAGATGGCGATCTCGTCGGCGATCCCCGAGGGAAAGAAGATCCTGATCGTCAGCAACGGCGCGTTCGGCGACCGCCTCGACGAGATCGCGGCGCTGCACGGCATCGGCCGCGTGGTGCTGCGCTATCCCTGGGGCGAGCTGCCCGACACCACGGCGGTGGCGCGCGCGCTGGCGAGCGGTCCGGACATCGCGGGCGCCGCGTTGATCCACCACGAGACGTCGGTCGGGCTGCTCAATCCCGTGCGCGAGATCGGGCGGCTGTGCCACGCGCGCGGGGTGACCTTGATCGTGGATGCGGTCTCGGCGCTGGGTGCCGAGGACGTCGACGTCGTGCGCGACCACGTCGACATCTGTTACTCGTCGGCCAACAAGTGCCTGCACTCGGTGTCGGGCGTGTCGTTTCTGTGCGTCGCGCCGGAGGTCTGGCCGCGCATCGCCGAGATCCGGCCGCGCGTCTACTACCTGGATTTGAAGCGGCACCGGCGCTACCTGGACGAGCTGCGGCAGACGCCGTTCACGCCCGCGGTGTCGTCGTTCTTCGCGCTCGAGACCGCGCTCGACGAGCTGGCGGAGGGCGGCGGCGTCCCCGCGCGCCGCGCCGTCTACCGGGAGCGCGCGCTGCGCATCCGGCGCGTGTTCACCGATCTTGGGTTCGAGCAGTTCACGCACACCGGCCGCGAGTCGCACACGATCTCGACGCTGCGGCTGCCCGACTTCCTGACCGTAGACGTGCTCTATCGCGGTCTCAAGCAGCGCGGGTTCGTGATCTACGGCTGCAAGGGGCAGCTGGCCGCGCGCCACGTCCAGGTCGCAAACATGGGCGAGATCCCCGACACCACGCTCGACGCCTTTTTGGCGGCGGTGACCGAGGTCGTGGCCGCCGCGCGCCCGGTCACGGCACCGCGCGCCGCGCTGACGTCGGGTTAGCGATGCGCGCGGCGCTCTTTCGCAAGCACGGCGGTCCCGAGGTGCTGGAGATCGCCGAGGTGCCCGATCCAGTGGCCGGCGCCGGCCAGGTCCAGGTGCGCGTCAGCGCGGTGGCGCTCAATCACATCGATCTCTTCCTGCGCCAGGGACTGCCCGCGCTGCACGTCGAGCTCCCGCACGTCTCGGGCGGCGACGTGTGCGGCCACGTCTCGGCGATCGGCGACGGCGTCACCGGCGTGGCCGTGGGCGATCGCGTGCTGATCAATCCCGGGCTCTCCTGCGGGCACTGCCAGGCCTGCCTGTCCGGCCGTGACAACCTCTGCCCCGAGGGCCGGCTGCTTGGCGAGCAGTGCTGGGGCGGCTGCGCCGAGTACGTCGTCGTGCCGCGCGCCAACCTGGTGCCCGTGCCGCGCGCAACCGTGCCGCTCGACGACACGGCGCTGGCCGCGGTGCCGATCACATTCATCACGGCCTGGCAGATGCTGGTCGAGCGCGCGGTCGTGCGTCCAGGCGAGACCGTGCTGGTGCTCGCCGCCGGGTCCGGGGTCGGCACGGCGGCGATCCAGATCGCGAAGCTCCTGGGCGCGCGCGTGATCGCGACAGCGTCGACCGACGAGAAGCTGCAGCGGGCGCGCGCGCTCGGCGCCGACGACGTGATCAACTACCGCACGTCCGAGCTGGTCGCCGAGGTGAAGCGCCTGACCGGCCGCCGGGGCGCCGACGTCGTCGTCGAGCACGTGGGCGCGGCGACGTTTTCAAAGTCGGTGGTCGCCGCCGCGCGCGGGGGGCGCATCGTCACTTGCGGCGCCACCGACGGCTTCGAACCGGTGCTCAACCTGCGATACGTCTTCTGGCGCCAGCTCTCGATCCTCGGTTCGACGCTGGCGTCGAAGGCGCGCCTGTTCGAGGTCGTGTCGTTGATGGCAGCGGGCAAGCTGCGGCCGGTCGTCGATCGCGTGCTGGCCCTCGCGGAGATCGGCGACGCTCACCGTTTACTTGAGTCACGCGCCACGTTCGGCAAGGTCGTGCTCGCGGTCTGAGCCGCGAGACGCGACACCGGATCGAAGCGGAGCTCGACGGCAATCGGCCGCGGCCCACCCGGCAGCAGCACGACCGCGATGCCGGTGGCGAGCTCCTCATCGGTCACGCTGTGGACCACGGCTGTCCTCCAGCTGCGTTCGACGAGGATCCCGTCCTTGAGCGCCGCGGCGTCGGCCTCGAACACGACCGGGCTCTCGCGATCGGCGTGCGACGGCGCCGCCAGCCAGACGGTGGCGACGCGATCGCCGACCTGGACCACGCAGGCCGGACGTCCAACCGGCCCGCGAAGCGCGGTGTGGACACCGTCGACGCTGTCGACGCGCACTTCGTAGACCGTCCCGCCTCGGCCGACGGCGCG
The DNA here is from genome assembly GCA_964571275.1 of uncultured Myxococcales bacterium. Classification (GTDB taxonomy): domain Bacteria; phylum Myxococcota_A; class Polyangia; order Fen-1088; family Fen-1088; genus DASRQZ01. Next base: position 3,414 of record CAZNCQ010000094.1, read on the forward strand.
GGCTGTCGCACAGCCGCAGAGGCTTCCAGCCAAAACCGTTGCGAAGACCGATACGAAGACCGATCGCACGACCCATCCGTGAAACACCGCCCGCAGTCGACCCGGGGCGGCCCTACCGAGCCTCCACACTGTGCGTCAACCCTCCGATCTCATCCTAAGACCGTGCACGGAGACTGTCGACGATTGCCGATATCCGCGCCAGGCCTGGGTTCTTGTCGGCAAAACTGCTTGACACGCGCGGACCCGGTCAACATATTAACCTCACCTTAACGTAAGGGTTTGAGTCCACGGCCGAAGATTCGGCAAGATTCACAGAATTGGGAATGGCCTCGGAGGTCCGCTGTTTGGAAATCTCGGCAGAAAGCCTGTCGCTCTTGAAGATTGGGGAATTGGCGAAAAAGACGGGTAAGACCGTCCGCGCCATTCACCTGTACGAGGAGCTCGGCCTGCTGCTGCCGGCGGTCCGGTCCAAGGGCGGTTTCCGGCTCTATTCCGGACGAGCGACGACGCGCATCGAGTGGATTCAGAAGCTGCAGGACATGGGTTTCAGCCTGACCGAGATCAAAGTCTTCCTGCGTGAATGGGAAGACTGTGAGACGGCTCCCAAGGCGATGGCGCGCGTGCGTGAGATCTTCGCCGACAAGCTGCGCGAGACGCAGCAGACCATCGACCGGCTGAGCCGGCTGGTGGTCGAGCTGAATGACACTTTGACGTACATGGACAGCTGCCGTTCGTGCGAGCCGACCCACATTCAGGCGGAGTGCGGCACCTGCGACATCCACGGCCATGGGGGCAAGGCGCCGCTGCTGGTCGATGGGATCTCCAAATAAGGAAACAAGACGATGGCCCTGAAGCTTCCGATCTACATGGATAACAACGCCACGACCGCGCTCGACCCGCGCGTGCTCGAGGCGATGATGCCGTACTTCACCGAGGTCTACGGCAACGCCGCCAGCCGCTCGCACTCCTTCGGCTGGACCGCGGAGAAGGCGACCGACCAGGCGCGCGAGCAGGTCGGGGCCCTCATCGGTGCATCGGGCAAGGAGATTGTCTGGACGTCGGGCGCGACCGAGTCGGACAACCTGGCGATCAAGGGCGCCGCTGAATTTCTCAAGGACCGCGGCAACCACATCATCACGGCGCAGACCGAGCACAAGGCGGTGCTCGACACTTGCAAGCGCCTCGAGAAGGACGGCTTCGACGTGACCTATCTGCCCGTCGAGAAGGACGGGCGCGTCGATCCGGCGGCGGTGCGCGCGGCGATGACCGACAAGACGATTGTCGTGTCGATCATGCTCGCCAACAACGAGATCGGATCGGTGAACCCGGTCGACGAGATCGGCGCGGTCGTCAAGGAAAAGGGCGCGCTGTTCCACATCGACGCGGTTCAGGGCGTCGGCAAGATTCCGTTCGACGTCAATGCGTCGCGCGCGGATCTCGTATCGCTGTCGGCGCACAAGATGTACGGGCCCAAGGGCGTAGGCGCGCTGTACGTGCGCCGCAAGCCACGCGTGCGCATCACCGCGCTCATCGACGGTGGCGGGCACGAGCGCGGCATGCGTTCGGGGACGCTGAATGTCCCGGGCATCGTCGGTTTCGGAGCGGCGGCCGAGCTTTGCCGCCTGGAGATGCCGGAGGAGTCGAAGCGCACGTTTGCGCTACGCGAGCGGCTGCGCAAGGGCATCATGGAGCGCGTCACCGACACCTACGTCAACGGATCGCTCGAGTACCGGCTGCCGGGCAATCTCAACATCAGCTTCGCCTACGTCGAGGGCGAGGCGATGCTGATGGCGCTCAAGGACGTTGCGGTGTCCTCGGGCTCGGCCTGCACGTCGGCGTCGCTCGAGCCATCGTATGTTTTGCGCGCGGTTGGAGTCGGCGAAGAGCTGGCGCACACGTCGATCCGCTTCGGCGTCGGGCGCTTCAACACCGAGGAAGAGGTTGATTTCGTGATCAACCTGGTCGCCAACAAGGTCGGCAAGCTGCGCGAGCTGTCACCGCTGTACGAGATGGCTCAGCAGGGGATCGATCTCAAGAGCGTCACCTGGGCGGCTCACTAGACCGGATTCAGGCCAGATATCAGTAGCGAGACACAGGATAAAAGGAAGGCAAAGGCACCGTCATGGCATACAGCGAGAAGGTCTTGGAGCACTACGAGAACCCGCGCAACGTCGGGAGCTTCGCCAAGGACGATCCCGACGTGGGGACCGGCCTGGTCGGCGCGCCCGCGTGCGGCGACGTGATGAAGCTGCAGCTCAAGATCAACGACGCTGGCGTCATCGAGGACGCCAAGTTCAAGACGTTTGGCTGCGGATCGGCGATCGCGTCGTCGTCGCTGGCGACCGAATGGGTCAAGGGCATGACCCTCGATCAGGCGATGGCGATCAAGAATACGCAGATCGTCGAGGAGCTGAACCTGCCGCCGGTCAAGATCCACTGCTCGGTGCTGGCCGAGGATGCGATCAAGAGCGCCATCGCCGACTACAAGGCGAAGCGGGCTGCGCGGGCGGCGTCGGGCAACGCGTAATCATTTTGGCGCGCGAAAGCGCGCAGAGGTCGGACAGGGAACATGGCCATTCAAGTGACAGACAGAGCGGTCGCCGAGATCAAGAAGGCGTCGGCCGCGCGGGCGAGCTTGCCGAAAGGGCTGCGCGTCGGCATTCGCGGCGGCGGCTGCACGGGGTTTTCTTACCTGTTCGAGTGGTCGGACACCGAGCCGCGTCCCGAGGACAAAGTGCTGTCCTTCGAGGACGGCCGCGTACGCGTGTTCGTCGACCCCAAGAGCTTTCTTTACTTGGACGGCTCGACGCTCGAGTACGCGACTTCGATGATGGGCCGCGGCTTCAAGTTCGTTAATCCCAACGTCAAAGGTTCCTGCGGTTGCGGCGAGAGCGTTCAGTTCTGACGCGTTCGCGCGGGCTGATTGCGCCCGCGCCCCGATCGTAGGTGGTGAATTCATGATCTGTTGGTCTTGTGAACGCGCGACCAGCGCGGGCGGGGAGTGCGCCGCGTGCGGCGCGATCCAGCCGCCGGATGCGAAGGCGGACTACTTTGCCGTCTTCGGCGTCGCTCGTCGCTACGACGTCGATTTCGCGGATCTGGAAGCGCGCTACCGCGAGCAAAGCCGCAAGCTGCACCCCGATCGCTTCGCGAAGGCCGATCCGCGCGCCCGGCGCGCGTCGTTGCAGCGGAGCGTGCAGCTGAACGAGGCCTGGCGGACATTGAAGGATCCGTTCAAGCGCGCCGAATATTTACTGTCGCTGTCGGGCGTGACGCTGGCGAAGGAGGTGCCGCCGGCGCTGCTCATGGAGACCCTGGAGCTGCGCGAGGAGCTGGCCGAGGCGCGCGCCGCCGGCGATGACGGTCGCGTTCAGACGATGGCGCGCGCGATGCGCACGCGCGTCGAGGCCGCCATGCAGGCGGTCGCGAGCGGGCTGGTTTCGGGAGACTTGCCGCGCGTGGCCGGCGAGCTGATCGCGCTGCGCTACTACCGCCGTTTCATGGACGAGGTGGCGCTGCACGATGACACCGTCGCCGAGGCCGCGCCGCCCAGCGCCGAGATGCGAGGTCCCTGATGCCCGTCGAAGCTTTGTTCGAGATCTCCGAGCCCGGCCAGTCGCGCGTGAAAGAGGCGTGCAAGGGGCGCGCGATCGGGATCGACCTCGGCACGACCAACTCGCTGGTCGCGGCGGTGCAGGCGGGCCAGCCCGTGTGTCTGCGCGACGCCGGGACCGGCGACGCGATCTTGCCGTCGGTGGTTCACTACGGCGGCGACGGAACGGTCGTGGTCGGCGCCGATGCGCGCGATCGTCTGGCGCCGCTCGATCCGCACGACACCATCGCGTCGGTGAAGCGGTTCATGGGCCGCGGGCCCGGCGACGCCGAGGCGACGCGCCGGCTCACGCCCTATCGTTTCGCGCCGGCCGCGGCGGGCGACCCGGTCGTGCGCTTCGCCGTCGCCGGCGGCGCGCGCGCGGTGACGCCGATCGAGGTTTCGAGCGAGATCCTGAAAGTGCTGCGCGCGCGCGCCGAGCAGGAGCTGGGCGGCGAGCTCGGCGGCGCGGTGATCACCGTGCCAGCCTACTTCGACGACGGCCAGCGCCAGGCGACGCGCGACGCGGGCCGTCTCGCCGGGCTGGAGGTCCTACGCCTCATCAACGAGCCGACCGCAGCGGCGCTGGCCTACGGGCTGGACAAGGGCGCCGAGGGGACGTTCGCGGTCTTCGATCTGGGCGGCGGCACGTTCGACGTCTCGATCCTCAAGCTCGAGGGCGGCGTGTTCGAGGTGAAGTCGACCGGCGGCGACTCCGCGCTGGGCGGCGACGATTTCGATCGCGCGATCGCGCATCACCTGCTGCAGAAGCTGGGGTTACCCGACGATGCCGGCGGCGACGCGCGCCTCGCGCGGCGTGCGCTCGATGCCGCGCGCGCCGTGAAGGAGGCGCTGACGACGGCGGAACGCGCGGACGCCACGCTGGTGACCGGAACCAACGGCTCCCCGCACACCTCGACGGTGACGCTGACGCGCGCCGAGATGGAAGCGCTGGTGCAGCCGGTGCTCGATCGCTGCGCTACGCCGGTGCGGCGCGCGCTCAAGGACGCCGGCCTCGAGGCCGCGGCGCTGTCGGGCGTGATTCTCGTCGGCGGCGCCACGCGCATGCCGCTGGTGCAGCGCTTCGTCGGGGGGCTCTTCGGCCGCGCGCCGCTCGCCGACATCGATCCCGACCAGGTGGTCGCGCTCGGCGCGGCGGTGCAAGCCGACATCCTCGCCGGCGACGGCGTGCGCGATGACGTGCTGTTGCTCGACGTGGTGCCGCTGTCGCTGGGGCTCGAGACCATGGGCGGCGTCGTCGAGAAGCTGGTGCCGCGCAACTCGACGATCCCCTGCGGCGCGACGCAGACGTTCACGACCTACGCCGACAAGCAGACCGGCTTCGATCTGCACGTCGTGCAAGGCGAGCGCGAGATGGTCGCCGAATGTCGCTCGCTCGCCCGCTTCAAGCTGACCGGTGTCCCGCCGATGCCGGCGGGCATGGCGCGGCTGGAGGTGACGTTCCTGGTCGACGCCGACGGCCTGCTGCACGTCAGCGCGCGCGAAGACACCACCGGCAAGGAGACCTCGATCCAGGTCAAGCCGAGCTACGGCCTTACCGACGAAGAGGTCGAGCGCATGTTGCTTGATTCGTTCGCGCATGCCGAGGACGACGTGAAGGCGCGCCTGCTCACCGAGCAGCGGGTCGAGGCGGAGCGCATTGCCTCGGCCGCGCGCGCGGCGATGGCCGACAGCCCTGAATTGCTGACCGACGCCGACAAGAGCGCGATCGCGGCGGCGATGGCCAAGCTGGATCAGGTCAAGGTCGGGACCGACCACGGGGCGATCCGCGCGGCGATCGCAGAGCTCGACGTCGCTTCGAAGGATTTCGCGGGCCGCCGCATGAATCGCGCGCTGGAGTCCGGCTTACGCGGTCGCGGCCTCGCGGAGGTCGAGGCCAAGGTCTCGGAGACCGAGTCCAAGCAGGACCTCGAGACCCGGATGAGCGGCGCGGGCCACGGCCATCCCCACTCGGGGCACACGCACAGATGAGCTTGGTGAATTCATGCCCAAGGTGAGGTTCGAACCCGACGGTCTCGAGGTCGAGGTCCCGGTCGGAACCTCGATTCTCGAGGCGTCGAGCCGCGCTCACGCGCAGGTGGGCTCGGCGTGTGGGGGCGTCTGCGCCTGCTCCACCTGCCACGTGTACGTGAAACAGGGCCTTTCGGACCTGGCGGCGGCCAGCGACCGCGAGGAGGACATCATGGACAAGGCCTTCGACGTCCGGTCCAACTCTCGGCTGGGCTGCCAGTCCCGGATCCTGCGCGACACCACGATCGTGGTCGAGATCAGCCGTGAGAGCCGCAAGGCGTTCCTGGACGAGCATCCCGAGCTGCGCGCCGCGGCGGCTGCGACGGCTGCCGAAAAAGCTGTGTAATCCCGGCTACCGCGCGTTTTTTCACGTCGCGGTGTAATTCCGGCCGCGCTCGAGACCTCTTTCCGTGACGGGGAAACCCGCCGGAAGTGGAGAGCATCTCATGAGCGAGGAACTGGTGAGCACCACCGACGACGATACCGGCATCGCCGACGTCGAGCGCTGCCTGCCCTGCGAGGCCGCGCGCGAGAACGGAGCCACCGACGAGTTCACGCAGTGGCTGACGCCGCTGGTGCACGACCACCGCGCGACGCTGGCGCGTCTCGCGCGCGCCGAGGGCCTGCTGGCGGAGGACGCGTTCGATGCGGTTCAGGAGGCGTTCCGCGCGTTCGTCGTGCGCGACGACGCGCGCGAGCTGGTGACCCGGCCCGACGAGGCGCGCAAGGTGCTGATCGTGCTGACGCGCAACCTGGCGCGCAACCGGCGGCGGCTGCACGCCGGCGCGCGACCGCACGTCTCCGACGCGAGCGTGGTCGAGAGCCTGCCCGACGACGCGCCGACGTCGGAAGAGGTCCTCGAATCGCTCGAAGAGCGCGAGCAGCTCGCGCGCTGCGTGGGCGAGCTCGGCGAGGTTCAGCGCGCGGTGGTCACGCTGCGCATGCTCGACGAGGTTCCCGGCGAGGACGTCGCCCGCGCGCTCGACATCGCGCCCGGGCACGTCGCGGTTCTCCTGCATCGCGCGAAGGCCAACCTGGCGACCTGCATGGCCGCCGAACCGAAAGAGACCATCAAAGAAGGAACGAAAGGAAAACGATCATGAGCCTCAACACCATCGAGATCACCGACGCCAACTTCGAGGCCGAGGTAGCGAAGTCGCCGCTGCCGGTCCTCGTCGATTTCTGGGCGGTCTGGTGCGGCCCGTGCCGCGCGGTCGCGCCGCACTTCGAGTCGCTGGCGCAGGAATATGCGGGCCGCGTGCGCTTCGGCAAGTGCGACGTCGACGTGAACCAGGAGATTGCCGCTCGCTTCGACGTGCGCGGCGTGCCCATGTTCCTGGCGTTCCGCGACGGCAAGGTCGTCGCGCAACAGCTGGGCGCGGCGCCACGCGCGAAGCTGGAAGAGCTGGCGAAGAAGGCGCTGGCCGCACCCGCAGCGGCTACGGCCCCTTCAGCACAATCGTCTCCAGCAGCATGAGCGCGATACCGGCGATCGAGCCGCCGGCGATGATGCCGGCGCACAGCGTCTCCTGATTGTCGACGAAGACCCTGTGGGTGACCGAGTCGGCGCGCCGGCTGCGGCGCGCCGCCAGCCAGAAGACGCTGGCGCCGATCGCCATCGCCAGCACGTCGCTGAAGCGCAGCACGAAGCCCAGCCCCAGCGCCACGCCCGACAGCGGAAACCGGCCGCGCGAGCGCTGGCTGACGATTTCGACGACCAGGCCCAGCACCGCGCCGATCGCCATCGCGATGCGCGAGGTGACGTGCAGCGTGCTGAAGCCGTGGGTCAAGAGCTCGGCGACGCTTCTCAAGATTTGCGCCGAAGGCATCGGCATCCGCTCGCTGGTGAAGATGCCGATGTTGCCGTGAAAGAGCGCGTAGAAGATTGGTACGGCGACCAGCGCGCCCGCGAAGACGCCCAGCACGTGCCCGACCGCCTGCTGGCGCGGTTTGGCGCCCAGCATGTAGCCGGGCTTGATGTCCATCAGGAGGTTGCTCGCGCTCAGTGTGACATCGGTGGTGATTCCCGCGGTCATGATGTTGGTGGCGGTGTTCCCGTGCGCCACCACGCTGAACGTCAGCTGCGTCATCTTGGCGATCGCGCTGCCGGGCGTGATCGACGTGAGGCCCGTCGAGTTCACCGCGATGAGCGTGAAGACGAAGACCAGCGGGAGCGCCGCCAGCCCGAGCGCGATGCGAACGCCGAAGAAGACGTGCGCAGCGGCGATGACCGCCGCGCCGACGACCGGGATGCCGATGACGAAGACCCTCATCGGCAGCTCGACGTCGGCCAGGGGGTCGGCGGCGCCGCGGGCGCGCCCGAAGATGCCGGTGAACGACTGCAGGATGATCTGCGGCTTGCTCAGGAACGCCCACAGCGACGACGTGGTCATCATCGCCGCTCCGCCCCACATCGACCAGGTGGTGATCGCCTTGTACGACACCGTGTGGATCACGCCGTTGTGGATCATGATCGGCGCGAGCACGAAGTAGTTGAGCGTCGCGGTGATCAGCAGCGACGCCGCCGTTCGCAAGCCCATCAGGCCGCCCGTGCCCATCATCAGGATCGATGAATCGAAGCGGATCGTCAGGTCGCGCAGGGGCGTCCCCAGCAACTTCGGCGTCGCGAAGCGGTAGATGAAGTCGTCCCAGGCATCGGGCAAGGCCAGCCACTTGAGGTGGATCGCGCGCATCACGCGCTCGCTGCGCAGGACCTCGATGATGCCGGAGAGCGCGCCGCCCACACCCAGGATCTTCGCTTTGAACAGGCCCTCGCGGCCGTGCTCGCTGTGCAGGCTGTCCATGACCACGCCGGCGGCGTAGCCCTCGGGGAACGGCAGCTGTTCGTCGTTGATGAAGCGCTTCTTCAGCGGGAACGCGAACAGCACGCCCAGCACGGCGACCAGCACGATCCAGACGCCGGTGTGCAACGGCGGCACGACCTGGCCGGTCACCAGCATGTACGCCGGGATCGACGACACCAGGGGCACAGTCATGTAGCCGGCGCTGGTGGCGATCGACTGCATGGCGTTGTTCTCGAGGATCGTCATCTCGCGGCCGATGCCGGCCCCCGACAGGAGCTTGAACGCGGCGTAGGTGATGATGACCGAGGTGATCCCCACACCGAGCGTCCAGCCCGTCTTGATGCCGACGTAGATGTTGGTCAGCGAGAGGATTCCACCCAGGATCATGCCGGTCAGCGCGGAGCGGATCGTCAGCTGCGGGAGGTCGCCTTTGAAGACCTCGGCGCGCCACCAGCGGTCCTTCTCCGCCAGCGTCATGCTGCGGACCTGCTCGGGCGTCAGCTCGTGAATCGCCATGGTCAGCGTCCCGCCAGGAAGGGAATCCGTCGCAACGCCGGCTCCGGCAGGGACCGCACCACCGCCATGATTGGCCTCCAGAACCAGGGTAAGTACGCTTCACCGCGGCCGCGATCGATCGTCGCCAGGATGCCGGCGGCCACGTCGCGCGCGCGCGCGAACACCAGCGTCTTGCGGTGGTCGACGGTCATCGGCGTATCGACGGGACCGAGCTTGAAGGTGTGCACCCCGACGCCGCTGCCGCCGAGGCGCGTGCGCAGGCCTTGCAGATAGACATTGAGCGCGCCCTTGGCCGCGCCATAGGTGAAGTTGCGCGGGCGCCCGCGCTCGCCCGCCACCGATGACATCACGCCGATCGCGCCGCGCGCCTGCGCCTCGAGGTGGTTCGCGAGGGGGATGAGCAGCGCGACCACGGAGAGGAAGTTCGTGCGGATCACCGGCTCGGCCTCGGCGTAGGTGCGCTCCGTCGCGAGCTGATCGCCGAGCAACCCCTGCGCGATGATCGCGATGTCCAGGCCGCCGAGCGCGGCGATGCCGCCCCTGACCAGATCGGCCGCCGCCCCGGTGTCGTCGAGATCGGCGGCGCGCGTACCGGCGAGCGCGGGCGCGACCTCGGGCTCGGCGGCGAGCCGTGCGAGCTTGTCGGGATTGCGCCCGACCAGGTAGAGCCGAGCGCCCCGGCCGGCGTAGAGCCGCGTGACCTCGGCGGCGATGGCGGACGTGGCGCCGAAGATCAGGACCCGCGGAGACTGCATGCGCATCTGGCGCGAGCGTACCTCTAGACCGTCGAGAGATCGACGGTGACATGCGCGCCTGGAGCGAGGTCCACCGGCAACGCAAGGCGGCCGAACGCCGTCCGGCAGAGCGCGAGCACGTGGCTGCCGAGCGCGGCGAAGATGCGGCGTACTTCGTGATAGGCACCGCCGACGACGGTGATCTGCGCCCAGACGGCGGGCTCGGCGGGCGTCGCCAGCGACGGGTGCAGCGCGCTCTCCTCGATGACGGTCAGCGCCGTGATCGTCGGTCGATGGCCGTCTTCGAGCGCGAAGTCAGCGGGGATCTTTCCAAACGGCCGCGCGAGCGCGGCCTGGTACGTGCGCGGGATCTGACGCTTCGGATGAGTCAACCGCTGGACCCACTGCCCGTCGGTCGTCCAGAGAAGCAGGCCCGCCGTATCGAGATCCAGCCGCCCGACGGCACGCAGCTCGCTGGCGAGCGGTGCGTGCTGGACCAGCGCAAACGCCGTGGGGTGGCGTTCGTCGCGCAACGCGGTGATCACGCCGAGCGGCTTGTTGAGCATGAGGTGGACCGCGTCGTGCAACGCCAGTCGGCGCTCGTCGTCGATGACCACCGTCGCCGGCAGCGCACCGAGCGCGATCTCGGCGCGCCGCTCCTCGAGGATCCGGCCGGCGTCGTCGCGCACGCGCCCGTCCTGGATCAGGCGCGCGGCCGCGGTGCGCGAGCAGGCGAGGTTGCGGGCCAGCAGGACATCGAGGCGTGGCACGGCGAGCAGCCCATTGAGTACACTGCCCGGGCACCCCGCGCCATGTCTTCGTCACTCCCGCAACCCCAGCCGTCGTTGT
>CAZNCQ010000094.1:14039-23069 GCA_964571275.1 uncultured Myxococcales bacterium
CTGCACGTGGTGCTGGTGGCGCCCGAGATCCCCTGGAACACCGGCAATGCCGGGCGGAGCTGTCTGGCGGTGGGGGCGCAGCTGCACCTGGTCGAGCCGCTCGGGTTCTCGCTCGACGAGCGCGCCGTCCGTCGCGCCGGGCTCGACTACTGGGCGCGCGTCGTGCCCAACCTGCACGTCTGGCCGAGCTGGGCCGCGCTCGAGGCGCGCCTGCCCGAGCTCGGCGCGCCGTTCTTCTTCGCGCCCCGCGCCGCGTGCGACTTTCAACAGGCACGCTACCCCGCGCGCACCGTTCTGGTCTTCGGTTGCGAGAGCGTCGGCCTGCCGGCGGAGATCCTCACCCGCTACGCGGCGGACACCGTCTCGATCCCGATGCGCGATCCGGAGCTGCGCTCGCTGAATCTGTCGACGACGGTCGCGGTGGCCGCGTACGAGGTCTGCCGGCAATGGGGCTCAGAACAGCGGCGGTGAGGCCTGGTTCTGGCTCTCGGCGAGGCGGTCGTTCAGGCGCTCGCGCCGTCTCTGGCGGGCGGCGTCCAGCAGCATGCGGCCCGCCCACCGATAGACGTTCAGCTCCGAGACCAGAGCGCGCATCGCGTGCATGCGCTCGGCCTGCTCGTCGGGGCTCATGTTCAGCGCCGCCGCCAGGGCCGAGCTGGCCTGGCGGACGTCGTAGGGGTTCACGATCAACGCCTCCGTCAGCTCGCGCGCCGCGCCGGTGAAGTCGCTGAGCACCAGCACGCCGCGCTCGTCGTCGCGCGCCGACACGAACTCCTTGGCGACCAGGTTCATGCCGTCGTGCAGGCTGCTCACGTAGCAGAGATCCGCGGCGCGGAAGTAGCGGAACACCGTCAGCGGCTGGTGCTGCGCGCGCAGCAGGATGATCGGTCGATACCCGCTGCCACCGTTCGCCGGCCGGCCGAAGCGTTCGTTGATGCGTGTGACCTGTGCCTCGATCTCGCGATCCAGCTCGTGATAGCGCGGGATCTCCGTGCGGCTCGGCGCGCCCAGCTCCACGAACGTGAAGCGCCCGCGCAGCTCCGGGTGGTGCTCCAGCATCGCCTCGACCGCCAGGAACCGCTCCTCGATCCCTTTCGTGTAGTCGAGCCGATCGACGCCGACGCCGATCAGCGCATCGTCGTGCAGGCCCAGCTCCGCGAGCACGCTGCGCCGGCACTCGGCCACCGGCGGCAGCATGGGCAGCCAGCGGCAGGGCCACTCGATCGAGATCGGATACGCACGCACCGCGGTCATCTGCCCCTCGTGAAACACCGCCAGGTCTTCCCGGTCGATGCGCGCCTCGATGTAGCGATCGATCGCGTCGATGAAGTTGTTGCAGTGCAGGCGCGTGTGAAAGCCGAGGATGCTGCTGCCGAGCAGCCCTTGCAGGATCTGGTTGCGCCAGGGGCAGATGCCGAAGCTCTCCGCGTTCGGCCAGGGGATGTGCCAGAAGGTCAGGATCGTCGCGCGCGGCAGGCGGCGCCGCACCAGCTGGGGCACGAGCGCGAAGTGATAGTCCTGCACGAGCACGATCGGATCCTCGCTGTCGGCCTCGTCGCAGACGGCGTCGGCGAACTTCTGGTTGACCTCCTGGTAGTACGCCCAGTCCTCGGCACGAAAGATCGGCCGGGCGTGCGCGTAGTGACAGAGCGGCCAGAGCCCCTCGTTGGAGAAGCCGAAGTAGTAGCCGCGTTCTTCCTCGCGCGACAGCCAGACCCGGCGCAGCGTGTACGCCTCCTCGCCGGGCGGGACGCGCAGGCGGCCGTCTGCATCGGCGGTCTCACGGTCGGCCGAGCCGCTGCCGTGAGCGATCCAGACACCGGAGCAGGCACGCATGACCGGCTCGAGCGCCGACACCAGGCCGCTGGCGGGGAAGCGCACCACGATGTCGCTGTCGGCGGCTCCGCCGGCTCCGGCGTCGTCTGTCGTCGCGCGCGTCCCGGGCGCCACGTGCTCGTGGATGTACGGTTCGCGGTTGGCGACGATGATGACCTTCTCGCCGACCAGCTCGCGCCGCAGGATCTCGCGCAGCCGGTCGGGCGTCCAGGCGCCGCGCGGTCCGGAACGTTCGTCCTCGCCGATACGCGCGATCAGGTCGCGCACATCCTGGGCGATCGGCGAAAACTCGGGGCGCTCGGTCGCCTCCTCGGCGGCGCGCTTGTCGCCACGCAGCAGCCGGCGCACGTAGCGCAGCCAGTTGTGCCACGAGAGCCGCGCGACGATCGCCATCAGCAGCGATGCCACCGCCGTGAGCGTCGCGAACGCGAACAGCAGGATGCGCTGCATCGTCGTGCGGCGCTGCTCCTCGAAGCGCAGATCGTGCACGAGCGCCACGAAGCCCAGCGGCTCGCCCGCGTCGTCGAAGAGCGGAACGACGCTGACGTGGACCTCTTGACCATAGATCGGCACCGCGCCGAACCAGCTGCGCGTCGCGCTCGGCGTCGCGGCGACGCCCTGGCGCCACAGGTCGCGTCCCAGACGCTCACATGTCAGCGGGGCGGGAAACTTTGGCGTCGCCGCCAGCGAACGTTCCTTGCTGTCGCACGCCACCGCGCCCACGATGCGCTCGTCGTGCAGCAGGCCGTTCAAGAAGCGCTGAACGTGCGAGCGATCCGACGATTGCCAGGCCGGCACCAGCGAGTCGCGCGCGCTCGACACCGCCAGCTCGGCCCGGGTAGAGAGATCCCGCTCGACCCAGCCATCGGTGATGCGCTCGATGGCCCGTGAGCTCACGACGGTCAGGATCGCCAGCACGACCAGCAACGGCAGGACGAACCGCGCTGCCACCGACATCTTACTGAACCATAATCATTCCACCTTGCATGCCAAGCCGTTGGAACTACGGTTTCGGCAATGCGTCTCGAGAACCTCGCCCTCATAGGAAATTGCCAGTACGCCGCGCTGGTCGGCGCCGACGGCGCCGTTTCGTGGTGTTGCTTGCCGCGTTTCGACTCCCCGCCGGTCTTCGCCTCGTTGCTCGACCGCGAAAATGGCGGCGAGTTTTCCATCCGCCCCGACGGCGAACAAATGGGGACCCAGCGTTACCTCGCCAATACGAACGTCCTGGAAACGGTCTTTCGCACGCCCGAAGGGTCGTTCCGTGTGGTCGATTTCGCACCCCGTTTCTTCATGTCGGACCGCAGCTTTCGCCCGACGATGCTGGTCCGCATCATCGAGCCCCTCGAGGGCATGCCGCGCGTACGCGTGCGTTGCGATCCGCGGCTCGGCTGGTCGAAGAAAGACCCGCCGCGCATCGAGGGATCCCACCACATCAACTACGAGGGCTTTGCCAGGCCCTTGCGCCTCACCACCGACGTGCCGCTCGCATACCTGAATGGCCGGCCGTTCTCGTTGAGCCAGCCGTACCACATGGTTCTGGCGTGGGGTCAACCGGTCGAGGAAGCGCTGCCGCAGCTCTGCGATCGCTTCTTGAAGGAGACCGTTCTTTACTGGCGCACCTGGGTCAAGCACTGCGACGTCCCCGCGCTGTTTCAGCAAGAGGTGATTCGATCGGCGCTGGCGCTCAAGCTGCATTGCTACGAGGACACCGGCGCGATCGTCGCCGCTACCACCATGGCGATCCCTGAATCGCCGGGCAGCGGGCGCACCTGGGACTATCGCTACTGCTGGCTGCGCGACTCGTACTACGTGCTGAACGCGTTTCGGCGCCTCGGTCATTTCGAAGAGCGCGAGCGGTTCATTTCATTCCTGCTCGACATCGCGGGCGGCAATCCGAACCTGGATCTCGCGCCTCTCTATCGCGTCGACGGGTCCAGCGATCTCGAGGAGACCATCCTGAGCGAATGGCCGGGCATGGGCGGCGAAGGCCCGGTGCGCCTGGGCAACGCGGCGGCGCTGCACCAGCAGCACGACGTCTTCGGCGAGATGGTGCTGGCGCTGGCGCCGATCTTCATGGATGACCGCTTCAGCGAAGAGCGCACGCGGTCGGCGCTGGATCTGGTCGAGCGGCTCGCGCGCAAGGCGATCTCTGTCGTCGGTAAGCCCGACGCCGGTATCTGGGAGTACCGCACCGAGTGGAAGCCGCAGACGTTCTCGAGCCTGATGTGCTGGGCGGCGGCCGATCGGATGTCGGCGGTCGCCGCGCGCCATCGCCCGGAGCTGCGCGCCGAGTTCGCCAGCGCAGCCGAGAAGATCCGCGGCGAGATCGTCACCAACGCCTGGAGCTCGACGCACAACACGTTCGTCGCTTCGTATGGCGGCCAATCGCTGGACGCGTCGCTGCTGGAGATGGCGGCCCTGCGCTTCCTTCCGCGCGGAGACGAGCGGCTGCGTTCGACCGTCGACGCGATCGGCCGCTCGCTGCTGAAGGACGGCTGGCTGCGGCGCTACGAGGTCGACGACGGTTTCGGCTCGCCGCAGGTCGCGTTCATGATCTGCACGTTCTGGCTGGCGCAGGCGCTGTCGATCGTGGGCCGCGCCGACGAGGCGCGCGCGGTGTTCGAAAAGGTGCGCACCGTGATGTCGCCCCTCGGGCTGCTGTCGGAGGATTTCGATCCGCTCGAGGGCCGCATGTGGGGCAACTTTCCGCAGGCCTACTCGCACGTCGGCCTCATCAATGCCGCCTTTTGCGTCTCGCCCCGCTGGAGCGAGGTCGTCTAGGCGGCCGCGTCGAGCGAGCGGCTGAGGTCGGGCCGCCGCACGTCGGTGGCCAGGCCCATCTTCTCGAGCAGCAGGATCGTGTACCAGCCGACGTCGAGCTGCGCAGGCTTGAGGCCGAGGCGCGCCGAGCCGGGGCGGTCGTGGTGGTTCTGGTGCCAGTTCTCGCCCTGAAAGCAGTGCATCAGCGCCAGCCAGCGCACGTTCTTCGCGGTCGGGTCGTCGGGGCCGACGTCGGGACGCATGTGGCAAACGCTGTTGACGAAGCACTGCGCGTGCAGCGCCCACACCAGACGCATCGGTCCGATCCAGAAGAACGCCGCCCATCCGAACGGCAGCGCGCCGAAGACCGAGAGCGCGAGGATCGGAATTTGAAAGCGCGCCCAGGCGCTGTAGGCGGGGCGGTCGATCTCCTTGCAGTACTTCTGGATCGGCGGTCCGCCCGCTTGCCAGAGCCAGCGCAGGTGCGACCACCAGAAACCGCCGACGCGCGGGCTGGAGATGTCCTCGGGCGTGTCGGACTTTGCGTGGTGCAGGCGGTGGTACGCGGCCCAGCTGAGCGGCGAGCCCGAGCCGTTGAACATCGCAAAGAACGTCAAGATGTTGCGCACCACCGGGTGCAGCTTGACCGACTTGTGCGCGATCGCGCGGTGGTACGCGACGGTGGTGCCGAGCCCACCGAGAAAGTGCAGCAGGTACGCGACCGCGAACACGCGCCAGCCCGGCAGCGGCGTCAGGATCAAGCCGACCACGGCGAGCACGTGGATCAGCACCATGTAAAAGAACACCGGCCCGTCGCCCGGCGTCGCGCGCCACCAGGGCGCGAGCCATGGGCGCAGCGGCGCCATGTCGGCGGCGTCCAGCCGTGGCCGCTTCCCGGCGCGCGGTGGCGGCACCGGGTTGGCGTCGGCCACGCCGGCGCTCAAACCGGCTCCTGCGACGACGGCGCCGGTGCGGCGTGCATGCCGGTGTCGCGCAGCAGCGCGCGGTCGGCTTCGACGTCGGGGTTGCCCGTGGTCAGCAGCTTCTCGCCGAAGAAGACCGAGTTGGCGCCGGCAAGAAAACAGAGCATCTGCGCCTCGCGCGTCAGCGCGTCGCGCCCCGCCGACAGCCGCACGCGCGCCCTGGGCATCAGGATGCGCGCGGTGGCGATCATGCGCACCAGCTCCAGCGGATCGATGCGCGGCCGATCCGACAGCGCCGTGCGAACGCCCTCGGGCATGGTCGCCAGCGCGTTGACCGGTACGCTCTCGGGCTGCGGATCCAGGTTCGCCAGCGTCATCAGCATCCCACAGCGATCGTCGAGCGACTCGCCCATGCCGATGATGCCGCCCGAGCAGACGGTGATGCCGGCCTTGCGCACGTTGGCGATCGTGCGCAGGCGGTCGTCATACGTTCGCGTGGTGATGATCGACTTGTAGAACGATCGCGACGTGTCGAGGTTGTGGTTGTACGCGCTCAGCCCCGCCTCGGCGAGGCGCTGCGCTTGCGACTCGGTCAGCATACCCAGCGTGCAGCACGCCTCCATGCCCAGCGCCTTGACTCCGCGAACCATGGCCAGGACATCGTCGAATGCCGGGCCCTCCTTGACCTCGCGCCAGGCGGCGCCCATGCAAAAGCGGGTCGCGCCGGCTTCCCGCGCGCGGGCAGCGGCGCCCAGCACCTCGGCCGACGTCATCATCCGCTCTTTGGGGAGGCCGGTGTCATAGCGCGACGACTGCGTGCAATAGGAGCAATCCTCGGGGCAGCCACCGGTCTTCACCGAGAGCAGCGAGCAGAGCTGCACTTCACCGGCGGGGTGGTGCTCGCGGTGAATCTGCTGCGCGCGCCAGATCAGCTCCGGGATCGGCAGGTCGTGGATCGCGCGAATCTCGGGGAGCGTGAATTCGTGGCGTGTCACTGGTTCCTGCATCTTCAGCGGAATGGGGACACCTTGTAGCACGTTTCGCCCGCGCCCGGGGACCAACCCGGGCGGCCCGGCCTGCCCGCCCCCGAGCGTCAGTTGACCCGGCGGAGGACCACCAGCACACGCGCCGTCAGCCAGCGCGCAGCTTCGCGCTCCTTGTCCGAATCCTTGTCGGCTTTGTCGGCCTTGTCGCGATCCTTGGCCGCAGGCGCGGGCTTTTCGGCGCCGTCGCCGCGCACCGGTGCTCCAGGATACCAGAGCCCGTCGGGCTGCTGCCGCCCGCGCAGGTAAGCCTCGGCGGTCCGCACGCCCGAGTTCTCCTTGCCCAGGCCGACCGCGGTCGCCGAATCCAGCGCATCGAGCACGTCGGTGTAGAGGCGCGGCTCGGACAGCTGCTCCCAGAAAGTGGCCGCGCGCCGATCGGGATAGCGATCGGGTTGGAGAAAACGGGTCGCCAGCAGCTCGGCGGCGCGGCGGGCCTCGCGCGACGTGCGGCGCGCCGCCGACGCTGCGAACGCCCGCAGCGCCATGCCGGTGATCAGGTGGCTCGACGGGCGCGCCGCGGTATCGGTGCGCACGCCGCGCCAGGCCCATCCGCCGTCGGCCTGACGGTTAGCGAGCAGGAAGGTGAACCCGCGCTCGATCCGATCGTCCGTATCCAGCCCGGCGCGGCAGAGCACCGCCAGCGCCCAGCCGTGGAAATGCAGCGCCACCATCTTGCCGCGCGAATCCTTGGTCTCGCCCAGGGTGAGGTCGGCGATGCCGCCGTCTTTGGCCTGCGACGAGAGCAGGAACTCCGCGGCCGCTTTCACTCCGGGCAGTGAAACGTCCAGTCCCAGCTCAGTGAGCCGGTCGAGCGCGCGCACGTTTGCCAGCGCCTGCGCAAACTTTTCCGTCCCCAGCGCCTTCTCGGCCGCTTTGACCGGAAAGCCGCCTTTCTTTTCCTGCTTGCGCAAGAAGGACTTGACTTCCGGATACGCTGCGATTTCGGCGGCGCCCGGCGCCTCTTCATCATCAATCAGCGAGCGACGCACCCGCGCCACCAGCGCCGGAGAGCCCTCGCGAAGCAAGATCGGAATCGGATCCCGCCCGAGGCGCGCACGCCAGCCCGACGGAAAACGGGTGGGCCCGCCGGCGGGTGGAGCAAAGGGCGAACGGCTCATCGGTGTGGGCAAGGGTAACGCAAAATCCCCTTGGCGACGGGAACGACTTTGACGTGCAGGGCCGATTTGAGACGGAAGCCTGGGCAGGAGGGTGCCCAAACCCCGTCAACCTGGGAGTAGCTCACCGGTCAATGCAAGCTCGAAATCGACGTTGAGACAATTTTATGCGCTGACGGAATCCGCCATTTGCAATGGGTCAGTCATCTAGTAAAACTTACTCGCAGTTTCCCCCTGCTGCGTGCATGCGGTCTCCAGAACGCCCTTCAAAACACGAGGCCTTCCTAGCGCTTCTTCAGGAGGGGTGGACGTCGCTACACCTGGATGCCCGGCGTCCAGGCGTGATCGTCCCCCCCCACCTGCGCGCCGAACCCCACCTGGTGCTGCAATACGGGCACGATCTGCCGATCCCCATCCCCGATCTCGAGGTTGACGAGCACGGCGTGCACGCGACGCTGTCGTTCTCGAAGAACCCTCAGCGCACCTTCGTCCCCTGGTCGTCGGTCTACGTCGTCACCTGCAACGACGGCCGCGGCGTGCTGTATCACGAGGACGTTCCCGAGGACGTCTCGATCATCGCCACCCACCCGCACGGCGATCGCATGCCCGACGAGACCGTGACGGTCGGCGGCGGCAGCGATGGCGTGAGCGATCTCTTGCCCGAAGGTGGCTACCCCGAAGGCGGCTATGAAGACGGCGAGGACGAGGGTGAGGAGGCGTTCGAGAGCCCCGCGCAGGAAAACGCCGTCGGCGCGAGCGGCCCGAGCGGCCGCATCAGCCGCCGCCTGCTACGGCTCGTGCCGCACGACGGTGCCGGCGCCGCCGCCGCGTTCGAGCGTCCCGTCGCGGGCCGCCGGCGCCGCAGGCCGCAGCTGCGCCTGGTCAAGTAACCGCGGAGCCTCGACGGTCGCGAAGACCCGACCTAATCGGGTATGACCGAGTCGGCCAGGAACCGAGCGAGCTCGGTGTGGTGCGCGCGCGCGTCTTCGTAGCCGAGGCGCGTGACCTCGGCGGCGTAGAGCCCGTCGAAGAGGATGTACGAGAGCAGGTCGGCCTCATCGGCGCCGCGCGCGGTCGCCAGGCGCCGCAGCAGCTGGATGCCCGAGCCGCCGCCGCTGCCCTTGAAGCGGCCCGCGCGCGCGATGCGCCCCGCGATCTCGCCCAGGTCCGCCGAGGGGCGGATCATGAACTCCTCGACGACCCGGTAGGGCGCGCCGCGCATCGACGTCACCACCTCGTCGAAGCGCTTCTGGTGCTCGGCGCTGCTCGACGCGCGCACCGCCTGAATCAGCGCGTTGAAGCGCCGCAGGCGATCCAGGTCGTAGTCGATGTGATCGAGCAGGAACG
>CAZNCQ010000095.1:0-23029 GCA_964571275.1 uncultured Myxococcales bacterium
CCACGTGACGCCGCTCGAGAACACCGACGGCGACATCGAGACGCTGCTGGCGCGCCTGGCGGGCATCCGCACCTGGACGTACGTCACGCATCAGGCCGGGTGGGTCGACGACCCCGCGCACTGGCAAGACCGCACGCGCACGGCCGAGGATCGCCTGTCGGATGCGCTGCACGCGCGCCTGGTGCAGCGATTCGTCGACGCGGCCGCGCGCCGGCGCACGGCGCGCCGGAAAAAAGCGGATGCCGCGCAGGTCGAGACGGCCGCGTCGCACGCGCGCGGCGCCGCGCCGCCGAGCTTTGCCGAGCTGCTGCGCGCGCACGTCGGCACGGCGTCGGCCACCGGCGGCGACACCGCCGTGGCCACGAGCGCGCACGGACCGGGCGAGGCCGACGCCGCCTTGTCGGACCGGTGGGTCGACGATCTGGTTGACGCCGCGCACGCGCATTTTCGCCTCGACCCCGACGGCCACATCAGCGCCGGCGGCGAGCGGCTGGCGCGCCTCGGGTGCGGCGTCGATCTCTTGCACCCCGAGGTCACGATCGTCGCGGCGCGCCCGCTGGGCGCGGGCGCGCGACTGCGGCTCGGGCGGCGGTTGCTCGCCTGGAGCCGCGATCTGGTCAGCCACCTCCTGGCACCGCTCCGGGCGGGCGATGCTGTGGACGGTGGTGTGGCTCTGGGCGCGCTCTCGCCCGCGGCGCGCGGGATCATCTATCAGCTGGAACAGGGACTGGGAACGATCGAGACCGCGACGGCCGCGGCGCAGCTGCGCGCGCTCGACAGCGAGGATCGCGCGGCGCTTCGCAAGCTGGGCGTCCGCGTCGGGCGGCACGTCGTGTTCGTGCCCGCGCTGCTGGGCAAAGACGCGATCGCGGCGCGTGTCGCGTTGTGTAACGCGCAGGTCGGCCCCGGGCGCGGCCTGGCGGCGCCCCGGCCGGGCGCGCCCTCGCTGGCGACCGACGCGGATCTGCCGCCGGCGATCTACGCGTCCGTCGGCTACCCGGCGTTCGGGGCGCGCGCGATCCGCGCCGATCTCGTCGACGGCATCGCCGCGCGCCTGCTCGGCGGCGCGCGGCCCGCCGACCTCGCCAGCCGGCTCGGTTGCCGCGTCGCCGCCGTCGCCTCGGTGCGCGACGCGCTGGCCCGCGGCAGCCATCCGGGCGCCGATCGCGATCGCCGTTACGGCTGAAACTGGAGATCGATCAGACAGACGTCGAACGGAAGATCCGTCAGCAACCCCGGAACGATGATCGAACCCTGCTGGATCGGCGTACCCGGCGTCAGCGGATTCTGGGGCGTGCCGCCGATCCAGCAGTTGGTCTTGAAGTCGCTCCAGGCGATCGGCCGGCCACTGACCAGATTCGCGCACCAGCGATCGGAGCCGTCGTGCGGATTGGTGCCCTGCAGCTGCACGCGCAACGCCGTCGAGCTCGGATTGTTCACGACGGTGACCGTGATCCCGCCGCTGTCGGGCACGGCCCAGGTTCCGGCCGTGCCCCCCGCCGGCTCGTTCACGTTCCAGCCCAGCATGGCAAAGCCGGTGTAGTCGGGGCGCCCCGTGACCGTGCCCTGCATGCAGAACTCGTTGCCCGCGAACGCCGGTGTACAGCTGTCAGCCGTACAGGCGGGCACGATGGTCGCGGCCCCCGGATCGGTCGCGGTGAAGCCGCCGCCCGCCCACGGCCCGGCCGTGACGTAGCCGTCGGTGACCACCTGGCTGGCGCGGCTGGGCGGGCCGTCCGAGCCTGCATCGACGACGGCGGTCGTCCCGCTCGGGGAGCTCATGCTCGTCGAGCAGGCGGCGAAAAGAACAACCGCGCTCATGGCCGTCTGCAGCGTCTGGAGCTTCGTCATGAATGTCTCTCCTATCAACTAAGGGATTTCGACTCCGCCATGGGGCCACGGAGAGCCCGGTCGTGTAAAGGTCGTGATCTTCGGGCCACTGCACTAGATTCAGGGCCGGAGGGCCCGACGCGATGAGCGCAAAGGTGATTCTCTACTCCAAGCCAGGCTGCCATCTCTGCGACGACGTCCATGCCGTGCTCACACAGGTGCAACGTGAGATCTCCTTCGACCTCGACGTGCGCGACATCTCGAAGAGCCGAAAGCTCATCGAAGCTTACGGCCTGGACATCCCCGTCGTGACCATCGACGGGCTCGAGGCCTTCCGCCACCGCTTGACGGCGGAAGAGCTGCGGGCGGCCCTGCGCGCCATCCCCCGGCCTGGGCCTACCCAGTGAAAACGATGCCCAGACCAAACGACAACGGCCCCGCTGGCCCAAACCGGCCGAATGTTGCAGAACCGAGACATGACGACCCCGGGGGCCGCAGTAATGTGCCGGTTCGCAGGTAACCATGCAAAAAGTCCTTTCGTCTGCCGAGGGGTCCGCGGCGCCCACAGCGCTCGCTGACGAGGTTGGAAGCAAGGCGTCGGCCGAAGTGAACGCGCCGGCGCTCGACGACCGTTCGCTCTACATCAACCGCGAGATCTCCTGGCTCGGGTTCAACGAGCGGGTGCTGGGACAGGCGCTGAGCCCGCGTTGGCCCCTGCTTGAGCGCCTCAAGTTCCTAGCGATCTTCGCGTCGAACTTGGACGAATTTTTCATGATCCGCGTCTCGGGCCTGCACGAGCAGCTGGAAGCGTCGGTGATCGAAGCCAGCCCCGACGGGATGAGCCCGGGCGAGCAGCTGGCGGAGATCGGCCGTATCCTGCGGCGACAGCTCGAGGTGGCGTCCAAGTTGCTGTCGGATGATCTGCTGCCCGGCCTGGCGGCGCAGGGCATCCACCTGCGCGACTGGGAGTCGCTGGACGCGGACACCAAGAAGCTGGGGCAGCGCTACTTCCGCCGGTCGGTCTTCCCGGTTCTGACGCCGCTCGGCGTCGACCCCGGCCACCCGTTCCCGTTCCTCTCGAACCTGTCGCTGTCGCTGGCCGTCGAGACGCGCGACCCCGACACCGGCGAGCAGAAGTTCGCGCGCGTCAAGGTTCCGGAGATCCTCCCGCGCTTCATCCCCTTCGCGAGCCTCGGGGTCGAGCCCGCCGAGGGCGCCGAGAACGTGCAGGAGTTCCTGCCGCTCGAGCAGCTCATCGCCGCGCACCTCGGCGATCTCTTCCCGGGGATGGAGGTCCTCGGCTGCCATCCGTTCCGCGTCACCCGCGACATGGACATCGCGATCCTCGAGGACGAGGCGCACGATCTGCTGTCGATCGTCGACCGCGAGATCCGGCAGCGCCGCTTCGGTGATTGCGTGCGGCTGGAGATCGCCGCCGGCACGCCCGAGCGCATCCGCAGCTTCCTGATGGAGAAGATCGCCATCGACGAGGAGGACGTCTACGACTCGTCGGGACCGCTGGGCCTGGGCGCGCTCATGTCGATCGCGCTCCTCAACCGCCCCGACCTGCGCGATCCGCCGTTCCTGCCGCGCGTTCATCCGGCGTTCGCGGACGGCGAGGACCCGTTCGCGGCGATCCGCGCGCGCGATCTCATGCTGCACCACCCGTACGATTCGTTCGGCCCGGTGCTGGATTTCCTGCGCCGCGCCGCCGACGATCCGCACGTGCTGGCGATCAAGATGACGCTCTATCGTGCCGGCTCGACCGCCGACGCCGTGCGCGCGCTGGTGCACGCCGCCGAGAACGGCAAGCAGGTCGCGGTCTCGGTCGAGATCAAGGCGCGCTTCGACGAGCAGAACAACATCACCTGGGCGCGCAACCTCGAGCGCGTCGGCGCGCACGTCTTTTTCGGCCAGGCGGTGTCGAAGACCCACGCCAAGCTGGTGCTGGTGGTGCGGCAAGAGAGCGACGGCCTCAAGCGCTACGTGCACCTGTCGACCGGCAACTACAACTCGTCGACGGCGCGGCTCTACACCGACATCGGCATGTTCACCTGCGACCCCCAGATCGGCGAGGACGTCTCGGATCTGTTCAACTCGCTGTCGGGCTTCTCGAAGAAGGGGCGCTACCGCAAGATAGCGGTCGCGCCGCTGGGGCTGGCCGACGCGATCCTCGGCCACATCGACGAGCAGACCAAGCGCGCAGCGTCGGGACGGCCGGCGAAGATCTTCGCCAAGCTGAACGCGCTGGTCGACATGCGGGTGATCCAGGCGCTGTACCGCGCGTCCATGGCCGGCGTGTCGATCGATCTCTGCATCCGCGGCATCTGCTGCCTGCGCGCCGGCGTACCCGGCGTCTCAGACAACATCCGCGTCGTCTCCATCGTGGGGCGCTTCCTGGAGCACGAGCGCGTGTTTGCGTTCGGCCCCGCCGGCGAGGAGGAGTTCTACCTGTCGTCGGCCGACTGGATGCCGCGCAATCTCTATCGGCGCGTGGAGATCCTGTTCCCCGTCGAAGACAAGACGCTGCGCGAGCGGCTGCGGCACGAGGTGATGGAGCCGGCGCTCGACCCGAACCGGCAGGCCTACCGCATGGACGCGACCGGGCTCTACACGCGCGAGGTCATCCAGGGCGACGAACCGAAGCGCGGTGCTCAGGAGCAGGTCATGGAGCGCGTGGTGCGCTCCGGATTGCACGCCGTGCCGGCGCGCCGCCCGGCGAAGAGCGTCCGCAAGGCGCCCACGCCGCGAACGCCCCTGGCATAGCGCGCGGGCCACGGCCCCGCGTCGCTCAAGGCCCTACGCAGTACACCGTCACCGCGCAGTGGGTGCCTTCGGTCGCGCCGACCGAAGCCTGAAAGTTACAGCTCGGGTTGCCGGGGTCGGACGAGGTGAAGCCGGTGAACGTGCACGAACCGCGGCCGCCGACGTCGGCGACCACGCACGACGAGCGCGTCGTGCCGGCCGGGCAACTCGCCGCGATGGCGAACCCGCAGGTCTGGGAGGAGAAGGCCTGCGGGCCGCAACCATACGGTCCGTTGTTGTCTCCGTTCTGCGCGACGACGAACGGCGTGCAACCGGTTGGCTGACACGATCCGTACGAGCAATTGCTCTGGCAGGTCGCCACTCCGCCGCAGCTCTGGATGCCCGATGCGCAGCTCGTCTGGCTGCCGGGTGCGCATGTGCCTTCGCCGGCGCACGCGCCGAAGCCCGGCCACTGGCAGCTCGACGTACAGGTCTGCGATTGGCTGCCGCAGTTGCCGCACGCCTGGCTGCTGACCGCTCCGGGCGCACACACGCCCTCACCGGCGCAGGTGCCGAAGGCGCCCCACTGGCAGCTCGAGGTGCACGTGCGCGATTGCGTGCCGCAATTCCCGCACGATTGGCTGCCGGCTGCGCCGGGCGCGCAGACGCCTTGACCACTGCAGGCAGCGTATGAGCCCCAGGCTCCGTTGACGCAGGTTCGGGCCTGCGTCCCACAATTTCCGCAGGCCTGTGTTTGCATCGTTCCCGTCATGCACGCGTTGCACGCGCCGGCCGCGCAACCGTAGGGGCAAGTCATCCCCGAGACCCACTGACCGGCGCTGTTGCACGTCTGAACGACGGCGCCTGCGCACTGGGTCTTGCCCGCCGTGCAAATCGGCCCGGCGTCGATGCCGGCATCGCCGGCGCCCGCGGTTCCACCGCTGCCACCGATGACCGTCGTGCCACCGGATCCGGTCCCGCCGGCGCCTGCGCCCGCGGCGCCGCCACCTCCCCCACTGCCCGACAGCGGCGCGCCGCCGGTCCCGCGGCCACCGCCATCGACCGTCGTTGGCGACGCGCTGTCGGCGCCGGCATCAATCATGTCGTTCGTGTGCTGCAGGCCGTGGGTGCCGTCGTTGTCCAGAATGCCGTTACAGCTGCCCGCGAAGAGCGCGGCGCCGAACATGATCCCGACCCCGAGCCATTTCAAAGAGCGCATCACCAGGTCCCTTTCATTTGCAGAGTGCCGAACCCCAGTCCGATTTGCGTCGGCCCGGCCGACGCCGGGCGCGACGCCGTGAACCACAGCGCCGCGCCGCCCGCCAGACCTGCGGCGGCCACGACGAAGGCCGCGGTCGACACGTTTCCCGCCGACCGAGCTTGGTTCCACAGATCGACGCCGTGCTGGTCGCTGCACGTCCCCGAACAGACTTTCGCGGCGTCGTCGTGCTTCGACATCGACGACAGGCCGAAACCGATACCCAGGGCCAGGCCGACGACGCCGACACCGGCGGCGCCGATGGCCGCTCTTTCGCGCCACGTCCACCGGCTGTCGTCGGCCCCGCCCGACTGCGCTGAAGGCTGAGATGCCGCGTCGATGAGCGGCAGCGCGTGCGGCGATGCGGCCGCTCCTGGGCTGCGCTGGTCCGCGGTCGCCGCGCCGACCGCGGGCAGCTCGATGACCTCGCGAGCGAGCCGGCCCGGCTCGATCGTGACCTTGCGCGACAGCGGCGTGTATCCGTCGGCGGTGAGGCCGGCAACCGCCTCGCCCGCCGCGACGGTGAGCGGCGACGCGAGCGGCAACGTTCCCACGCGGGCGCCGTTCAGCAGCACCGTCGCTCCGGCCGGCGAGCCGACGAGCTCGAGCTGGCCGAGGTGAGCTCGAATGTATGCGAGCGCGCTCTGCAGCTCGGCGTGGTTCTTGGCGATCCAAGGATCGTCGGCCGAGGCGAGCGCCTGGACGAGATCGCGCTCGGCGGCGACCCACCGCCCCGTCGCCTGCTCCGCCAGCGCGACCTGCGCGCGCGCTTCCGGCGACGGGCGCTGCGCCAGGACGCGCTCGAAGACCTGTAGCGCGTCTGCGTCTCGTCCCGCGCGCCGCAACTCGGTTCCGCGCTGGAGCGCCGCCGCCGCAGCCTCGTCCGACCCATTGGGCGCCGCCGCCGAGTCCTCCGCGAAAGCGGTCGCCTGTCCGACCAGCCACACACCGACGACCATGGCCACACTCCACCGGTTTTTCATGAATCTCTCCTGCGCCCGCAGCTGAAATGTTCCGCGGGCGCACACCACGAACGGGGCCGATCGGGGATCTTTCACGGCGAAATCGACATCGCTGTCGAACGCCCTCGACGGGACGAGCCCTGACGGAGTTGCCGGCGTCCGCCCCCAGCCCGTGTGCGAACATTGTTTTTCGCCGCGCGGTGATGACGTTTGTCGAGGTGCGGGTGGGTTGGGCGGTCCTCGTTGCGGGTGGTTGCGTGGCGGGCGTCGGGGCGAGCGGGTGCGCGCCGCCGATCCGCGCCGACGCGAGCGGCGTGCCGCCGCAGGCCGACGCCGCGGCCGGATCTCAGGACGCCGGCGGGACGCAGAATCCCGACGGTGGCGAGGCCTTCACCGCTCCGGTGACGACCGGAACGCGGATCGATCCGCAAGTTCCGCCGTACGCGATCGACGCCTGCGCCACGCGCACGCGCGACGGCTGGTGCTGGGTGACGCCGCGGCCGCAGGGCAGCGCGCTCGCCGATCTCTCGTCGCCGCGGTCGGGAGAGATGTGGGCCGTCGGCGCCGGCGGGACCGTGCTCCACGGGGTCGTCAACCCTCTCGCCTCGGCCGACTGGGCGCTGGTCGACGTCGGCGTCGCCTCGGACCTGACCGCGGTGTCGGAAGCCGCCGACGGCACGGTGTTCATCGGATCGAACGCCGGCGACGTCGTGCGCGGCGATGCGAGCGGCGGCTGGACGATGCTGCCGGCGCCGGGGCTCGCGCGGATCACGGGCCTCTGGGGGGCGAGCCGCGACGAGGCGTGGGCCGCCGGCAACGAAGCGACGATCTATCACTGGACGGGGCCAGGCGGTTGGAGAGCCGCCGACGTTGGCCCCGATGCCGTCACCGCCGTGGTCGGCCGCGCGGCCAACGATGTCTGGATGGCGAGCGAGATCGGCCGCTCGGTTCACTGGGACGGAGCGGCCTTCACGATCGGCGACATCGCGATCCAGCAGCGCTCGGACTTCTACACAGCGAAGCACGACCTCTACTTCTCGCGCATGGGCCTCCTCGACGACGGCACGCTCTGGGCCGCAGCCAAGAGCGCGACCGGCGACGGCGACGGCTGGGCCCTCTCCGACGGTGCGTGGTCATCCGCGAACGCCTACACGATGGCGGGCGCCAGCCTCGCCGACCACTGGGCCGGAGGGATCCAGGGCAACGCCATCCACGTCTCCCCGCTCGGGCCGGACTACATCGACGACACCTTCATCGGTTACGGCCTGGTTTTGGCGGGACACGAGAACGATCGGTGGGCCATCGCCGGACCAGGCGCGCGCCACGGCGCGTACGGCGACTGGGACCCGGTGACGACGTTCTTCCAGCAGACCGCGTACGTCCACGCCGCGCCGAGCGGCGACGTCTGGCTGACGGGCATCGGGACGCAGGACGAGAGCGCGCTCGCCGCGCGCTGGGACGGGGCGCACTGGTCGCTGTTCCCGATGCTGAACGTGGCGTCGCCCCCGACCGTCACCTCGAACGGCAGCGACGTCTGGCTCGCCAGCACCAGCCTCTGGCACTGGAACGGCGGCGCGCTCCAGGAGCTGCCCTTTCCCACGTCGCCGCCCTTCCCTTCGGCCGGCTGGTACGCGACCTCTCTCGTCGCGACGCCGGACGCGGTCTGGCTCCTCGGCGATCGCGCGCCCGCCGGCAGTCCCGCGCTCCTGCGCTACGACGGCAGGAGCTGGCGCGTCGTCCCCTTGCCCGCCGGCTACACGCCCGACGGCGACGGCAGCGCGCTGCGCGGAACGAGCGATGGCGATCTGTGGCTGATCACACGCCTCACCGTCTATCACTACGACGGGCTGGCGTGGTCCGCGCCCACCGTGTGGCCCGGCAGCGGCCAGTACGGCATCCGCGACATCTGGCCGCTCGCGCCCGACGACGTGTGGGCGGGGCCCTTCCACTTCGACGGCACGTCGTGGACAGCGACCGCCGCACCCGACAGCCTCGGCGAGATCTACGGAACGTGGGCGGGCAGCGACACCGAGGTCTTCACGCTGACCAGCACGGGCCTGTACCGATGGGACGGCTGGATCTGGTCGGATCCGCTCCCTCTTCCGACCAACGGCTACTGGTACCAGATCTCGGCGACGAACGCGGGCGATCTCTGGATCGGCGGCTACTCCGGCATTGCCCACGGCGCGCCGCCGTGGCCGCCGGTCTACCCCTGAGCACGCGGCCGCGCGCACTCGGCATGGGACATCCCGCTGTCATCCGCATGACAGCCGCGCTTGCGCGCGCCATGCTCACCCGGTGACCACGAAAGATCCGATCGACGAAGCGGACGAAGAGTCGTTCCCCGCGAGCGACGCGCCGACGTTCAGCAGCGCGCATGCCGGGCCTCCGGCCGACCGTGCTTTGCACGTCCTCATCGACCTTCCCCCCGCGTCTGCCGATGTCGCCCGCTTCCGGAAAGCGCTCGCGCGTTTCGATGGTCGTGTCGCGCTGACGTTCGCCGCCGCCAGCGGCGACGACTTCGCACGCGCGCTTCCCGACGCGGACGTGGTCGTCGCCCAGAACCTGTCGGACGACGAGCTCGCGCGCGCGCCGCGCCTGCGCTGGCTCAGCTCGGTGGCGGCGGGGCTGGACGGGCTGGTCACGCCGGCGCTGCTGGCGCGTGGCGTCGCGCTCACGAGCGCGAGCGGCGTCCACGGGCCCAACATCGCGGAGCACCTGCTCGCGATGATCCTGATGTTCACGCGCGGGATTCCCGGGCTGTTTCGGGCGCAGCTCGCGCGGCGCTGGGACCGGAAGATCCCGTCGCGCTCCGGCGCGTTCAGCGAGCTGACCGGCCAGACGCTGCTGATCGTCGGACTCGGACGGATCGGCGAGGCGCTGGCGGCGCGGGCACGCCCGTTCGGCGTGCACCTGGTGGCGGTGAAGCACAATCTGTCGGCGCGACACGACACGGGCGTCGCCGTCGACGAGCTCCTGCCGATCGGCGCGCTCGACGAAGCGCTGGGGCGCGCGGATCACGTCTGCGTGACGGTGCCGCTGACCCCCGAGACGCACCACCTGATCGACGCGCGCCGCCTCGCGCGCATGCGCGCCAGCGCGTACATCTACAACGTCTCGCGCGGCGCGGTGCTCGACGAGGCGGCGCTGGTGGCGGCGTTGCGCGCGGGCAAGCTGGCCGGCGCGGGCCTGGACGTCTTCGACGAAGAGCCGCTGCCGGCGACCAGCCCGCTATGGGATCTCGACAACGTCATCCTCACGCCGCACGTCGCCGGAGTCACGCCGCTCTACTACGAGCGCACCGCGGTGCTCTTCGCGGAGAACCTGGATCGCTTCCTGGCGGGCCAGCCGCTCGCCAACCGGTTCGACCCCACGCGCGGCTACTGAACGCTCCGGTTGGAACCACCGCCCGGTGGCGACGACCCGCCGGCGGCGGGCGTTTTGGTGGGTTCCTTCGACCCCACTAAATACTACATAAACCGCGGAAAAATCAACAGGTAGGAAGTTTTCGGCAGCTGTCGAGGATGCGTGGTCCAGGCCTCTCGTCGCCCGTGACCTCCCGAAAGGAGCACTCGATGAACTCGCTCAGCCGCCATCAGGTTTCTCCCTCGACGCTCTTGATGCGCATCCTCGAACGGCCAGGGCTGGTCGCGGCGGTGCGCGAGCTGCCGGGCGCGATGCTCGGCAAGCTCATCGATCGGATAGGGCTCGAAGACGCGGGCGACCTGGTGGCGCTCGCGAGCACGGCCCAGCTCGAACGCGTGTTCGACGATGTTCTGTGGCGAGCCGACGAAGCCGGCGGCGACGAGACGTTCCGACCCGAGCGCTTCGCGCTGTGGCTGCGCGTGATGCTCGAGGCCGGCGAAGAATTGCTGGTGCGGCGCATGTGCGAGCTGCCGCAGGATCTTCTCGCGCTCGCCGTCCACCGGCTGGTGCTGGTGCTCGACATGGACGTGCTCGCCGAGCAACTGAGCGAGGCCGGCGATGAAGCCGAGGCGATCGAGCGCGCGCTGGAGACCTCCGTCTGCGAGGAGTGGGAGGAGTTTCGGTTGATCGCGCGCGATCCCGACGTATGGGACGACGTTTGGAACGCGCTGCTGTCGCTCGACCGCGATCACAACGATCGGTTGCGGGCGATCCTCGAACAGTGCTGCTCGATGACCACGGAGTACATCTCGGGCCAAGGTGGTCTGTTCGAGGTCCTGACAGCGGACGAGATGCTCGAGAGCGACGTCGCGGCCGCGCGCGACGATCGGCGGGTCGCGGAAGGTTTCGTCAGCCCCGCGGATGCGAGGGCATTCCTCGAGCTCGCGAGGCGAGGTGAAGGAGGCGATGAGCGCGACCCCATCACGCGCGCGTACTTCCGAGGCCTCGAAGAACCCGAGCTCACCGGGCTTCGCAGACGCGGCGAGACGGCTCCTGCGCGCGACCGCACGACGGCGCTCGCAGCCGCAACGGATGTGAATGATCTGGCCGCGCTCCTGCGTGAGGCGGAGGTGATCGCGCCGACGCCGGCGCAGCCGCTGGCGGCGCTGGCGCTGGGTCCGGCCGAGACGGAGGCGGCCCGGCGAAGCTCGAAACCGGACCGGGCGCACCTGGTGGCGCCGCTGTTCGAGCAGGCGATGAATGACCTGCGGCTGCGCGATCCGGACCGATTTTCCGCGCGCGTCCAGGAGCTGGGCTACCTGGTGAACGTGTGGCTCGCCGGTCGCGCGCACGAGGGGCGACGTCCGCGACCCATGGAGGCGATGGAGATGGCGCTCAAGACGTGTGAAGCCGGACTGCGGGCGCAGCTCGACCAAAGGCGCGTGACGTCGGAGCAGGCGCTCGCGGTGCTGGTGCAGACGCCCGCCGACACGCTGTTTCGACGGGGATTCCGCGCGCCGGACGCCCGGCGCAGAAAGGCGCCGGCAGGCAAGACCTGACGCCGCCGGGGAGCGGCGTCAAAGCATCGGAAGCTCGCGCCGCTTCGCGCCGAGCGGAAAGACAGCGGCGATGCGCGCGAGCTCCTCGTCGGTCAGGCGCAGGTCGCCGGCGCCGGCGTTCTCGACGGCGCGATCGGGGTGCGAGGCCTTCGGAATCGCGAACAGCGGCGGCTGCCGCACCAGGAAGCGCAACGCGATCTGCCGTGGTGTGGCGGCGTGCGCGGCCGCGATGTCCTGCAACACGCGGCCGCCCCGCGTGCGGGGGCCGGGGAATCGCCCATGACCGAACGGGCTATACGCGACCAGCGCCGCATGATTTCGCTCGCACCATGGCAGGACCTCGTGCTCGATGGCGCGCTCTTGCAGATGATAGAGGACCTGGTTGCACGCGATGCGACCCTGGCCGGCGATCCGCTGGGCTTCGTCGAGGTCGGCCACGTCGAAGTTGCTCACACCCCACGACAGGATCTTCCCTGCGCGCCGCAGCCTCTCGAAGGCGGCGATGGTTTCTTCCAGCGGATGGGGACCACGCCAGTGCAGCAGGTAGCTGTCGAGTCGATCGGTGCCCAGGCGCGCGAGCGACCGCTCACATGCCTCGATCGTTCCATTTTGCGACGCGTTCTCGGGCAAGACCTTGGATACCAGAAAGACGTCGTCGCGCCGACCCGCGATCGCCTCGCCGACGATCGTCTCGACGGCGCCGCCACCGTACATCTCGGCCGTGTCGATGTGGGTCATGCCGAGCTCGAGCCCCACGCGCAGGGTGGCGATCGCCGTGGCTCGATCGGTGAGCTCGAGGTCCCAGGTCCCCTGGCCGATCACGGGAACGTTCGCGCTCGAACCAAATCGACGGCGCTCCATGCCGCGAATATACGCACGCCGAGGCGCCAGGCGGCCCGGGACATGCCGCCAACGCGTGCTACGCTTGGCGCGTGTCGATCGTCGAGAGCCTCAAGAAGCTGGTCGACCCGGTGCAGGCTCGGGAGCGCGAAGAAGAGCTTCGCAAGAAACGCGAGCAGCCCCAGCGCGACCACAGCGGCGATCCGCCCCGCTTCGTGTGCCGCATTTGCGGCCACGTCAGCGACGACAAGTCCTACTGCCCCGAATGTCTCGCCGACACGATGCAGCCCGCGCGCAATCGCTGAACGCCCACGCCGCGGTTATCCGTGGCCAGACCATGAGCCCGCAGATCGACCCGGTCCGAATCTGCGCCATTGACCGGCCCGCAACAAAGACCGACCTTCAATGTCAACGAGGGGGGTCGTATGGAAAACGCCACGTCGACGACGACAGCGACTCGGAAGTCGAACCCGGCCGGAAAGCTCCTGTGGGCGGTGATCGCGATCGCCGGGGCGTTTTGCCTGGCGGTCATCGCGCTCCGTCGGGGAGAGCCGGTCAACGCGATCTGGGTCGTCGCCGCGGCGATCGCGGTGTTCCTGATCGCGCACCGCTTTTATAGCCGCTTCATCGCGGACAAGGTGCTCGAGCTCGACCCGAGCCGTGCCACGCCCGCCGTGCTGCGCAACGACGGCCTCGACTACGTGCCAACCCACAAGTGGGTCGTGTTCGGGCATCACTTCGCCGCGATCGCGGGCGCGGGCCCGCTGGTCGGCCCCGTGCTCGCCGCGCAGATGGGTTACTTACCGGGAACCCTGTGGATCCTGGTCGGGGTGGTGTTCGCGGGCGCGGTGCAGGATTTCATGATCCTGGGTCTGTCGCTGCGTCATGGCGGTCGTTCGTTGGGGCAAATGCTGCGCGAGGAGCTGGGCGAAGTCCCGGGCGTGATTGCCATGGTCGGGGTGCTGGTGCTGATGATGATCGTGCTGGCCGTGCTGGCGCTGGTCGTGGTCAAGGCGCTCACGCACAGCCCGTGGGGCACGTTCACGGTCGCGTGCACGATCCCCATCGCCCTGCTCATGGGCTTCTATCTGCGCTACCTGCGGCCCGGACGCATTCTCGAGGTGTCGCTCATCGGCCTGGTGCTGCTGCTGGCGTCAATCTGGTTCGGCGCGCACGTGGCGGCGTCTCCGGCGCTGGCCTCCTGGTTCGATTGCGACGCCCGGAAGCTGGCCTGGCTGCTGATCGGCTATGGCTTCTTCGCCTCGGTCCTGCCGGTCTGGTTGCTGCTGGCGCCGCGCGACTATCTTTCGACGTTCCTGAAGATCGGCACCATCGCGCTGCTGGCGCTCGCGATCATCGTGTCGGCGCCGCGGATGCAAATGCCGGCGATCACCAAGTTCATCGACGGAACCGGCCCCGTGTTCGCCGGCAATCTCTTCCCGTTCCTGTTCATCACCATCGCGTGCGGCGCGGTCTCGGGCTGGCACTCGATCATCGCATCGGGAACCACGCCCAAGCTGCTCGCCAGCGAAGGCCAGGCTCGGCTGGTCGGCTACGGCGGCATGCTGATGGAGGCGTTCGTGGCCGTCATGGCGCTGATCGCGGCGGCATCGTTGCACCCGGGCGTCTACTTCGCGATGAACTCGCCGAGCGCGATCATCGGCACCACCGTCGAGCACGCCGCGGCGACCATCAGCAGCTGGGGATTCATCATCACGCCCGGCGAGCTCCGCGAGACCGCGCGGAAGATCGGCGAGGGCACGTTGCTGAGCCGCGCGGGTGGCGCCCCGACGCTGGCCGTGGGGATGGCGCAACTGCTGCACAACATCCTGCCCGGCGAGCGCATGATGGCCTTCTGGTACCACTACGCCATCCTGTTCGAGGCCCTGTTCATTCTGACGACCGTCGACGCGGGCACGCGCGTCGGGCGCTTCATGATCCAGGAGATCGCGGGGCTGATTCACGCGCCGCTCAAGCGCACCGAGTCGTGGACCAGCAACGTCATCGCCACCGTCGTCTGCGTCGGGCTTTGGGGCTATTTCCTGTACCAGGGCGCGGTCGATCCGCTCGGCGGTATCAACACGCTGTGGCCGCTGTTTGGCATCGCCAATCAAATGCTCGCGGCGATCGCTTTGTTGCTGGCGACGGTGGTCACCGTGAAGCTCAAGCGACAGCGCTACGTCTGGGTGCCGGGAATTCCCGCGGCGTGGTTGGTGATCTGCACGCTCACGGCCGGCATGCAGAAGCTGTTTGACGACAAGATCAGCTTCACCGCCGCCGCGCAGAAATACGCCAGCGCGCTGGCGCAGGGCCGCTTGCTCGCGCCGGCGAAGAGCACCGCGGAGATGGAGCGTATCATCACCAACAACCGCGTCGACATGGCGCTGACGGGCATCTTCGTGCTGCTCGTGATCACGATGGTTGTGTTCTCGTTGCGCGCGGTCTTGCGGGGCTGGCGCACGAATCAAGCCACCGCGCACGAAGAACCGTACGTGGCGCTGACCAGCGTCGCCGTGCCGGGAGCGCATCCGTGACCGCGGCGTGGCCGCGCGTGCATTCGATTCTGCGGCGGGCGCTCGAAACCGCGCGCCTCTGTTGGCGGCGCGCGGTCGAGACCGCGCGCCTCTGCTGTGGCGTCCCTGACTACGACGTCTACGTTCGACACCTGCGCGCGCACCACCCCGATCGCGCCGTGCCGACCTACGCCGCCTTCTTCCGCGAGCGCCAGACCGCGCGCTACGGAGGAATGGGCGGGCGGTGTTGCTGAGCGGCGACACGGTTCGACAAGCCACTGCTTGACCCGCCCGCCAAGCTGCGTGGTCGATATTCACCGGATCGAGGCAAGTTCTCGACAGCGGTACCGGTGGCCCGCTCGCACACCCCGGTCGCCAGGGCCACAAAGGCGGCACGGCGATTGCGAAGACCGGGCGGGTGGAAACGCGAATGAGCCGTCGCGGCGCAGCGGTGCTGATCACGGTCGTCCTCGCCGCGGGCCTGAGCGGGGTGGCGCAAGCACAGTCCGGCAGCCAGTTCTCCTGGTCGTACGACGCGGGGTTGATGCACTCGACAGCCGTGCGCCTGCTCGACACGAGGCCATCGGGAATCGCGACGGGCGGCGCTGGATTCGCCGCCATTCCCTGCGCAGGGATCTCCGGCCTCTGGGAGTATGAAGGTTTGGTGGTCGGCGCCAGGTCCGATCTGGCCGTCGAGCTGACCACTCCGCGCTACGAAGTCTTTCTCGGAGGCCTCGCGGGCTACCGCTTCGGCTGGGGAAACTGGCGGGTGCAAGTCGCCGCGGAGCTGGGTGAACACCTGTTGTGGCGCGTCGGAGGCGGCGAATACCAGCACACGGACGATTCCGCGTTGTTGCCGTTCGCCGGCGCCAGCATCGACGTCGATCATGCCAACGGCGTGCGCCCCGGCCACGTCGGACTCTCGGCATTCATTCGTCAGGACCTGGAGCAGCGCGCGCTCGCGCCGACGGCGGTCGTCGACGACGAAAACGAGGACGTCCACTTCACCTTCCAAGGTGACTACCGGGTCGGCGGGACGGCGATCGGATTGGCACTGCACCTGACGACGAATTGAGCCCGCTGGCGCCATCGGCGGACGGCTCGTCGCCCTGGCGCGGAAACCTGCGCCACCGCACGCCGATAACGCCAGTAGACTGGCAACCCGATGCAGCTGGTGATCGCCGAGAAACCGTCCGTCGCGCGCGACCTGGCGCGCGTGCTGGGCGTGCGCGCCACGGGCCGGCACAGCTGGGAGGGGTCAGGGCGGGTGATCACCTGGTGCATCGGGCACCTGGTCGAGCTCGACGAGCCCGCGGCGTACGACGCGCGGTGGAAGGCCTGGCGCCTGGACACGCTGCCGATGATCCCGGACCGCTTCAAGCTGCGCGCTGTGCCGGGGACCCGGGATCAGCTGCGTGTGGTGCGCGATCTGCTGCGCGACCGGCGTTTTTCAGAGGTCGTGAACGGCTGCGATGCGGGACGCGAGGGCGAGCTCATCTTCCGCTATGTCTATGAGCTCGCGGGCAGCCGGCTCGCGGTGCGGCGTCTCTGGATCTCGTCGCTGACCGAGGAGGCGATCCGCGATGGCTTCGCGCGTCTGCGCCCGGGTGCCCAGTACGACGCGCTGGCGGACGCGGCCCGCTGCCGCTCGGAGGCGGATTGGCTGGTCGGCATGAACGCGACCCGCGCCGTCACGATCTCCTTCCGACGCGCGGGCGCACCGCGCGAGGCGAAGCCGCCGGTCTATTCGATCGGCAGAGTGCAGACGCCGACGCTGGCTATCATCGTGAGGCGCGAGCAGGCGATCCGCGCCTTCCAGCCGCGGGACTACTGGGAGGTGCGCGGAACGTTCGCAACGGCGGCTCGACACACGGGTGAGACCGATACGTTCGTGGCGCAGTGGATGGCGCCCGCCGACGCGCGGAAGCGCAGCGCGACCCGCTTTGGCGAGCGGCCGTTCGCCGAGCAGGTGGTGGAGCGAGCGCGCGCGCATGCGGCGGCGGCGCACCCGGCGGGCCCGATCGTCGAGCGCGTGATGCAAAAGGTGTCGCGCGAGCCGCCGCCGTTGCTGTTCGATCTGACGTCGTTGCAGCGCACGGCCAACCGTCGCTACGGGCTCAGCGCGTCGCGAACGCTCGAAGCGGCACAGGCGCTCTACGAGCGTCACAAGATCGCGACCTATCCGCGCACGGACTCGCGCCACCTGCCGGAGGATCTGGCGGGCGAGCTGCCCAAGCTCTTCTCGGGTCTGGCGAAGCTGCCGGTGTATGCGCCGTTCGCCGAGCCGCTGGTGGCGGCCGCGCCGGTCGCGCCCGCGCGAGCGCGGCGCATCTTCGATGCATCCAAGGTGCACGACCATCACGCCATCATCCCGACCGGCAAGGTACCCAACCTCGACGCGCTGTCGTCGGACGAGCGCCGCATCTTCGACCTGATCGCGCGGCGATTCCTGGGAGCATTTCATCCGGATGCGGAGATCGCGCTCACCGAGGTGGTCGTGCGCGTGGGCGAACCCGACGGCGCGGCCCCGGCGGCGGCCACCGGCACGCCCGAGGACGCCTTCATCGCGGCGTTGCCGCCGCCGCCGGATCGCTTCGTGGCGCGCGGGCGCGTGTGCCTGGTTGCGGGTTGGCAAGCGGTCGCCGGCTTCGAGGACGACAAGGCCAGCGCCGGCGTTCGCGACAAGGCCAAGGCTCCCGTCGCCGGTGACCAGGCGCGGCTGCCGCCGCTTTCGGAGGGGCAGCGGCTGGACGGCCGCTTCGATGTCCTGGACCGCCAGACGCGGCCGCCGCCGCGCCACACCGAGGCCACGTTGCTGGGGACCATGGAGTCGGCCGGCCGCGAGATCGAGGACGAAGCGTTGCGCGCCGCCATGAAGGACACCGGCCTCGGGACGCCGGCCACGCGGGCCGCGACCATCGAGACGCTGCTCAAGCGCAAGTTCATCGCGCGCGAGGGCAAGTTGCTGGTCGCGACCCCGACGGGGATCGCGCTCATCGAACGGCTCCCCGTGCCCACGCTGGCGTCGCCGGAGCTCACCGGCGCCTGGGAGGCGCGGCTCGCCCGCATTTCGCGCGGTCAAGAAGCGCGCGCCGCGTTCATGGCCGATATCGCGCGCTACGTGCGCGAGACGACCGACTCCATCCGCGGCGCGCGGCCGGCCCCGGCCGCACCGGCGGCGGCGGCGACGACGACGGCGCCAACGACGGCGAGGACCACGCCTACGACGGCGACGACGACGACCGCGCCAGCGACGACCCCCGCGTTGCGGTGCCCGCGCTGCAAGCAAGGCACGCTGATGACCGGGCGCCGAGGGTGGGGCTGCACGCGCTGGCGCGAGGGCTGCCCCTTCGTGGTCTGGTTCGAGGTCGCGGGACGCCGGCTGACCGCCGCGCAGCTCCGCGATCTCGTGCAAAAGGGAAAGACGCGCAAATCGAAATGGGCGCCGCGCGGCGAAGGCTCGACCGTCGCAGGTCACCTGATCCTGGACCTGGCCGCCACCCCGAACGACGGCGGCGGGGCGCGATTTCAGGCGAGCTGAGGTGTCGAGTCCGACCTGAACGCGCTGCGACGCTCAACGAGCCTTGCTTCGTGTCGGCGTTGGCCGATCCGGAACGATCGTCTCGCCCCGGGCCAACGTTGCCACCAGCGCGGCGATCTTCTTTGCGCGGCCGGCGGCCGTCTTCATCGCGTTGGTGCGAAACGCGAGCGCGAACAGGTTCCGCTTGCTCAGCGTGGCGAAGGTCTTCTTCGCGCGCGGGCTCGCCCAGATGGCGGAACGCAGATCATCGGGGATCGTCGACGCGTCCGTGGCACGCATGGGCGCGTAGGCCGCATCCCAGCGGCCATCGGCCTTCGCCGCGTCGATTTCGCGCTGTCCGTGCGGCGTCATGCGGCCGGCGCCAATCAAGCGCGCGACGTGTCCGCGATTGATCTCGCTCCACCGGCTCCTGGAAGCGCGCGGCGAATAGCGCTGGAGAAACGACTGCCCATCGAAGCTCTTCCGGATGCCGTCGATCCACCCCCAGCACAACACGACGTCCAGGGCTTGCGCGGGCGTCACCGACGCACGCCCCGACGACAGCTTGTGCATCTTGATCCAGATCTCAGGCTCGACGTCGTGGTGCGTGGCAAGCCACCTCTCGAACGCAACTTCGTTTGCGAAGGCCTTGACTCGGCGCGGATGAGGGACCACCGGTGCGATGCCTCGATGGTAACACGCGCGACGGGGGGGGAATGCATGGCGGCATCGCGCCACGCTCGCCGCATGACCCCTGGTTCCGCTCGACGCACCGCAAGTGTGGCAAAATCCGTAGCGTAGCTCCGTCATGCCGACGCTCCTCGCACTCGATCGCGTGCTGACGCGACCCACGAACCACGCACTTGGGCGGTATCAGCTGCTCGGGCGGCTCGGCGCGGGCGGGATGGCAGAGGTGTTCGTCGCTCGCTGCGGCGAGCTCGACGGGATGCAGTCGCTGGTGGCGGTGAAGCGTATTCTGCCGCATCTGGCGGAGGACGAACGCTTCGTGTCCTTGTTTCGTCGCGAGGCGATGATCTCGCTGCGCCTGCGCCACCGGGCGATCGCACGCGTCGTCGAAGTCGGTTGCGCGGATGGCGCGTGGTTCCTGGCGATGGAGCTGGTGCCGGGGGAATCCTTGGCGCACCTGCTGCTCGCGGAACGCGAGCGGGGCATCACGGCGGATCCGCAGGTGGTGGCCTGGGTCGGGGCGGAGATCGCGTCGGCGCTGCACCACGCGCACACGCTGCGCGAGGCGGGCGCGCCGCTGCCAGTGATCCATCGCGACGTGAGCCCGCAGAATCTCTTGCTCGGTTTCGACGGCGCGGCGAAGTTGATCGACTTCGGGGTCGCGCGCTGCGCTCAGCTTTCGGACGCAACCCGTAGCGGGACGGTGCGCGGCAAGCTGGCCTACGCATCACCCGAGCAGCTGGGCGCGCGGCCGCTCGATGGGCGTTCCGATCTCTTTTCGCTCGCGGTGGTGCTGCACGAGTGGCTCGCGGGCCGGCCGCTGTTCGCGTGCGACCACGACGCGGCGACGCTGCAGTCGGTGCTGGCGGCGGAGATCCCGCCGCTGCCGCGCGCGCCGCGCCTGGGCCTGGTGCTGGCGCGCGCGCTCGCGCGCCTGCCCGATCGGCGCTATCCCGACGGCGAGGCCTTCGCCGAAGCGTTGCTCGACGCGGTGGGTGGCCGCCCACCCACGCCCGAGCGCCTGGTGGCGGCGCACCTGCGCGCGGTGTTTCCGGATCGGGAGGCGCGCTGGCAGGCGATCGTCGCGGGGCGCGACCCGGGTGACACGCGCGACGGCGCTCGAATCGGCGGGGGAACGGAGCGGTCGGGCTCGGTGCGCGAGGTCCCGGAGGCGTTGGGGTCAGCGCCCGCGCTGGCGCTGACGCCGGTGTCGGATCCCGTGAATCGTGCGGACAGCCGCGCCGGTCACAGCGCGGAGAGCACGCGGCGGGGACGGCGCCGCCGCCGGGCCGCTGGATTCGCGCTCGCGGCGGGCGCGGGTCTCGTCGCGCTGGTCGTCGGTTGGGTGCAGCGGACGCCGCTTTCGACGGCGACGACGGTGCGCGCGGCGCCGGTGATCTCCGAGGCGCGCGCGATCTCGCCACGGCTGCCTGCGAAGGCCGACGAGCGTCTGGCAGCCGCAGCAGCCGCGGCGCCCGCGAACGAGGAGCTCGCACCCCCACGCGCGGAGCCGGTTCACGCGATCGCCCCGTCGGTAACCGCGCCCATGGCGCCGCGGCGGCGCGTCCACCACGCTGTGCCGGCGGCGCGGCGCGCGATAGTCGACGAGCTCGAGCCGAGCCCTTACGCTCGACACTGATGGCGCGAGTCGAAATCGGCCGGCGGGGCCCAGCGACCTCGTTACTGGTGCTGGTCTTCGCCTTTGCGTTTTCCGCGCGCGCCCGCGCTCAATCGCCGGCGAGCAACGTGTGCCCGCGCGTCCCCGCAGGACTGCGTTGCGCGCCGCCGCCGAAAGACGGCTGGGTGCGGCGCGAGGCGCTGCAAGCGCTCGACGCCGAGGGGCGGCGCCGCGTCGCGCGCGGCGACTACGCCGGCGCGGCCCAGGCGTTCGGCTGTCTGGTCGAGGGCGATCCCACGCCCGAATCCGCCGGCAACCTGGCGGTGGTGTTGCGCGAGCAAGGTGATCTCGGCGGCGCGCTGCTCGTCGCGCGTTGCGCGGAAGATCTGGCGCCGCCGGGCCCGGTGCGCGACCGCGCGCGCTCGCGGCGTGAGGAGATCGAGCACCGACTCGGGTTGCCTGCGTCACCTCCATCGGGCGCGTCCGACGAAAGACACCGCGATCCCGTCACGACAGCGGTGGCACCGATAGCCGCGCCGACTCCACGAACGGAGTCCAACCCGAACCCACCGTCGGGCGCCCTGGATCTGCGCGTGCCGTCGAACGAGCCGGCGCCTCGCTCGAATCACCGGACCGCCTATGTGCCGCTCGTCGCCGGCGCGGCGGCGGTGATCGCAAGTGGTGTGCTCTACGCGCTGGCGCGCGATCGCGCGCACCAGTTCGATCAGGAACAACAGACCAACGGCTACAGCGATCGCGCGCGGAGCCTGCGCAGCGAAGCACAGAATCTGGAGACCGCGAGCTGGATCAGCGGCGGCGCGGGCGTGGTCGCAGCCGCCGCCGGCGGTGTGCTTCTCACCTTCTGATCTGCTGATCTTCTGATCAGGGGCATCCCGCGCACGTCGCCACGCCGAGCTGCAGGCAGCAGGTCGTGTGAACCGTTCCGCAGGTGCAGGGGCAGCCGGGCATGCAGGCGAAGCAGCCGCCGACCTCGGCGGGACAGGTGATCACCGGGGGGCCGTCGACGGTGCCGCCGGAGTCGCGCTCGGCGCACTGGCCTCGGCACGCACCGTCGCAGCAGAGCATGGCGCCGGGACACTGGCCGGCGCCGTCGCAAGCGATGCCTTCCTTCCACGACAGATCCAGGCACGAGATTGCGGCCAGCGCCACGCTGATCGTGGCGGTCGCCATCCAAAACCAGGAAGCGCGAGAACGCGCGCGTCGTCCAGCCACCGCCACTCAGGATATCAAATCCCCACCCGCGCACGCGCGATCCCATGCGCGCAGATGCGATCCGTCGGCGCGCGCTGTCTCGGAGACGTCTCGATACACCCCTGATACAGGCGACGATCGCGAGCGATCGCGGGCTTTCTCCTCGCCGGCGACGGCGCGCCGCTTGCTCTTCCGGCAAGAGCCTACTCATTCCGGAGGTCCTCGATGAACCGCTCCGCCCTCGCCATCGCCCTGTTGCCCGCGCTCGCTTGTTCGCCCGTTCCACCCCCCGGCGTGCCCGACGCTGGAAATCACGTCAGCGATCCGGGCTTGCCGACGCGCACGGCCAACCCGGGCCTGTGCGCGCCTCCCGCCACCTTCAGCTACGCGCTGTGCACCTGCGAGGACCTGACCCAGGTCGGCTTCCTCAAGGTCGGCACCGGTCCGTCGGGCGACGGCTCGGTCGGCGTCAACGGTCTGAGTTCGGTGGCCAACGACAGCCAGGTCGCCGGCTCGTGGGTCTCCTGGAAGCAGTGGACCGCGGGCACGGGCGCGCACATCGGCGGCTCGCTGCGCAGCGGGGCGGATCTGCTCGTCGCCGGCGCGGTGTGGGTCGGCAAGGACCTGGCCGTGAAGCAGAACCTGACGGGCGCCGGCTTCCTGACCGTGGGCGGCGCGCTGCGCGTCGGCGGCAATGACATATTCTTGGGCCTCCGCCAGGTGGCGGGCGGCCGCGCCGCCTTCGACGCGCCGACACAACCGCCGTGCGGCTGCGATCCCTCGACGCTGTTCGACGTCGCCGGCGCGGTCGCGCTGGCGCGCACCATGAACGACAACGCCGCCGCCGGTATCCCGGCGGGCGCGCAGCTCGACATCGGCGTGCAGCGCATGGTGCTCGACACCGGCCGCTACTACTTCC
>CAZNCQ010000096.1:0-22725 GCA_964571275.1 uncultured Myxococcales bacterium
CATCGCGGGCTGCACGGCAGGTCTCACTTGCACCAACGCGGGCGATCAGCAGTGCGCGACCTGCACCAGCGGCAGCTACCTGGTCAACGACGTCGCCGACACCTGTGCCGCCTGCACCGGCGTCTGCGCGGCGGGGACTTTTGAAAGCACGGCTTGCACCGGCACGACCAACCGGGTCTGCAGCTCCTGCACGCCCATCAGCGGCTGCACCGCCGGCCTCATCTGCACCAACGCTGGCGATCAGCAGTGCGCGGCCTGCGCCGGCGGGACCTACCTGGTCAACGGCCCGGCCGACACCTGCGCCGCATGCACCAGCGCGTGCGGGGCCGGGAGTTTTGAAAGCACGGCTTGCAGCGGCACGACCAACCGCGTCTGCAGCTCCTGCACGCCCGTCACCGGTTGCACCGCCGGTCTCACCTGCACCAACGCGAGCGATCAGCAATGCACCACCTGCACCGGCGGGACCTACCTGGTCAACGACGTTGCCGACACCTGCGCCGCCTGCACCAGCGCGTGCGCGGCGGGGAGTTTTGAAAGCACGGCTTGCACCGGCACGACCAACCGGGTCTGCAGCACGTGCACCGCCATCAGCGGCTGCACCGCCGGTCTCACCTGCACCAATGCGAGCGATCAGCAGTGCACCACCTGCGTCGGCGGCACTTTCCTGGTCAACGGTACCGCCGATACGTGCGCGCCCTGCAACAGCGCGTGCGGAGCCGGCAGCTACGAAAGCACGGCATGCAGCGGCACGACCAACCGGGTCTGCAGCACGTGCACCGCCATCAGCGGCTGT
Source organism: uncultured Myxococcales bacterium (assembly GCA_964571275.1). Lineage (GTDB taxonomy): Bacteria > Myxococcota_A > Polyangia > Fen-1088 > Fen-1088 > DASRQZ01. The sequence continues at coordinate 794 of CAZNCQ010000096.1, forward strand.
ACGGCCGGTCTCATTTGCACCAGCGCCGGCGATCAGCAGTGCGCGACCTGCACCGGCGGCACCTACCTGGTCAACGGCGTGGCCGACGTCTGTGCCGCCTGCACCGGCGCCTGCGGAGCGGGGACTTATGAAAGCACGGCTTGCGCCGGCAGCACCAACCGCGTCTGCAGCGCCTGCGCTCCCATCCCGGGCTGCGTCGCGGGCGTCACCTGCACCAGCGCGATCAATCAACAGTGCGCGACCTGCGCCGGCGGCACCTATCTGGTCAACGATACGGCGGACACCTGCGCTGTCTGCACCAGCGCCTGCGCATCCGGATCCTTCGAAGCCGCGGCCTGCGCCGGCACCACCAACCGGGTCTGCACGGCCTGCACGCCCATCAGCGGCTGCACCACCGGTCTCACTTGTACCAGCGCGAGCGACCAGCAGTGCGCCATCTGCGCCGGCGGCACCTACCTGGTGGGGGGCAGCGCAGCGACCTGTGCCCCCTGCGCCGGCGCCTGCGGCGCTGGCACGTATGAAGCGACGGCCTGCACCGGCACCACCAACCGCGTTTGCACCGCCTGCACGGCCATCGCCGGCTGCACCGCTGGCCTCACTTGCACCAACGGCGGCGATCAGCAATGCACGGCCTGCGCGGGCGGCACCTATCTGGTCAACAACACGGCCGACACCTGCGCCGCCTGCGCCAGCGCTTGCGGAACCGGATCCTACGAAGCGACGGCGTGCGCGGGCACCACCAACCGCGTCTGCACGACGTGCACGCCGATCAGCGGCTGCACCGCGGGGCTCACTTGCGCCAGCGCGAGCGACCAGCAGTGCACGACCTGCACCAGCGGCACCTACCTGGTCAACGACATTGCCGACACCTGCGCCACCTGCGCCAGCGCCTGCGGAGCCGGGTCCTACGAAGCGACAGCGTGCGCGGGCACCACCAACCGCGTCTGCACGACGTGTACGCCGATCAGCGGCTGCACCGCGGGGCTCACCTGCACCAGCGCGAGCGACCAGCAGTGCACGACCTGCACCAGCGGCACCTACCTGGTCAACGACATTGCCGACACCTGCGCCGCCTGCGCCAGCGCCTGCGGAGCCGGGTCCTACGAAACCACGGCCTGCACCGGCAGCACCAACCGCGTCTGCACCTCGTGTACAGCCATCAGCGGCTGCGCCGCGGGGCTCACCTGCACCGGCGCAAGCGACCAACAGTGCACGACCTGCACCAGCGGTACCTACCTGGTGAACGGCACGTCCGATAGCTGCGTCGCCTGCGCGAGCGCCTGCGCCGCCGGGTCCTACGAAGCGACCGCTTGCACCGGCACCACCAACCGCGTCTGCACGACGTGCACGCCGATCACCGGCTGCACTGCGGGGCTCGCCTGCACCAGCGGAAGCGACCAGCAGTGCACGACCTGCACCAGCGGCGCCTACCTGGTCAACGACACGGCCGACAGCTGTCCCGCCTGCACCAGCGCCTGCGCAGCCGGGTCCTACGAGACGACGGCTTGCACCAGCAGCACAAACCGCGTCTGCACCGCGTGCGCGCCAATCGCCGGCTGCTCGTCGGGACTGACCTGCACCGGCGGGAACAACTCGCAGTGCGACAGCTGCGCGGCTGGTCGGTACAAGGTGCCGGGCCCGTCCGACAGTTGTCAGACCTGCAGCCCGGTGCCCAACTGCGCCTCAGGCGTCACCTGCACGACCGCGGCCGACCAGGTCTGCGCGCTGTGCAACGCCACCTACTACGCCGACAACCATGCCTGCCTGGCCTGCAGCACCTCGTGTCCATCGGGCCAGTACATCGGCGCCGCTTGTTCGACGTCGGCGGATCGCGCCTGCAACGCCTGCACGACGATCAGCAGCTGTCAGGTCGGACAGATCACCTGCTCCACCGGCAGCAACCAGCAGTGCGGTAGCTGTAGCTCGGGCTCCTATCTCGTCAACGGCACGATCGACGTCTGTTCGGCCTGCACTCCGATTGCGGATTGCGCTTCGACGGTGACCTGCACCACGTCGACCGATTCTGAGTGTTCGAAGTGCGTCGCCGGAGGGTTCTTCGACGGCATCCAATGCCAGACCTGCGCGGGCGCCTGCCCGGCCGGCAACTATGAGAGCACGGCCTGTCTGGCCAACGCAGATCGCATCTGCTCCGCTTGCGACGCGACCTGCGCCACCTGCAGCGGCCCCAGCGCCAGCGACTGTGCCACGTGTCCCAGTGGTTTCTATCTCAACGGCAACAACGCGTGTGTCGCCTGCACCATCTGTCAGCCGGGCACGCGACTGGCGACGGCCTGCACGGCCGTGGCGGATGGGACTTGCACCGACTGCAGCGCCGGCACCTCTTCGGGCACGACGAACGCTAGTGACTGCACGCCCTGCACGGGCGGAAGCTTCTCTGCCATCGCCGGCTCGAGCTCCTGCTCACTCTGCGCGCTCGGCAGCTACTCGACCGACGGTGCGACCGGCTGCTCCGATTGCATGTCGGGAACCGCATCGGGTCCCACGCCGGGCACGACTTGCACCACCTGCTTGGCTGGAACCTACGCCGACGACGACGCGGCCAGCTGCACCGCGTGTCCGTCTGGCACCTTCTCTTCGGATGGACAGGCCGCGTGCACGGCCTGCGCCGTCGGACACTTCACCAGCGCTCCCGGCGGTACGGTCTGCGGCGACTGCCCGGCGGGGACCTTCGCCAGCACCGCCGGCGCCACCTCGTGCACACCCTGTCCGGCCGGCACCGCCTCCGATGCGGCCGCCTCGGTGTGCACCGCTTGCGCCAGCGGAAGCTACTCGCCGGGCGGTGGCGCCGCGTGCACCGCCTGCGTGGGCTGCGACGATGGCAACGTCTGCACCTCCGACTCGTGCGACCCGCAATCGGGTGCCTGCCAGCACCTCGACGTTTGTGGCGTGCCCGACGCTGGTAGCGGCATCCCCGACGCCGGTGACGAGACGCCAGACGCCGGCGCCAGCATGGCCGACGCCGCGGATGGCAGCATCGACGCCCGGAGCGGACCTGTCGACGGCGCGGGCGACGCGCCCGATGGAGGGCACAGCACCGGCGGCGGTGGTTGTAGCTGCGCGCTTGGTGGTGGTCTCGACGCGAGCGCCGGGGGAATGGGTCTCTTGCTCCTGACTCTCTTTCTGCGTCGGCGCCGGGCCTCTACCGGGCGCTAGCGAAGCGGGCGGCTACAAGCAATGAACCGCGCCTGAGTCGAACGCTCGCGAGGGCTCGGTCTGACGTCGCGGGGCGGTCGTGCGCCGCCGCCGACTTCGTGGGATCTGCTCGTGACGCCGCGCTCGGGCATAATTCAGTCGCTTCATGCGCGCGCTTCCGAGCCTTGCGATTCAAGCGACGACTGTGCTGGCGGCGCTGCTGCCGGCCCGGGCCGCGCGCGCTCTCGATCCCTTCGAGATTCAGGTCTACGACGGGACTGCCGACGCCGCTGGCGCCGCTGGCGTCGAGGCGCACGTCAACGGCGTCGTCGATGGCTTGCGCGCGGCACCGCCGCCCGAGGTCCCGCCGAACCACACCGTCCACTTCACGCTGGAGCCCTCTTACGGCGTGCGCGCCTACTGGGAGCTCGGGGCTTACCTGCAGACCGCGCTGCGGCCCGACGGCAGCTACGACTTTGCCGGCGTCAAGCTGCGGTCCAAGCTGGTCACGCCCTCCGGCTGGCGTCCCTCGCTGCGCCTCGGGATCAACACGGAGGTCAGCTACCTGCCCGCGCGCTACGAAGCGGACCGCTGGGGCGGTGAGCTACGCCCCATCGTCGCCTGGGAGAACCATAGGTTCCTGTTCGCGTTCAATCCGATCCTCGACATTTCGCTGACCGGCGGCATCCCTTCTTTCGAGCCGGCGGCAATGGCGGTCGTGAAGATCCGCGACGTGATCTCGTTCGGGCTCGAATACTACGCAGGCTTCGGCCCCCTCGACGCGCCGGCCGCGCTCCACGACCAGCAGCAGATCCTCTACCAGGTCGTGAACCTGCTCGCGGTGCGCGGCCTCGAGGTCAACCTGGGCGTCGGTGAGGGGCTCACGCCGGCCAGCAACGGGCTCACGGTGAAGGCGATCGTCGGCTACGGGCTCGACTGGTTCGCGCGGCCCGCTCACATTCCTCCGGCGCCGCCGCCTGGACCCGAGGTCTCGGGGGCACGCCTGCGGCGGCGCCGGCGCGTCGTGAGCCGGCGGTACGCCCGGCGGATGGCCATGGCTACGAGGGCGATCAGCCTCCAGCGCTTCCGCCGGTCGCGGGCGCTGCGGGCGCCCGCGCCCATGCCCGTGCGAGCAAGAGTTGAGCTGTGGCTGCCATCAGGCCATTGATGAACAGCGCGCGCTGCACACCCACCAAGCTCGCGATGGCTCCGGTCAGCAGGGCCCCCAGAGAAATTCCGCCGCGCATCGCGAGCATGTAGAGGCTCACTGTCTGCCCGAGCCGGCGCGGGTCTGCGGTCGCCTGAAGAACCGAGTTCGCGAGGGTGTTGCTGATCGTCATCGACGCGCCGCCGAGCACCAGCAAAGGGGGAATGACCCAGAACCAGGGCGACACGGCGCTCAAGGCCACGACGGCGGCGTAGGCGATTGCGAATCCCGAGCTCAGCCGCCTGCGGTCTACGCGGGGTCCCAGCCCGAGCAGGATGAGCGCCCCGATCAACCCTCCCACTCCGAACGCCGCGACCGACGACGAGAAGTGCCCCGCTCCTCCGTGGAACACCTCCTTGACCAGCACGGCGATGAAGGTCATGAACGGCGCGCAGAACAGGCTCGTCACGAGCACCGTGAGCAGGGCGCCCCGGAGCTGCGGCTCACGAAGGACGTCCCGCACTCCATCGAGGAGACCGTGCTGCGCCGAGTCGGCGGCGTTCGGCGCGTCTCGTATCCGGCGCGGCAGAATCCAGAGGGCCACCCCGATGAAGGGGAGGTACGAAACCGCGCTCACGACGAAGCAGGCCGTCACGCCGACGCTGGATATGAGCAACCCCGCGATCGACGGCCCGAGCACGCGCGAGAGGTTGAACTGCGTGGAGTTCAGCGCCAGGCCGGTGCCGATCTGGTCGCGCTCGACGATCGAGGGGACGATCGACTGGAACGACGGCATCGACAGCGCGTCGGTCACTCCGACGATCGCCGACAGGGCGACGATGATCCACGGGTGAATCCCGTGCGTCATGAGCAACGCCACGATCGCCACCGGGCACAGCATCTGGATGGACTGGAACGTCGTGATGACGCGGCGCCGATCGGAGCGGTCGGCCAGCGCGCCGCCGACCAAGGTCAGGAGCCAGACGGGCGCGTTCAACATGAACGAGTCGAGCCCGATGAGGAACGCAGGCGCGCCGAGCGTGAGCAACAGCCAGGGCTCAGCCACCTGCTGAGCCCAGGTGCCGATGCTCGAGAGGAGATTGGCGAACCAGAACGTTCCGAAGCGGCGCGTCGCGAGCAGGGTCACGGATCCGCGAAACGTCTGCAAGACCGATGCTGCGGACCGTTTCAAAGGTTCTGTCGAACGGACTGGGTTAACTGCCAAATTCCCAGTATCGTCCTTTTGACGCACGATTTGCGCAAGGTGGCTCGATGGACACGAACGGACGGATCCTGGTCGTCGACGATGAGGCCGACGCCCGGGCCGCGCTGGTGGAGCTTCTGCGCGAAGAGGGTTACTCGGTCGAGGGAGCGGCCGACGGGTTCAAGGCTCTCGGAAAGCTGGCCGAGTTCGCGCCTGATCTCGTTCTCACCGACCTCAAGATGCCGGGCATGGACGGCCTCGAGCTGCTGAAGAAGATTCAGGAGCACGATCGAAACACCGTCGTGGTGGTGATGACCGCCTTCAGCGCCGTGGAGACGGCGGTCGCCGCGATGCGGGCGGGCGCCAGCGACTACCTGACCAAGCCGGTGAACGTGACGGAGCTGTCGCTGGTCGTGGGACGTGAAATGGCGCAGCAGCGCGTGCGGGCCGAGGCCGGCACGCTGCGCGCGCGGCTCGCCGAGCGGTACGGCCTCAAGAACATGATCGGCGACTCGGCGCCGATGCAGGAGGTCTTCAAGGTGGTCGATCAGGTGGCGAGCGCGCGCGCGAGCGTGCTCATCACCGGAGAGTCGGGCACGGGCAAGGAGCTGGTCGCGGCCGCGATCCACGAGAACAGTCCTCGCGCCAAAGGCCCCTTCGTCAAGCTGCACTGCGCGGCGCTGGCCGAATCGATCCTGGAGAGCGAGCTCTTCGGACACGAGCGCGGGGCGTTCACCGGGGCGGCCGCTCGGCGCGACGGGCGTTTCTTCCAGGCCAACGGCGGCACGCTGTTCCTCGACGAGATCGGAGAGATCTCCCCCGCCATCCAGGTCAAGCTGCTGCGGTTTCTGCAGGAGCGCGAGTTCGAGCGCGTCGGGGGAAACCAGACGATCAAGGTGGATGTGCGGATCATCGCCGCGACGAATCGGAAGCTCAAACAACGGGTCGAGGATGGGCTGTTCCGTGAGGATCTCTACTATCGCCTGAACGTGATCAACATCGAGATGCCGCCGCTGCGTGGGCGTGGGGCGGACATCTTGCTGCTGGCCGGGCATTTCCTGCGCAAGTTCGCCACCGAGAATGGCAAGACCATCACTGGCTTCTCGGACGAGGTGCTGCCGCGGCTGGGAGGATACGGCTGGCCGGGGAACGTGCGCGAGCTCGAGAACGTGGTTGAGCGGGCGATCGTCCTGTGCCGCGGATCCGAGATCACCGGCGCGGATCTTCCGCCCAACTTGATTCCGGCTGGAGCCGGTGACGGCATCCAGATCCCCGGCGCGACGATGGACGCTGTCGAGCGATACGCGATCACGAAGACGCTGGAGTCCACTGGCGGCTCGACCGCGCGCGCGGCGGAGATCCTGGGAATGAGCGTCCGCAAGATTCAGTACAAGCTGCACGAGTACCAGGGCGCACCGCGCTCGCCGAACGATGCCATGGGCGAGAACGACAGCTAGCCGCTGCTGCGCAAGGACGCGAGCGATGGGTCACTGCGTTCATGGGGCGCCGTAGCTTTGCGATGGAAGCGCGTCACCTGACATCCGCCGACGCCGCTCGTCGATCGATCGAGCGCGGGCTCCACGATCCGTCGGTGTTCCGCGCCGCCCTGCTGGGCGTTCCCGGGGGCGAGCGGGACGCCTGGGTCGATCGGGTGCTCGGACTCGACGACCTGCCCAGCGACGGTCCCGCGCTCCCGGCAGGCGGCGTCCCCTATCTTCCGTGCTCGGTCGAGGTCCTCTTGCGGATCGTCGACGAGGCGCCCGTCCGATCGAACGACGTGTTCGTCGATGTCGGCGCCGGGCCGGGGAGGGCGATCGCGCTCGTGCACCTGCTCACGGGCGCCGGAGCGATCGGCCTCGAAATCCAACCAGAGCTCGTCAGCGCGGGCCACGGCCTCACGGCACGACTCGGCTTGTCTCGCGTCAGGTGCATCGAAGGCGACGCCGCGGCCATGTCGGCGTTCATGGCCGTCGGCTCGATCTTCTTCTTCAACTGTCCGTTCAGCGGCGCCCGCCTCGCGAAGGTGCTCGACGACCTCGAACCCATCGCCCGCACGAGGCAGCTGAGCCTCTGCTGCGTCTGCCTCCCTCTCCCGCCGCGGTCCTGGCTCACGTGTGAGCCAGGGCGCGGCGGCGAGCTCGAGATCTATCGGAGCACGCTGAGTCACGGTCAGCCGAAGCGCTCTCCGGACGTGCTCGACCTGATCCGCTAGCCACGAAGCATGATCGTCAGAACGCGACCGCGTGCGGGATTCCCGGCCGTCGTGGCGATGAAGATGGCGCTGCATCGCCGCACGTGCTAAGAGCTGATCAAGTCCCTTTCTTGTCCCGGATTTCGTCTCTGCGTCGCAGCTTCGCCTGCCGTCCGCTCGAGGTCGATCGTCGGCTAGCTTGAGGCTTCTGAACGACGGCAGTTCTCGTCGGTGTGACACAAGGAGAAATCAAATGGGTAGACGTCTTTATGTTGGGAATCTTTCGTACGAGACGACCGAGCTGGAGCTGAGGGAGCTCTTTGGCAAGTACGGCACGGTCGCCGATGCCAAGGTGGTCATGGAGCGCGAGACCGGGCGGCCCCGCGGCTTCGCCTTCGTCGAGATGAGCAGCGACCAGGAGGCTCAGGCGTCGATCGCGGAGCTGAACGGGCGCGAGCTGGGCGGTCGAGCCCTCAACGTCAACGAGGCGCAGGAGCGCTCCGGCGGCGGCGGCGCCCGAGGCGGCGGCGGCGGCGGCGGGGGCGGCAGCCGGCGCTGGTAGCGCGCGCTCGTCGGTTCAGGACCATCGCCAGCGATCTTTCGAGCTCTCTGCGGGCTCGATCGACGCCTCACTGAGGCTCGATTCGATGTTCAATCCCCCCGCTTCTTGGGCGAGGGCAACGCGTCGATCGCGCGCGATGGCGCGCCCTTGTCGCTCGCGACGATGACCTCGTCGATGAGACCATAGGCCTCGGCTGCGGTCGCGGTCATGAAGTAGTCGCGCTCGGTGTCTTTCCGGACCCGATCGAGAGGCTGCCCGGTGTGCTTGGCCATGAGCCTGGCCAGCTCGTCGCGCGAGCGCATGATCTCCCTGGCGTGGACGTCGACATCCGAGGTCTGTCCCCAGAACTCGCTCATCGGCTGATGGAGCAGGATGCGCGCGTGCGGGAGCGCGTAGCGCTTCCCCTTCGCGCCGGCGGCCAGGATGAACGCCGCCATTGACGTCGCCTCGCCCATGCAGAACGTGGCCACGTCGGGCCGGACATATTCCATGGCGTCGTAGATGGCCAGGCCGGCCGACACCAGGCCCCCGGACGAGTTGATGTACACCATCATGTCCTTGTCGGGATCTTCGCTCTCCAGCACCAGCAGCTGCGCGATGACGATGCTGGTCAAGTCGTCGTCGATCTCGCTGCCGATGAAGATGATGCGATCCTTGAGGAGCCGCGAGAAGATGTCCCAGCTGCGCTCTCCGCGATGCGTATGTTCCACGACGGTAGGGATGTTCACCCCCTGAGCATAGCCGACTGCGACCGTGGAGTCGGAGATGCTTGTGTGATGATTGGCCGCTCATCACCGGGAATCGGAATCTCCCCGCGATGTCTTGGGGCGACCATCCCCGGGTGGGCGTAGAATGACAGCATGGAAAAGCCTCCACCGCCTGATCCAACCTGTCCCACGTGCAAGAGCGCGGCGGAGTTCGTTCGGCCCGTCAACGCCCAGGTGGAGTTCTGGGAGTGCGTGAACAAACACATGTTCGTGGTGGACACGAAGACGCCGAAGGCTCCGCCCGCCAGCCACGAGGAACCCCCCGCCAGCTAGAGCCGGAGGCGTGGGGCGTCCGGCGCCGGCGATCCGGGACCGCGACATCCACGGGGCGGAGGTCATCCTCCGAGTCGGTCATGCTACGGTCTGCGTCGTGAAGAACTCAGCCGGACTCGTCTCGACGCTGGGGAGGTCTGGGCCACCGGGACTCCCCGTCACTGCGATTGCCTTGGCGCTCTCCCTGGGCTGCCGAGGAGAGCCGAACGCCGTGCTCACGGAGCTGACGGAGGCGCGCCGATTGGCGGCTGATCTCCGCGTTCAATTCAACAAATCATCCGATGCCTCGAATCGCGCCGTGATGGCCGATACCGACGAGGCATCCGTCGCGTTCGCGCGTGAGGCCAAAGAGACAAAGGGACTCGTCGCGGCCGACGTGGCGACGCTGTCTCCCCGTCTTCGACATCTCGGCTACGCGGTCGAGATCAAGGCGCTGGAGGAGTTCGGCAATCATTTTGCCGAGTACGACAAGCTCGATCGCAGCATTCTCGAATTGGCCGTCGAGAACACCAACCTGAAGGCTCAGCGGCTCTCGTTCGGCCCTGCGCGCGAGGCGTCCGACGCCTTCCGAGATGCGCTCGCGACTCTTCCCGCAAACACACCGTCAAAGGACCGCTGCCGGGTCGAGTCGATCGTCGCCAAGGCCGTGCTGGCCGTGCGCGAGATCCAGGTGCTTCAGGCTCCCCACATTGCCGAGTCCGACGACTCGGTGATGACGCGCCTCGAGAAGGAGATGGCGACCCTGGGGACCGCGGCGCGGGACGCTGCGAATTCGCTCACCGGACTGGTCGAACCCAGGGCGCGGCCGCAGGTGGCAGCGGCGGTTTCGGCGCTGGAGCGATTCCAGGGGATCTCCACAGAGATCGTGAAGCTTTCGCGGCGCAACACCAATGTCCGCTCGCTGGAGTTGTCGCTTCGAGGAAAACCGGCCATGACCGCCGCCTGCGACGAGAGCCTGCGTGTCCTTCAGGACGCCCTCGAGAAAGAATCCTTCACGGCCACACGATAGGCAGTGAGCTTCTCGAACGCGACCGATCCGCTGCCGGGTCAGAGCGTCGGCGGGACCGTGAGGATCTCGCAGCCATTGCGTGTGACGAGGACGGTGTGCTCGAACTGCGCGGACAGTGAGCCGTCGGCGGTGACGATTGTCCACCCGTCGTCGAGTTGCCGTACATCGGGGCCGCCGAGGTTGATCATCGGCTCGATCGTGATGGCCATGCCCTCGCGCAGGCGCAGGCCCAACCCGCGTGGCCCGACGTGGACGATTGTCGGCGGTGCGTGCATGAGGCGGCCGATGCCGTGCCCACCGAGTTCGCGCACCACGCTGCAGCCCTCGCGCGCGGCCAGCTCCTCGATGGCGGCGCCGATGTCACCCAGGCGGGCCCCGGCGCGGACTTCGGCGATTCCGGCGTCGCGACAGCGGCGCGCGGTCTCCACGATGTGTCGCGCCTCTGTCCCGGGCGCGCCGACGAAGAGGGTCGCCGACGTATCGCCGTGAAAACCGCCGAGCTCGGTCGTGACGTCGACGTTGATGATGTCGCCTGGCGCGAGGTGTTCTTGCGGGCTCGGGATTCCGTGGCAGACCACGGCGTTGCGGCTCGTGCACACCGCCGCCGGGAACCCGTGGAACCCAAGCTGGCTCGGCCGTCCGCCACGCCGGGATGTGTCCGCTCGTACCCAGGCGTCGATGTCGGCGGTCGATATGCCTGGAGAGATTCGCGTCCCGATCATCGCCAGCGTGGCCGCCGCCGCTCGCCCAGCCCGCCGCATCGCCGCAACTTCGGCGGCCCCGAGGATCTCGATCGCCATCGCTCGACTCTGCAGGCGCGCACCTCCCGCGATCCAATACCTTTTCGATCTGGCAGGGGGGCCCTGCCTGCATGCTAGACTCGGTGCCCGTGAGCTTGGCGCAGCTGGAGTATTTCGTCGCCGTCGCGGAGGAGGGCAACGTGGGCCGCGCGGCAGCTCGCTTGCACCTGTCACAGCCGCCCCTCAGTCGCCAGATGCGCTCGCTCGAGGACGAGCTCGGTGTGCAACTGTTCGAGCGAACCTCGCGTGGGGTACGCCTTCTGCCACCCGGCGCCACGTTGCTTCTGCGAGCGCGCGCCATTCTGGCCGACGTCGCCGACGCCGCGCGAGCCGTGCATCGAACGGGATCCGAGCCACCCGACGCGAGTGGCTGACTCGGCCGCCGGCGCAATCCGGCCGCGCTCCACCGTGCCGCCGATTCACTTGTGACTGGCCGCGCCGCGCCAGCGACATCGGTCTCATGAAGCCGGTGGCGAGCGGCGACGACTCTTCCTTCGTGCTCGGCCTGCCATTCATCAACGTGTCCTATCGTTGGTAGTGGAAACCCTCGGACGGTCCTCTTGGCGCTTCACGAATGTGAATGGCTCGTGCACCGCCGTCGAAATATCGTGAACGCTGCGCCGACGGGTATTCGCGGCGGTGACGATGGAGTCACGTCCGCCGGCGGAACAATTTGTTACAATCGCGCCCCACGATGGGGACGGCGGGGACGTCAGGGCGAGCCCGGTGGGGAGCCTGTCTCGTGGCTCTCGCGTCGCTCGCGGGGTGCGGCGGGAAGGGAGGCGGTGGCGCGGGGACCACGGATGGGGCGGCCGGCCAGGGTGGGTCGGGAACCGGCGGCGCAGGCGGGAGCGGTGTCGCGGGCAACGACGGCGGAGCGACGGATCACGGCGCTGGCGATGCGGACGCGGCGCTCGACGCGATCGGCGGCGCGGACGCCCCCGCCGAGGGCGGGGCACCCGACGTGGCGGGCGACGGGACACACGATGGGGCCGGTGACGGGCCGCTGGCCGGCGAAGGGCGGCCACTCGGCGCGGCCGGCGCGCCGATCTGCAGTGGCGACGGTTGGTGCTGGCAGAACGCGCTGCCTCAGGGGAACGACCTGGCCGGGTTCTGGGCGTTCTCGTCGTCGGACATCTGGGCGGTGGGCGCCAACGGGACCGCACTGCACTTCGACGGACAGACGTGGAGCGGGCTGACTGGCCCCGATCCCGACGATTTCAAGGGCGTCTGGGGCGCCGCGCCCGACGACGTCTGGGTGATCGGCGTCGGCTCGGCTTATCACTGGGACGGCATGCGCCTGTCGCCGATCCCGAGCGCGAGCGCGGCGCAAGGGAACGGGATCTTCGGCACCGGTCCGGACGACATCTGGACGGTCGGCTACGGCGGCGCGATGGCCCACTATGACGGCCACAGCTGGAGCCCCGTCGAGGCCAAGATCAGCGGCGCCGACGGTGGTCCAGGCGTGGATGTCGTAACGGATCTGTTCGCCGTGTGGGCGACGTCGCCGACCTCCGTCTGGGTGGGCGGCAACGGCCTGGTCCTGCACTGGGACGGGCAGGTCTGGAAAGAAGTTGCCGGCGCAGGCGTCTCGGGCCCGGTGCGCGGGCTGTGGAGCAGCAATCCGAACGACATCTGGGTGTTGACGGACGGGGGCATCCGTCGCTTCGACGGCAGCACGTGGACGTCGATCGCCGGCGCGCCGGCGTTCATGCTCGGGATCCACGGCACCAGCGCGACCGACGTCTGGGTCACGGGCACGTCGTCGACGAGCCATTTCGACGGCTCCGCCTGGACGACGCACGCGAACCCGAGCTCCTGCTCGGGGACGGCGGTGCTCGCCGATCCGACGGGCGCCCTGGTCGGTGGCCAGCAGGGGTGCCTGGCCGTGTGGCGGAGCAACTCCTGGACGACGCCGTACCCGGTCTCCTTCGACGTCATCGAGCCGATCGCGGACATGTGGGCGAGCGGGCCGAGCGACATCTGGACCGTGGGCGGCTTCGATGCCGTCAACGGCAGCCTGACCCACTTCGACGGCACCACCTGGACGCGCACGCACCTCGGCAAGCGGGAGTTCAAGGTGGTGTGGGGCAGCGGCCCCACGGACGTGTGGGCCGCCACCTTGCCGGGGGCGCTCGCGCACTTCGACGGCAGCGCCTGGGCGTTCACCACCACGACGGCGCCGGCGACGTTCGGGCAGCCGATTCACTTGTGGGGCCGGGCGGCCAACGACATCTGGATGACGGGCGGCTGCGGCACCATGCACTACGACGGCAGCACCTGGACCATGCTCACCCAGACCGATTGCCCCGAGCTCAACGCGATCGGCGTCGACAGCGCGGGCACAACCTGGGGCGTCGGCCTGTACGGCCGCATCTCGCGGCTGACGAACGGGGCGTGGACGATCGTCAACAGCCCCACCAGCGCGACGCTGAACGACATCGTCGTGCTCGCGCCGAACGACGCCTGGGCGGTCGGTGACATGGCGACGGTCGTGCACTGGAACGGCACCGGCTGGGCGCTGTCACCCGCGGTCGGCGTCCAGTACCTCACCCGTCTGTGGGCGAGCGGATCGAGCGACGTCTGGGCGGCCGGACAGATCGGCGCCCTCCGCCACTTCGACGGCAAGGCCTGGTCGTTGTCGGAGAGCGGCGCCGGCGCCAGCTTCACGGGCATCTGGGGCTCGAGCCCGAGCGACATCTGGGCGGTGGGCGACTTCGGCATGATCCTGCGCCGGCGCGGAGGGATGTGATGCGGAACGTCTCGACGATCTCCGTGGTCGCGGCGGCCGCCGCCTGCCTCGCGCTCGCGTCGTGCGGCGGCGGCAAGGCCACGTCGCGCGACGGCGCCGCGTCGGACGCGGGCACGGGGCCGGGCGGCGCCGACGCGGGCGATGGACACGGTGCCGCCGACGGGGGAACGGACGCCGCCGCCGACCACGCGCCAGACGCCGCCCGTGACGGCGCCGGCGCGCCCGATGCCGACGGGGGCGTGGATCGTGACGCCGCCGGCGCGCCCGACGGCGACGGCGGGCAGGACGGGCCAGCGGGCGAGCGTCCGGGTCCCATTGGCTCCGAGCAGGGGCTGATCTGCAGCAGCGATCACTGGTGCTGGGAGAACCCGCTGCCGCAGGGGAACCCGCTCAACTCCGTGTGGTCGTCATCGGACAACGACATCTGGGCGGTCGGCGACCACGGCACGATCCTGCACTGGGACGGCACGGCCTGGTCGGCGAAGCAGAGCGTCGACCCGGCAATCTCACTCCACGGCGTCTGGGGCAGCGCCGCCAACGACGTCTGGGCGGTGGGCCGGCGCGATGTGCCCGGCGTGGTCGACCCCATGAGCGTGATCCTCCACTGGAACGGGACGGCGTGGATGCCGATCGCGCACCCGGAGTCGCTCGCGCTGTGGGAGGTCACGGGCAACGCCGCGAACAACGTCTGGACCATCCCGAACGCCGACCTTCCGCCGCTGCGCTGGAACGGCACCGCCTGGGCCGCGGTCGCCTGCCAGGATTGCATCGCCTCGTTCGGGCTGTGGACCAACGGTCCGAGCGACACCTGGGTGGTCGGCTTCTCCGGCTGGGTCGAGCACTGGGACGGCAGCGCCTGGACGCACCCGCCGGGCAACGCCTCGGGCGACTACTTCGCGGTGTGGGGCAGCGCCAGCAACGACGTCTGGATCTCGGGATACATGGGCGAGCTCACGCACTGGAACGGCACCACCATGACTGCGTCCACGGCGCCGATCAGGCAGGACCTGTCATCGCTGGGCGGCAACGGCGCGGGCGACGTGTGGGCCGTCGGCGTATCGGGAACGGCCCTCCATTACAACGGCTCGACATGGAGCGCGATCACCGGCACCGACGGCCCCGACCTCCTGCACGTGCGCGGGACCGGCGGGACGCACGCGCTCGCCGTTGGGACGGCCGGGCGGATCCTGCGCTGGGACGGCGCGCACTGGTCCGCGCTGTCGAGCGGGCCGACCACCGTGTTCGCGTCGGTGAGCGGGAGCGGACCGGCCGACGTCTGGTTCGGGGGCCTCGATGCCGTGGCCCACTGGGACGCCAGCGCGCGCATCACCGCGGTCGCGAATGTGCTGGTGTCGCCCGTCAACGGGGTGTTCGACGTCGATCCCGCGCATGTCTTCATCGCGGGCGGCTACGTTGCGCTATGGAACGGGACCGCTTTGACCGACATCGCCGGCGGCTACCTCGACGCCATCTGGGCGGCGGCGGACGACGACGCCTGGGGTTCCGCCACCAACTCGCAGAGCGGCACGCCGGAGCTTCACCACTGGGACGGGACCGCGTGGTCGTTCGCGACCAGCCTGAACGTCAACGGCTTCATCACGTCGATCGGCGGCAACGGCCCGCGCGACGTCTGGGCGGTCGGCACCGACGGCAGCACCTTCCACTTCGACGGCGCGTCGTGGACGCCCGTGTTCAGCGGGACGCAGCGCGAGCTCACGAGCGTGGTCGGCTCGGGCAACGGGGAGGCGTGGACGGTCGGCGCCCAGGGGACCGCGCTCCACTTCACGGGCGGCGCCTGGACGCCCGTGCCGTCGCCGGTGGTCGACCTGCTCTCGGGCGTGTTCGCCGTCGCCCCTGACGACATCTGGGCCGCGGGCGGCAGCGGCCGCATCGTCCACTACGACGGCAGCGCCTGGAGCCTGTTCGAGAGCGGAACCAGCCTCGGGCTCGACAGCGTCTGGGCCAGCGGCCCGCACGATGTGTGGGTCGTCGGCAGCGACGGCGCTGTCCTGCACCGCCGGTAGGGCCCAACTGGGATAGGGGTGGGGGACGAAAGGGCTCCTCGCCTATTCGGTCAGAGCTCGAGCGCCGCGCGCGCAGTCGATGATCGCCACCGAGATGTCGTCCACGGTGGGGCGGCCACCGAAGTGCACGGTCAGATCCTGCTTCAATCGCTCCAGGCGCGCGCCGGCGGGCGCGTCGCGCAGCGCCCTCAGCAGCCCCGCGTTCCCGAACGGCGTTCCATCCGGGCCTTCTGCCTCCGTCGCACCGTCTGAGCACATGATGAGCTGACTGGCGCCGGAGACCTCGATCACTTCGGTCTGCGCTCGGAAGTCCCGCGGCGCCAGCACGCCGAGAGCCACGTGCCGGCTGGCAAACTCGTGGATCACGGCGCCGCTGCCGTCGATGAGGAACGGAGGTGGAACGCCGCCGCACCAGACCTCGATCATCCCCTGGCCGGGATCGTAGGCGATCAGCGCGGCCGCCACGAAGCGGCCGACCGGCAGCCAGCGCTTCATCTTGTCGTTGACCTCGCTGGCGATCGTCCCGACCCCCAGCCCCTTCGCCGTCATCGCGTAGAACGGATCGACGATCGGCAGCACGTTGAGCGAGGCGGCGAGGCCGTGTCCCGTGCCGTCGGCCAGCAGCACGTGCAGCACGCCGGCCGGGGTGCGCGCCGCGGCGATGACGTCACCGCTGAGGCTGTGCGCGGGCTCGATCCAGCAGCGCAGCAAGGGGTCGCACAGCTGGTCGGCGCGTACCAGCTGCTTCATCAAGTGGCTGGCGATGCGCTGCTCCTCCTCGGCGGCGTCGTAGTAGCGCTGCAGGTCCGCGGTCTTCCTGGCCAGCTCGCGTTGCAGGTTCATCAGCTCATTGTTCAGCCGGGTCAGCTCCTCATAGTCGTCCTCGTGATGCCCGCCGGCGCCCTCCCGCGCCAGCCCGAGCTCCTTGGCCGTCGTGCGCAGCAGATTCGCCTGCTCGTTGTTGATGCGCATGAGGCTCTCGTCGTTGAGGTGGGCCAGACCCGCACGCGACGGGGCCGCCATCACCAGCGTTCCGCCGTCGAGCGTGACGCCCGAAAAATGCAGCAGGAGAAACTGTCCGCCCACGAGGATCGGGATCTCCCAGTCGTATGCGGCGTGGCGGTCGCGCACCTCTGCCAGGAACAAGGCTGCCTTGATGTGTCCATCGGGGCCCACCAGCGCGTCGATCCGCGAACCGACGCCGAATTCGGACGAGACACCGAGGTCGTCGCGCAGGAGCCGCAGGACCGTCCCCTCGTCTCCGCAGACCAGGACGATGCCTCGCTCGTCGGCCGTGGCGATCATCGCGCGTCGGCGGTCAACAGATGATGGGCGGTCGCGATCGCGCGCTGGGCGTCGGACGCGGTTCCGTCTGCACCCACCCTCCGGAACAGCTCGAGATCCTGATTGAAGGGACGGCCACCCACGAGCACCCGGACCCGGCCCGCCGTCGGGTGCTGGCGGACCGCCTGGATCAGCTCCCCCACGGCGCCGACGTGATAGGAGATCGTGGCCGAGATCGCCAGCACGTCGGCGTGGTGCTCGACGATCGCGGATATGACGCCCGCGTGCGGCATGTTGGCGCCCAGGTAGAAAGTATTCCAACCCTCCATCTCGAAGAAGTCGGCGACCATCCTGACGCCGATCTCGTGCAGATCTCCCGAGACGCACGTCGCGACCATGCTGCGATTGATCTTCGCGCTGGCAAAGACGTGCGGGTAGAGCTGCGACATGATGAGCTGCGTGGCGGCCGAGCAGTAGTGTTCCTGCGCGACCGTCATGCGGTTGGTCTGCCACAGCCGGCCGATCTCGTACTGCGCGGGCTGGAAGACGTGCAAATAGACCTCCTTGACCGGCGCGCCCGCGGCCACTGCGTCGAGCACCAGCCGGCTGGCCAAGTGACGTTCGCCGCGCCGCAACGCCTGCAGATACTGATGCGCCAAAGGTGACTGCGGCTCGCCTGGGTGCAGGAAGGTCGGCATGTCGTCCGCCATCGCCGGGATGGCGCGCGCGGCGCCGATCACGAACGCGGCCGCCCGCGCGCCGACCGCTCCCGGCAGGCGTTCCTGGAGCACCTCGGCGAGACATTCCATGTGAAAAGCCAGGTCGGAGGCCAGCACCTTGCGCTGGACCAGCATCACCTTGGCCCAGGCGACGTAGTCGAGGAAGAGCGTCGGGTTGTCCAGCGCCAGCGCCTGCGCCAGGTGCGACAGGTGATAGCCCGCGTCCTGGAGCGACTTCTCACGACCCAGCTTTCCGTAGCGCGGCTCCAGCTCCGGGTGGCGAGCGAACTCGCGCTCCACCAGAGCCAAGGCGATCTCGCTCCGTCGTTCGTTGACCGCGTCGCTCGCCTGCGGCCCGATTGATCGCGCGTCCATGACCCCTACGAGCTCACGTGCTCGAAGTGCGTCAACATGGTCTCGCCCGGTATCAGCTTCAGGCCCTTGGGGAGGCCGCGGTGCGACTGCCGGTACGCGTGGCTCTCGTGCCACGCGCGAAAGCTCATCTCGTCGGTCCAGAAGGTCAGCAACCAGATCTCCTCGGGTCGATCGACCGGGCTGATCACCTCCATGCGGCGGTAGCCGGCCGCATCGTCGACCAGGTGCGGCCGGCTGCGGAACGCGGCCTTGACCTCGGCGACCATCCCGTTCGCGACCACGAAACGACTGACCGCCGCGAAACCCGGCGCGCAGATCGAGGCCGCGTTCGAGAGAGCGTCGCTATCCGGTTTCGCACCAGCCATCTGTTCACCTCAGCCGAGACTTCGACGTTGCTGTCGGCGGGAGGGAATCGGCACTTGAGAAGCGGCGCGTTCGCCCGCGAAAGGGGCGCGCTAGCGTGATCGAGGCGGCCCCGGGGAGCCTGCCTGCGCGACCGCCACCACGCGGCCGTTGACCCGGCACTCGTTGAATGCCCTGGCCGCGATTCAGCGAACTCGCCCAAGCTGCAACAAGACAGCCTGGAAGAATGGTTGCAGGCGACTGGCGGGCGAGGCGACGAGCATGTCGGTCGCTTTCGGGACGATGGCCGGACTCTGCGCGTCGTCTTTCGCGATCTGACCTGGCACAAGACGCAAGCTGCCCGAACGCGGAGCCAGCGTCGGCCACTCCCGCCCGTCCCGGGGATCGACGAGGACCGTGGGCTCTCTGTAGACGCGAGCCGTGCGAAACATCTGCGTGAGCGCACGAAACAGAGACATCGATTGATATCTTTCCGGCCACCGGGCGAGGACCAGCTGCCTGAGGCGAGGTGCATGACGCGGGCTCATCGACGGAAACAGGTGGTGCTCGACGTGAAAGCCGAAACCGAGCGTGGTCCAGTTGAAGAGGCGTGGCACGGTCACGCTGAGCGAGTTCAGCAGCGGATCGTTGATTTCAGTCAACGGGCTGAGGCTGTGGTTGGTGAGGATGAACGACATCACCAGCACATTGGCGACGAGGAGCGGAAGAACGAAAGCGAACAAGAACGCCCAGGCGCCGATGAGCCATGCGAGCGCTACCCAGAACCCGATACCGAGGACGCTCTCACCGATCGAGCGCCAATGCTCACGACGCGACATCCCGACGAGCGTGCGAGCCTGCGTCAGGACGTGCGCGCTCTGCACGCTGAAACCGATCAGCAGCGAGAGGACGCCCGCCCACCGGCGCGGGCCGAGGGACAGGTGGTTCGTCACGACCCTGACGAAACGGCTGTCTCGATACTGGTCCACCGTGGGGTACGCGTCCGGATCGACACCTGTCTGGCCCGTATGGCCGTGGTGAACTTTGTTGTGCCAGGTGATCCAGAACCGCGGAGAGACCACGAACGGAAGGAATCCAATCCATCCGATCACGTACCTCAGCGATCGACTCCGCACGACAGCGCCGTGCAGAGTCTCGTGACCCAGAAAGGTGAGGCCCGCCAGGCTGTGCCCGATCACCGGCACCAGCAGCAGCGCGATCGGCCAACCTCCCCACCCTGCGGCGATCAGCACCGTGGCGAGGGCGATGATCGCCACGTGGACCGGCAACCATGCCAACCGCGAGTGCGCGGGTTTGAAAATTCCGGCAGGGAGGTCGCGCTTGAGCTCATGCGCGTAGTGGGAGATCGGGTTGAGTTCCATTCCTCGAACCTAGAGTCGACTCTGTGTGCGGGCTGTCGTCGTTCTGTCACGTGTTGCTCAGGTTGACGCATGCCGCAGAGTGGCGCCGTCCCGTCACCCATCGGGGCGATGCCGCGGCAGGTTCCATCGGCGCCCGCGTCGACGTGCGTCTTCGCGGTCGCCGGGCCCGTGTAGAATCACGTCGAGCCGTGAGACTCCTTGCGTTGCTGGTCAGCGCGTTGCTCAACGCCGCTCACCTCCGCTCGCCCCGGACCTCAGGGCAGCCTGAACGTTCCCTGTCCCACGATGACGGCGTGCCCGCCGACCTCGACGCTCTCGAGGCGATCTGGGCCTCCCCGCGCGCACGCATGCAAGGTCGATGGTCGTCCGATCTCGACCCCTTGCTCGATGATGATCTCATCGCCGAACGCGATCCGACCATGTCTGGCCAGGTGTACGGCGAGCGGTCCCGCAGCGGCGCCAGTCGCGGGGTCCTCCGCGATTCCCTCGCCAGGCGCGAACACGCGGCACTTCCAGGCGCGCCTCTCACCAGCAAAGACGCAGAATGCGGTGGTCCCCAGGGCGGCCAGGCGCGACAGGTCCGGCTGCAGCGCCGCGACCTCGTCCAGCGTGTCGAGCCCGACGTAGACGTAATGAGGCCCGTTGTCGTAGAGCTCCACCGGTAGTACGGAGGACGTTACGCCGAGCGCCGTCAGCAGCGTGGAGGCCGAGCCGTATGGCTCGATCTGGGGCAGCGGCTGGGTCATCCATCCGAACGCGGGCCGTTCCGACTCGTAACTCAGGCGGACTCTGACGACGCCGCGGCCAGTTTCGAGACTGATCAGGGTCTCCTGCCGGCGGGCAGCGAGCACGAAGGCGGTTCCCAGCGTCGGGTGGCCGGCAAATGGTAGCTCCATCGTCGGCGTGAAGATCCGAATTGCGGCACTCGCGTCAGCGGTGGCCGGTCTCAGCACGAAGGAGGTTTCAGACAGGTTCGTCTCCCTTGCCAGTGCCTGCATCGTCGCGCCGTCCAGATCATCGGCATCGATGAAAACCGCCAGTGCGTTTCCGGCAAGTGGTCGGTCCGTGAACACATCGCAGAGCTCGTAGCGGATTTCGCGCATGGCGTTCGTCGGCTAAGGCGCCGGCTGATGGCGTCGAGGGAAGCGGGGGCGACGCCGCGAACCGCAGCCTAGATCTCGTTCCATCGTTCTACCTCATCAACGGTCGTCCTGCAGAAGTCTTCACCCATGACGGTCGCTGCTGCCGTGGTCGGCGCAGTAGAATGGTCTCGATTGAGCAACGCGACCAACGTGCGAGTTCGGCCGGTCACCCGCGAGAACTGGGCCGACTTCACCTCTCTCTTCGAGAGCAGGGGCAGCCCACACTATTGCTGGTGCACGCCCCATCGCTTTCACGGCTCACGGGAAATGAGCGACGCCAAGAAGCGGCAGGGCATGAAAGACCTCGTCGAGAATGCCACCCCGATCGGCGTGCTGGCATACGACGGCAGCCTACCGGTCGGCTGGTGCTCGATCGCGCCGCGAGAAACCTACGTCCAGCTCGGGCGCTCGAGAACAATGCACCGAGCGACTCCTCCTGCGACCTCGACCTGGGTCGTGCTCTGCTTCTTCGTGACGCGACCGTACCGCGGCCGCAACGTGACAGCCGCGCTTCTCCGGGGAGCTGTCGCGTATGCGCGCGAGAACGGAGCCGCGATCGTCGAGGGATACCCGTTCGACACGGCGGGAGTCAGTTCTACGCACCGGGGACACTCGTCGGCATTCAGGGCGGCTGGCTTCGAGCAGGACGACAAGCGGTGGTCGCTCCGCTTGGCGCCGCGTTAGGCTACCGGCAGAGGCGAGCTGTACGAGCAGCGAAATGCGGATCCTCGACCAGGGCTCGACGAGTTGGCCAAAACGAATTTCCCCCCCGATTCAAAGGCAAGACCCTGAATCAGGTCAGGGAG
>CAZNCQ010000097.1:0-7492 GCA_964571275.1 uncultured Myxococcales bacterium
ACATGAACATGTTGCGCGTCTGGGGCGGCGGGATCTACGAGGACGATCGCTTCTATGACCTGTGCGACGAGCTGGGGATCCTGGTGTGGCAGGACTTCATGTTCGCCTGCAGCATGTACCCCGGCGACGCGCCCTTCATCGAGAATGTCCGGCAAGAGGCGATCGAGAACGTCCGCCGCCTGCGCAACCATCCCAGCCTGGCGCTGTGGGCCGGCAACAACGAGATGGAAGTCGCCTGGAAAGAGTGGGGCTGGCAGCAGAAGTTCCACCTGAACAAGGCCGCCCAGGACAAGATCTGGCGCGCCTACAAGCGCGTCTTTCACGATGTGCTGCCCAAGGTCGTCGCCGAGCACGATCCCGGGCGCTTCTATACGCGCAGCACGCCGAGCGCCAATGACGACAAGCTCCCGGCCAACAAGGTCGGCTACGGCGACATGCACTACTGGGGCGTCTGGCACGCCGAGGCGCCCTACAGCGACTACGGTCCCAACACGTCGCGGTTCATGAGCGAGTACGGCTTTCAGTCGTTCCCCGAGCTCGCGAGCGTGGCGCGCTACGCGACGCCGGCCGACTACGACATCGAGTCGCCGGTCATGCTCGCGCACCAGCGCCACCCACGCGGCAACCAGCTCGTGCGCACGTACATGGACCGCGACTTCCGCAAGCCGAAGGACTTCGCGTCGTTCCTGTACATGAGCCAGGTGCTGCAGGCGACGGTGATCGACTACGCCGCCGAAGCGCACCGGCGGCGCATGCCGTACAACCAGGGCAGCCTCTACTGGCAGCTCGACGACTGCTGGCCGGTGGCGTCGTGGGCCGGCATCGACTACTTCGGGCGCTGGAAGGCGCTGCACTACGCCGCGCGCCGCTTCTTCGCGCCGGTCCTGCTCAGCACCGTCGAGGAGGGGGACCAGATCCGCGTCTACGGCGTGTCCGATCTGCGCGCGCCGACGGGCGGGCAGCTGGTGCTGCGCCTGCTCGATTTCGAGGGCCGCGAGCTGTGGCGCAGGGAGACCGCGGTGACGCTGGCCGCGAATACGAGCGCGGTGGTGTCGTCGTGGCCGCGCGCGGCGGCGCTGCAGGGCGCCGACCCGGCGCACGTGGTGCTGGTGGCCGAGCTCGACGGGGCGGGGGGCGCGCGCCTGGCGCGCAGCCTGTTCTACTTCGTGAAGACCAAGGACCTGGCGCTGCCCGAGCCCGAGCTAACCGTGGCGGTCACGCCGCACGCCGGCGCCACCGGCGCGTCGGTGCGGGTCACGGCGCGGCGACTGGCGCGCGCGGTGCGGCTCGACGCCGATCCGGAGCCGTCGCGGCGCGAGGAGATGTTCTCGGACAACTACTTCGACCTCTTGCCCGGCGAGGCGGCCACCGTCGAGTGGAACGGGCCGGTCCCACGGGTGAAGGCGATCTCGATCCACGACACGTACTGATCCGGCGCGTCGCCATGGTAGCTTCGTCTCCGTGAGCGGCGCGCGCGCATTGCCCGGCGGAAGGCTCGAGCTGGCCGTGCTCGTCGCGCTCTGGGAGCACGGCGCGCTGTCGGCGCCCGCGATCCACGATCGCGTCGGCGTGCCGCTCGATCTCGTGTACACGACGACGACGAAGGTGCTCGATCGGCTGCTCGCCAAGGGGCTGGTCGAGCGCCAGCCGTCGGGCAAGACGTTCCGGTACGTGGCGTCGGTGGAACGGCCGGCGACGGAGCGGGCGCGCGCCGCCAAGCTGCTGGAGGCGCTGTTCGGAGATGCGCCGCGCCCCGCGCTCGCCGCGCTGGTCGACGCGGTGACCGAGATCGATCCGGACCTTCTCGACGAGCTCGCGCGCATCGTCGAGGCGCGGCGGAGGTCTCGCCGTGAGCCGTGACCTGGTCTTCGCCGCGCTGGTGCTGACGATCTGCGGCTCGCTCGCGTGGCTGCCCGGCTTGCTGCCGTCCGCGGTCAGCGCCCGCGAAGGCGGCGTGGCGCGCGAGCGATCGACCTGGCGGCGTCTCTGGGCGCCGCTGGTGCCCGCGGTGCTGGCGCTGGGCGTGCTCGTCGGTTGGCGGCTGCAAGAACCGCGGATCACCGACGAGCTCTTGCGGCCGACGGCGCTCGCGCTCGGCGTGCCGCTCGGGGTCGTCTGGGTGCGCGCGCTGGTCCGCGCCGCGCGCGCGCTGCGCGTGAGCGCCGATGGCGTGGCCGCCGCGGCGGTTGGTCTCCTGCGCCCGCGCATCGTGCTGGATCCGGTGTTCAGCGCGGAGCTCGACCCGGCCGCGCGCGATGCCGTGCTCGCTCACGAGCGCGCGCACACGCGACACCGCGATCCGTTGCGAATCTGGCTGGCGCGGGCCGCCACGGATCTGCAGTGGCCTTTCCGCTCACCGAGTGTGCGGCTCGACGCGTGGCTCGAGGCGCTGGAGCTCGCGCGCGACGACGAGGCGCGCCACGCGGGTGCGCGCGGCGAAGACCTGGCGAGCGGGCTGCTGCACGCGGCCCGCCGGCCTCACGCTGGCCACATCGGCGCGGGCGCGATTGCGACGCTGACCTCGCCCGAGATGCGGCTCGCCGCGCGCGTGAACCGCCTGCTGCGGCCGTTGCATGTGGAGCCCGCGCCGTCGTCGAGGGCGCGTTTCTGGTTCGCCGCGCTGGCCATCGCCGTGGTCGCCGCGACGTGGGTGGGCTGGACGCACGGCGACCTGGTGCTGCGCGCGCTGCCGTTCGTCGCCTCCTGATCGGTTGCGACGCTCGTCGTAGCTACGACGAGCGTCGGAACGATTTTCACCTCCGCTCGTTGACGGACGAGATCGCCGCCGGCACCGTTGCCTGCGTGCAACGCTGCCTCGCACCTGCTTTGCTGGCGGTGCTCCTGTTCGCCGAGCCGGCGAACGCGCAGGCGTTGCCCGCAGCGGCGGCGGCGTCACCCGCGCCGCTCCCTCCGCCGCCGGTCGAGGCGCCGGTCTACGAAACGGTCGTCATCGGGGCTACCCCGGTGCACGGATCGAGGTTGCGGCTGGAGCTCGTGCCGAGTCACGTCCAGACCGTGAGCGCCGAAGACCTCGCGGACCAGCACAGCCTGGATCTGTCGGGGTACCTGGGCGAGACGGTGGGCAGCGTGCACGTGAATGACGTGCAAGGGAATCCGCTGCAGCCCGACGTGCAGTACCGCGGCTTCCTCGCGTCACCGCTGCTCGGCGCGCCGCAGGGCCTGTCGATGTACCTCGACGGCGTGCGCCTCAACGAGCCGCTCGGCGACACGATCAACTGGGACCTGATTCCGGCCAATGCGATCCGCTCCGTCAACATCATCCCGGGCTCGAACCCGATCTTCGGCCTCAATACGCTGGGCGGCTCGCTCTCGATCGAGACCAAGAACGGCTTCTCCGACCCAGGCGCCGACGGCACGCTCTTGTTTGGGTCCTGGGGCCGAAAGCTCGTGCGCGCGAGCGGCGGCGCTCACGGCGAGCACTTCGGTGTCTTCGCGGCGGCCGACGTCTTCGACGAGACCGGCTGGCGTGACGGGTCACCGAGCCGCGCGGAGCACGCATTCCTGACGACCTCGTATCGGCGCGGAGGAACGACCGGCGACCTTTCGTTGATGGCCGCCAACACCGCGCTGACCGGTAACGGTGTGACGCCGATCGAGCTCCTGGACGCGGATCGGCACGCGATCTTCACGTCGCCGGACCAGACGCGCAATCAGCTGTTCATGGCCGTGCTGCGCGGCGAGCGCTCGCTGTCACCTCATACGCGCCTCTCCGCCACGGCGTACGTGCGCACCAATCGCACGCAGTCGTTGAACGGTGACCAGCACGACTGGGCCGAATGCGCCGCGATGCCCGGCTCGCTGTGCACCGTCGATGACGGAGGCGCGCAGACGCGGATCCTCGATCGCGCCGGTCAGCCGGTCGCCTTCTCCGATTCGTTCGACGCCGCGGACAACCGCACCGACACGCGCCAGACCAGCTACGGCGCCAGCGCCCAGCTGGCGGTCGACGCGCCGTTGGGCACGCACGAGAACCACTTCTTCGCCGGCGCCGACGGCGGGCAGGGCAGGGTCGCGTTTCAATCTTCGACGACGGTCGCGAGCCTCGACGACAGCCGCACCACGGTCGACGCGGGATTCGTCGACCCGACGGCGGCGATCGCGGTCGATACCGTCGTGAGCAACCTCGGGCTCTACGTGACCGATACGTTTGCAGTCCGCCCGAATCTCTTCCTGGTGGCGTCGGGCCGGCTCAATTTCACCAAGCTCTCACTCGAGGATCGGCTGGGCGGCGACCTGACCGGTCAACATAGCTTCAACCGCGTCAACCCTGCGCTCGGCGTGACCTACCAGCCACGTCCCTGGTTCGGGATCTACGGGAGCTACAGCGAGTCCAACCGCGCGCCCACCGCCATCGAGCTCACCTGCGCGAGCCCCGACGATCCCTGCCGCCTGCCGAACGCCTTCGTCAGCGACCCGCCGCTGGCGCAGGTCGTCGCGCGCACGGTGGAAGTCGGCGCGCGCGGCCGCTGGCGCCGGGGACGTCTCTCGCTGACCTACGATGTGACCGGCTTCGAGACCACGAACTCCAACGACATCCTCTTCATCAGTTCCGGGATGGTGGCCAACCAGGGTTACTTCGCGAACGTCGGCCAGACGCGGCGGCAAGGCATCGAGGCCGACTTCACGGGCCGGCGCCGGTTCGCCGCCGGCGACAGCCTCGAGTGGGGCGTCCACTACACGCTGACCGACGCGCGTTTCGAGTCGCCGTTCTCCGAGCTCGGCGCCAACCACCCCGACGCCGACGCCGGCGGCATGCTCCAGGTCTCCGCCGGCGCGCGCATCCCCTCGATTCCCGAGCACGTCGCCAAAGTCGGAGTCGCCTTTGCGTCGCGTCTCGGCGCCTCGCTGGGGGTCAATCTGGTCGCGAACAGCAGCCAGTACTATCGGGGCGACGAGGTGAACCAGCTCCCGCAGATCCCGGGGTACGTCACCGTCAACGCGCGGGTCGCCTACCAGGTGTTCGACTGGCTGAATGTATTCGCGGTCGTGGACAACCTGTTCGACGCTCGATATTCGACGTTCGGCGTCCTGGGGAACGCGACCGATGTCTTCCCGAGCGACACCGACCCGCGCTTTCTCGGGCCCGGCGCGCCGCGCGCGGGCTGGATCGGCGTCGACTTCCGCCACTGATTCGCCCCGCGCAGGAAACCTCCGCGCTGGGCGGACGATAAGAGGGCGTGGACGCGTCAACTGAAGGAAAGTGCGCTCGTGCAGGTCGGTGAGCCAGTCGCCGTGCTACCGGCGGTGGCGCCGCCGCCGGACAGCGAGTTCGCGGCCGAGCTGCTCTCGATCACCTTCAAGTCGGGGATCAAGGTCAGTCACTTGCGAAAGCCGATCGAAGGGCCGCACTGGGAAAAGGGCGAGGAGAGCGCGCTCGTCGATCTGTGGAGCCGCCTGGGCAAGTTGCTGAACCTGCCGCTCGTACCGTACTCGAAGAGGCCGGCGGTCTACCTGGTCACCGGGCTCGGCGGTCCGTACGACGTTCAGGTGAGGCTCAAGATCACCAAGTCCAAGAACGTCAGCGGTGAAGCGCGTCTGATCGGCAGCTTGCGGGGCATTTCCATCGAGGGGACCTGTCCATCGAGCGTGGGCGAGCACACGGTCAGCGCGTGCATCGCCAATCCGCCCGATGAGCTACACGCCTGCCGGGGCCGACTCAATTGGCGCCTCGAAGTGGACGCGACGCCGATCAGCGCGAGCCTGGGCAGCACGTTCGTGGAGGTGTACTTCATCCTGGGCCGCCCCGGATTTCGATATCGAAACGGCGTCTGGGTCGAGGTGCTGCGCCTTCTCTTCGGGCGCGTCGGTGTTGCTGGAAATGACGCGAACGCGGTGATTGCCGCGATCACCACCTACTGTCACAGTGGGCACGGGCTCCGGTACGAAACCCACAAGGGGAAGGCGCGCTACGGCGTCGTTCACAAAGGCGGAGTCTTCAAGCTGGCAGACTACTTGCTGAAGATGCGAAAGGATTGCAACTGCTACGACCAAGCGGCGGCCGTGCAGTCATTGGCGAGCGCAGTCGGCGTCGCATCCGTGTGGCAGTTCTTGGACCCGTTTGGTTTCATTCGACCGACAAACCTTGTCGGCGTGGGCCTTTGCAACAATCCGTTCTTTGGCGAGAATGAATCGCTGAAGTTGGTGGCGCCGGATTCGCATCGTCGAACAGCATTCGGCAATCACGCGTTCGCCGTCACACTCGATTGGAAAGCCGTCGACGCGTGCGCGAAGCCTCATCTCGCGATCGAGACCATCCCAGAGTACCTGGCTGACAGCATCGACGACACGCCGTCTCTCTATCGCTTCTATGGCAAGTTTCGACCGGGTCAACCTACCGACGTCCGACCAAAGCTCGGCGTTGTGGCGGTCGAGTGATGAGCACCTTTCAAAAGGAGAAGGTCGGAAAATTCAAGCAAGCGGTCGGTTTCGACGACGTGCCCGGGCTCGATGCGAGAGACGGAGTCTGCGCGGATTGGCGCCGGCTCCCGGAGTTCTTGTCGCCTGAGCTGGGCGGGTTGCGGCTCTTCCATCATCAAGCGTATCCACTGAAGACAGGGGTTGGTCTGTCCGACTGGACCTGGAGGCGGCGCGGGAAGCAGATCTCCGTCGAGGTGTTCGTCTGCGGCGACATCGCGGGTGCTCGGGAGCGGCTGCTCGAGATAGCGACCGACACGACCACGGTCGAGAGTCCGCTCGTGCCCGCGCTCGAGACGGTCGGCGAGCTGGCTATCGAGCACAAGGATCGCGCCGGCGACGACCTGGACTGGATCTATCGCAACATTTGCGTCTCCGTCTCGGACCAGCAGAGTGGTCTCAAGCTCATTCCTGTCGCGCGCCGGATCCAGTCCTTCCTGGCAGCCCACACAGTCTCCAACCTCGCGGCATATGTTCCGAAGGTCGCGCGCATCGATCTTTCCCCGGGCCTCATCCGCAGCGGAGACACCTTCGAGGTCAGGCTTCGATTTGCCGAGGAGGTCGATCCGGACAAGCTCACGATCGATGTGCGGCCCGGGAGCTGGCCACCGCTGGAGCCGCTCGATCAGAACGGCTCGGTGTTCACGGTCAAGGCGCTCAAGCCGGGGCGCGCGGAGCTGGAGATCATCGCGCTCGATCCCATTTCGTTGCTTTCTGCCAAGGCGGCGGTTGTCATCGACGTCCTCCCCGCTCCATGAATCTCGCTCGCGGCGTTCTCGGGAAGACTCACGGGCCGTGTCGGTTTGGGGTCCTGACTCGCTGCGGAGCTGTCCCGCTTGCGTGGGAAACGTGCTCTGGCCGACGCATGGTAGCCAAGGTGGTCCCGTGTGTTGCAGGCTCGCTCCGCCCCGACGCGTAGCGCTTTTGTTCCTTGTCGAAACGCACGGCGAGGTATCTAATCCGCCACGGGCCTCACCTGATCGCGCCGATGGGCGCCGTCCCGTGAATGCTCACGCTCTGTTATCTCGGCGGGCGCATCGGGGGAGAAATGACGAGG
>CAZNCQ010000097.1:7592-22519 GCA_964571275.1 uncultured Myxococcales bacterium
GCCTGTAGACATCGAAACCTCATTCTTCGAGGGTCTCATTCAGGAGTCGCCGGACGCGCTGATCGCGCTGTCACCCGACGGCAACGTGCTGTTCTGGAGCCGCGGCGCCGAGAGCCTCTTCGGTTACGCGGCGCGGGATTGCATTGGCCGTCAGCTCGACGACCTGGTCGTGCCGGCGGACAGGCGCGAAGAGTCGCGCGCCGCCATGGTCGAGGTGCTGGAGAACGGCACGGCGCTGTTCGAGACCGTCCGCCAGCGCCGCAGCGGCGAGCGCATCGACGTCGACGTGTCGTTGCGCGCCGTGAAACGCCCCGACGGAAACATCCGTTTCATCGCGGCCACCAAGAAGGACGTCACCCAGCTGAAGCACCTGCGAGAGGAGCAAGCGACCGAGGCGAGATTTCGCGGGTTGCTGGATGCGGCGCCCGACGCCATGGTCATCGTCGGTTCGAACGGCGAGATCGTCCTCGTCAATTCGCAGACCGAGCGCGTCTTCGGCTATCGGCGCGAGGAGTTGCTGGGCAAGCCGATCGAGATCCTGGTCCCCGAGCGCTTTCGCAAGGACCATCCGAACCGGCGTGGCGGCTACTTCGGCGACCCGCGCACGCGCCCGATGGGTGCCGGCCTGGAGCTGTTCGCGCGCCGCAAGGACGGCACCGAGTTCCCGGCGGAGATCAGCCTCGCGCCCATGGAGTCGGAGGGGGGGCGCCTGGTGACCGCGGCGATCCGCGACATCTCCGATCGCAAGCGCATCGAGGGCAAGTTTCGCGGGTTGCTGGAGGCGGCGCCCGACGCGGTGGTCATCGTCAATCACGTAGGGAAGATCGTCCTGGTCAACACCCAGGTCGAGAAGATGTTCGGCTACACGCGCGGCGAGATGATTGGCCAGCCGGTCGAGATCTTGATCCCCGACCGGCATCGCGCGCGCCACCCCGGCCACCGCACCGGCTACTTCGCCGATCCGAAGGTCCGCGCGATGGGATCGACGCTGGAACTGGCCGGCCGGCGCAAGGACGGCACGGAGTTCCCTGTCGAGATCAGCTTGAGCCCCCTCGAGACGGAGGAGGGCGTCCTGGTGTCGAGCGCGATCCGCGACATCACCGAGCGCAAGCGCGCCGAGGACAAGTTTCGCGGCCTGATGGAGTCGGCGCCCGACGCCATGGTCATCGTCGATCGCAACGGCGGGATCTCGCTGGTCAACGCGCAGACCGAGAAGCTCTTCGGATATTCGCGCGACGAGCTGCTCGGCAGATCGATCGAGACGCTCGTGCCGGCGCGTTTCCGGGCCCGCCACCCCGGGCACCGCTCGGGTTACTTCGGATCGCCGAAGCCGCGGCCGATGGCCGCGGGGTCCGATTTGTTTGGTTTGCGCAAGAACGGGACCGAATTCGCGGCGGAGATCAGCCTGAGCCCGATCGAGACTGCCGAAGGCACACTGGTGACCGCGGCGATCCGCGACATCACCGAGCGGAAGCAGATGGAAGATCGCATGCAGCAGGCCAACCGCCTGAAGAGCGAGTTCCTGGCCAACATGTCGCACGAGCTGCGCACGCCGCTGAACGCGATCATTGGCTTCACGGAGCTGATGAACGACGGCGAGGTCGATCCGGAATCACCGCAGCACAAGGAGTTTCTGGGCCACATCCTCGCCAGCGGCCGTCACCTGTTGCAGCTGGTCAACGACATCCTCGACCTGTCCAAGGTCGAAGCCGGCAAGATGGAGTTTCGCCCCGAGCCGATGAACGTGCCGCGAATCATCGGCGAGGTCGTGGCCATGCTCAGCAGCGTCGCGGGCGCGAAGCGGATTCAAATCGAGACCATCATCGATCCGACCGTGACCGAGGTCTTGCTCGATCCCGGGCGGTTCAAGCAGGTGCTGTACAACTACCTGTCGAACGCGATCAAGTTCACGCCCGAGGGGGGTCGGGTGAAGGTGTCGATGCGCCCCGACTCGTTCGACATGCTGCGGCTCGAGGTCGAGGACACCGGGATCGGAATCAAGGAAGAGGATCTTCCCCGCCTCTTCATCGAGTTCCAGCAGCTGGACGCGGCGCTGACCAAGAAGCATCCCGGCACCGGGCTGGGGCTGGCGTTGACCAAGCGGATCGTCGACGCGCAAGGCGGATCGGTGGGCGTGCGCAGCACGCCCAGCGAAGGGAGCGTCTTCCACGCCATCCTGCCACGTGGGCAATCGGTTCATTCACTGCCGGTAGAACGCGCGGCGGACGAAGAGCGGTCGCCGAGGAGCGGCCCGTCCGTGCTGGTCGTCGAGGCCGATCCCGTCGATCGCGAAATGCTTGCGCAGACGCTGACCGGCGCCGGCTACGTCGTTCGGACTGTGTCGACGGGCGGACGGGCGCTGAACGTGTTACGCGCCAACGACTTCGACGCGGTGACGCTCGACCTGGCGCTGCCCGACATGAGCGGTCTCGAGGTGCTACGCCGATTCCGTCGCGGTGACAAGAAGCCGACCGTGCCGATCATCATCGTGGCGGCGATCGACAATCCCGACACGGTCGCGGCCTTTCAAGTCCACGACGTGATTCCCAAGCCGGTCGACGGCCCCGCGGTCCTGGCGTCGCTCAAGCGCGCGGGCGTGAACGTCGAAGGCGCCGGACCGGTGCTGGTCGTCGACGACGATCCCAGCAGCCTGGGCCTGATGGCGGCGACGCTGTCGAGGCTCGGCTATCGCTTCGTGTGCAAGCCCGACGCGCACGCGGCGCTGAACGCGGCACGTACGGCGCCGCCGTCTGCGGTGATCCTCGACTTGCTCATGCCCGGCATGGACGGCTTCGAGTTCCTGTGGCGGTTTCGCAGCGACGTCCGCAACCGCGACGTACCGGTGATCGTGTGGACGGCAAAGGACCTCAGCGACGAGGAAGAGGAGCACTTGCGCTACAACGCCCTGAGCGTACACGCAAAGATGTCCGGCGGCCTGTCCCGGCTGGTCGAGGACGTGAAGCGCGTCGTGCCCCTCGCCGGGAGCCGCGGCGCCCTGCAAGCCCACAGCGTCACAAAGGAAGGGGACTCATGAGCAAGAATTCGATTCTCGTCGTCGACGACAACCCGGCCAACGCCGCCCTGCTCTCGTTCCTTCTCAGCAGGAAAGGCTACGACGTGCGCACGGCCGCCGACGCCAACGAGGCGCTCTTGCTCGTCGAGGAGTTCGCACCGCGGCTCATCATGATGGACCTGCAGCTGCCCGGCATGGATGGACTGGAGCTGACGAGGCGCCTCAAGGCCGACCCGCGCACGCGCCAGACGATCATCATCGCGCTGACCGCCTATGCGATGAAGGGCGACGAGGAACGCGCGCGCGCCGCCGGTTGCGACGGCTACGTCAGCAAGCCGATCGACACGCGCACGTTGCCTGGCGTCGTCGGCGAGTACCTTTCGCTCGCCAACCATGGCGAATCATGAGCGAGCTCGGCACCGGGCCACGGCCGGTCATTCTGTTCGTCGACGACGAGCGCGCGAACCGCGCCCTCATCCGCGCGTACCTGGGCGCTGACTTCGATCGCGAGCGCCGCCGCGGCGTCGCCCTCGGCCTCTTTCGGGTCAAGCCGGCTGCCCCGGCCCACGGTGGACCGCCGCCGTAGACCGGACCGAGATTCGCCGCCGTAGACCGGACCGAGGTTAGTGTGTTCCCGCCGTAAACCGGACCGCCGTAGACGGGACCGGACCGGATAAACCGGACCGGTAAACCGGACCGAGGTTGGTGTGTCAGCCGTAGACCGGACTCTTCGTAAACCGGAGCAAAGGCTGAGGGTGTCACCGGACTTCCCAGTAGACCATTGCACCGAGGCGGTGCACCACCACCACCGTGCCGGGGTTATCGTGAACAGCGGCCCAAGTCTCAAGTCGAATGGGCGAGCCGGAAGTATCAGAGTTCCTTTCCGACAGGCAGCTTGCTGCCTCTTGGCGCCGTCGGTAACAGCCGCCCAACGCCGGTCGTACCAGGGTCTCTCATTGCGGCGCGCCCGGGGCTCAGAGCACCGTGGTTGTCTGGCGTTTGAGGTCGCCCGAACGATGCCAGAGTCAGGCCGGCTCAGGCCAAGGAGCGCAGATGGCGCGGGTGAAGCGGCGGAGCCAATACGTGCCAGCCGGAAAGACGACGTCGCGGATTCCAGCGGCGAAGTTCGCGCGTGCTGCGGCATAGGCATCACGGAAGGCGCGATTACGGAGCAGGGTCTCGATCCGACTCCATTTACTGCGCGCCGAGACGGGCGGCTTCAATCGGCGCCGGGGTTCTCGATTGCCGGGACGGTCGCTCCATCTTTGTAGCAACACGTTCTTGCGGCCCAAAATCGCGGCTCCCGTGTGGCGGCGCGCCGCCGCGGCGAGCTCCTCGGCTGCGCACACCCTCTCGAGGACCATCGCCGCGTATTCAGCAGCCGAGAGGTGTCCAAACCCCTCAGGTTGCGCAAAGTGCAACGAAACGACGTCGGGCATCGGACCATCTTCGCGGAAGAAGTGCTTGGGTCGCGAGGCGGTCAATGGGCGGCCATGGAAAAGGACACCGAGCGAACTGACACCGGGCCAATGGTGGGCTTTGTCCACCAAGTTGTCTTTCACCGGGTTGCTAAGCGCATAGGTCATCTTGTTGATGACGTCGTTGGCGTCGACGAGCCGCACGACGCTGGTCTGCTCGGACGACCAGAAGTTCTCCCAACGGCCACGAAGAGCGTTCTGGCACTTCGCGAAGAGCTTGTGGAAATGCTCGATGAAAGCAGGATAGCAACCATCGGGATCGTAGATGCCGGTGTGGTGATGGTTGCTCATGGCGACGGTGAAGAGCACGCGAATGCCGAACCGTTCGGCCGCGACGGCCAGGCAGTAGATGAACGCGTTGTTGGTCTCGCGGTCCGGCCGCATCAGGAATTGCCGCTGAGTACAGCGACGAGTGATCATGTATGTGCACCGGGGCAAGACCTCGCGAGGAATCGACATGCCGGGTTTTCGGTAGGTCCAGGGAGATGTTGTGGGAAAACTCAACCTCGGTGGGGTGATTGAGCTAGCTCGGTGGGGTGATTGAGCTGTGGGGTGACTGAGCTAAGCTAGCTCGATGGGATGAGGGACTTCGTCGGGATGAGTGATCGAGCAAGCTTTACCCGCAAGCGTTCACGCGCGACGCGGCCGCTCGACGATTCGAGTCCAGAATCGTTGGAGGCTGTCGAGACCGCCGGCTGTCGAGCTAAACAGCGTCGTATCGCAGACGAGCACAGCTCCTGGGAAGATGGCTGGACGAGACTGGAGCAGGCTGTCGAACCTATCGCGCCCGTCTCGGCTGAAGGGATGAGGCGGAGCCGTCGGGTCGATCCGCTGACGAACGAGCACGTCGAGCTTGTCGAGCGCGCCGCCGACGCGCGCCAAATGAGGGAGGTGAGGATGCAGGTTGAACGTCCGGACGCCGTCGAGGAGCCCGAGGCGATCGGCTGCACGGTCGACGTCGATCGCTGCCGGTGACCCATCAGCCTCTGCCGCGGGCCGGAGACCGAAACGGTTCTCCACCGGAACCCCGAGCCCGGCGAGCAGGGAGGACGCGAATCCGCCGAACGCCTGCCGAGGCGGGATCGCCTTGTCGCCGTGATGAAGGAACTCCGCCTCCTGTCGCGTTCGTACTTCATCGGGACCGAGATCCACCCAGTGACCGATGTCATGATGCGGGCAAAGAAAGACGGCGCGGTCCGGATCGTCGAGAAACCGCCGAAGTGCATCAACCTCGTCGGGGCTCGCGTGCTGCTGGGTTCTCGCGGAGTCGAAGCTGATGACGACGAGCGTATCGATCGGCTCGAGCAGCGACCACCGAAGCGGCTGCTCCGTGTCGTCGTCGAGAACGCGTTCGAGCTCGATGACCGGATTTCCGGTCTTCGCGCGCGCGAGCTCCACGAACCCGGCAAAGTTCGGCTTTTGCACGTGATCGAGAAACCCGCCGATTCCCTGGTCGAAGTGGCGCGAATCCGAGAGCGGTTCGAACTTGGGATAGAGCAACCTTCGGAGCTCGAAGAGCGCAGGGAACCGATCGTCGATCTCGGTGAGCGGCGCGTTCGTTTCGCCGGGTCGACTCCACGCAAAGTAGATCAGCACGCGTCGAGCGCTCATTGTCTTCGTCCGACACTACAACAACATGTCCGCGTATCTCCACGGCGTTGCAACGGCGATCAACTTGGGTGCGGTGAACGCGAAAAGTGACCTCGGTGGGGTGAACAACCTGGTGGCCCCCACGCTGGCGTTTTCGGTGTGCGCAGGACGATGTTGCTGGAAAATCAACCTCGGTGGGGTGAACGGGTGAAAACTCAACCTCGGTGGGGTGAATGGTGAATCAACCTCGGTGGGGGTGAACGGTGGAGCGGTGGACCTCGGTGGGAGTGAACGAACGATGTTGCAGGAAAATCAACCTCGGTGGGGTGAACGGTGAACCTCGGTGGGGGTGAACGGTGATGAACGATGAACGGTGGATGTGGGGTTGCTCACAGAATTGTTCGTCGCTCGCGACGCGGACGTGAGTACAGACGACCTCGATTCGTCCGCGATCTCCAGCGCCGCTGGGTCCTGGGCAGAAACCGACGAGCTGTCTTGCGAGCCCGCCGACGTCGAGCCGGTGATCCAGCAGCTGGTGTCGCTGGCGCGATCCTTCGATGACCCGGGCCTGGGTCTCTTCCTGTGGACCTCGACATAGGCACGCGCTCGCCATAAAAGTTCGTCAGGCGCTCCGAGAATCGGAGTCCCAGGCCGGCGTGGCGCCCCGGCAGATGCCTGCTCGAGACTTGCCACTCACCGCCGACCGAGCGCGAAGATCATCTGCGCGCGCGCGATCGCGAGGCGGTACTCGGCGGCGACCTGTTGGGCCTCGGCCGAGACCACGCCTCCCTGCGCGTCGCCGAGCTCGATGACGCTGCCGGCGCCGGCCTGGTAACGGCCCTCGGCCAGGGCCAGACGTTCGTGTGAGCTGGTGACGCCTTCGCGCGACGCGATGATCGCCTCCTGCGCCGCGCGCACGTCGAGCTGCGCGCCGGCGACGGTGACCCACACCTGTTGCACGAGCGCGTCGCGCCGCGCCTGCAGCGCCGCGAGCTGCGCGTCGGCCTCGCGCACCTGCGAGCGCGTCGCGAACCCCTGGAAGATCGGCCACACCAGGCTCAACCCGCCCCAGAAGTTCCAGGCGAGGGCGCTGTCCGTATAAAGCCGCAGGTTGCCGCTCGACGTGAGGCCGATACCCGACGTGCCGGTCAGGTTGGTCCCCTGGTCGGACGCGCCGGCGATCAGGCTCAGCGTCGGCCCGTAGCTGCCCACCGCCGCGCGCCGCGCCAGCTCCTCAGCGTGGATCTGTTCGTCGAGCGCGGCGCGGTCCGGCCGCGCGCGCAGCGCCTCGTCGACCAGCGTCGTCACCGGCTGCGCCTCGCCCTCGACGGGCGCGAAGGTCTGGTCGGCGACGTCATAGTCGAGCGATCCGGTCACGCCCATCGCCTGGTTCAGCGCCGCGCGCGCCAGCGCGTAGGCATTCTCGGCATCGATCAGCTGGACGCGCGCGGTGGCTCGGTCGGCGCGCGCCTGCGCGAGATCGATCATGGGCCGCGTCCCTTCGGTGACGAAGCCGTCGATCTGTCCCAGGTGCCGCTCGCGGTTGGCCAGCGATTCGCGCGCGACGCCCACCAGCGCCTTCTGCGCGCGCGCGCGAAAATAGGCCGTACGCGCGCCGAGGATCACCTCCAGGCGCGTCGCGCTCTCGCTCTGCGCCAGCCCGCGCGCGCTGGCCTCGGCAGCGTGCCACTGGCCGCGCGTCTGCCCGAAGTCCCAGAGCACGAAGCTGCCCGCCGCGGTGAAGTCCCACCAGTTGAAGGTGTCGGTGCTGTTCTGGACGGTGGTCGCGCTGCCGGGTTTGTGCTCGCGGTTGCCGGTGGTGCGCTGGTAGGTGGCGCCCAGCTTCACTTGCGGCAGCACCGGCGCGCGGGCCTCGTCGGCGCGCGCGTTGCCGGCGCGCGTGTTGGCCTGCGCCTCGTGCAACGCCGGCTGGTTCGTCTCGGCCGTACTCACCGCCTCGTCGAGCGTCAGCGTGCGCGCGTCCAGCAGCGACGGCGGCGTAAGCGACACAATGACAATCAACCCGATGGCGCCCATCATTCGTACCGCAGGGCGACGATGGGGTCGAGTCGCGCCGCCTTGTACGCCGGGTAGAGGCCGAAGCCAATGCCGACCAGCGCGCTGAAGCCGACCGCGAGCGCGATCACGTCGGGGCGCACCAGCATCGGCCAGCCGAATCGCAGCGCCAGGCGCTCCGCCGCCACCAATCCCAGCGCCACACCGGCGAGGCCGCCCATCACCGACAGCGCCAGCGATTCGATCAGGAACTGAAACAGGATGTGGCGTGGCTTGGCGCCGACGGCGACGCGCACGCCGATCTCGCGCGTCCGCTCGGTGACGCTGACGAGCATGATGTTCATGATGCCGATGCCGCCGACCACCAGCGACACCGCGGCGATGCTCGCCAGCAGCAGGGTCAGCGCCTGCGTGCTCTCTTCCTTGCGGTTCGCGGTCTCGGTCAGGTTCTTGACCGTGAAGTCGTCGTCGGCACCCGCGCCGATGTTGTGGCGATCGCGCAGGAGCGCGGCGATGCGCGCGCCGACGACGGCGGTCTGGTCGTCGGCGGTCACCTCGACCATGATCGTGCCGGCGATGTAGCTCTGCAGCCCGCCCTGGATCTTGGCCAGGAACGTCGACACCGGGACGTAGACGACGTCGTCGTAGTCGTTGCCGCCTGGCGACTGCCCCTTGCGATCGGCGACACCGACGACGCGGAAGGGGACGTTCTGGATGCGCACCATCTGCCCCACGGGATCCGCGCTGGCGCCGAACAGATGCGCGGCCACGGTGTCACCGAGCACGGCGGTCTTGGCGCCGGCGTCGACGTCCTCGGCGGTGATGCCGGCGCCGAGGCGAATTGGCCAGTTGCGGATCTCGAAGAACTCCGGCGTCGTGCCGGTGACCAGCGTCGCCCAGTTCTGGTCCTCGGTGACGACCTGGCCGGTGGCGTGCAGGCGCGGCGCCACGCAGCGCACGCCAGGCACTTCGGCGCCGATCGCCTTCAGATCGTCCCAGGTCAGCGTCGGCAGTGTGCCGGCCGCGACCTTGACGCCGCCGGCGGTCTTGGCGCCCGACGACACGATCAGCACGTTGGTGCCCATCGCAGTGAACGCCTGCTCGACGCGCGCCTTGGCGCCCTCGCCGATGGCGACCATCGCGATCACCGCCGCGACGCCGATGATGATGCCGAGAGCGGTCAGGAACGAGCGCAGGCGGTTGCGGCGCAGCGCGCGCAGGGCGATGCGCACGGTCTCGAGCAGCCTCATGCGCGGCCGCCTTCCAGGCGCACCGCGCCGGCGGCGTCGCGCACGAGCGCGGCGCTGTCGCTGCACACCAGGCCGTCCTTGAAAACGATCACGCGCTCGGCGTAGGCGGCGATGTCGGGCTCGTGCGTGACCAGCACCAGCGTGATGCCGTCGTCGCGCAATCCGCGCAGCAGCGTCATCATCTCGGCGCTCGCCGCTGAGTCGAGGTTGCCGGTCGGCTCGTCGGCGAGCACCAGCTTGGGCTCGCCGACCAGAGCGCGCGCGATGGCCACGCGCTGCTGTTGCCCGCCCGACAGCTGATTCGGGTGGTGGTGCACCCGGTCACCGAGACCCACGCGCTCCAGCGCCTGGCGCGCGCGCCGCCGCCGGTCGCGCGCGCGCACAGCGCCGTAGATCAGCGGCAGCTCGACGTTCTCGAGCGCGGTCGTGCGCGGGAGCAGGTTGAAGCTCTGGAACACGAACCCGAGGCCGCGGTTGCGCAGGTTGGCCAGCGCTTCGCGGCTCTGGCGCGCAATCTCGACGCCGTCCAGGCGGTAGCTGCCGGCGGTCGGGCGATCGAGACAGCCGATGATGTTCATCAGCGTCGACTTTCCCGACCCCGACGCGCCCATGATGGCCACGAACTCGCCGCGCGCGATCGACAGCGAGACGTCACGCAGGGCGTTCACCTCGACCTCGCCCAGGTGATAGGTCTTGGCCACGCGGCGCAGCTCGATCAGGGGCCGGGCGAGGGCAGGGCGGTCGATTGGCATGGTGGTCAGAAGAGCGCCTTGGTCGCTCCGGCGACCTGGTTGCGGGCGCGCTTGGCTTCGGCGTGGTCGGCCTTGCTCACGGCGTCGGTGATCACCACGTCGCCCTCGTGGAGGCCGGGCGATTCCACTTCGACGCGCGCGCCGTCGACGACCCCGACGACCACCGGAACCTCCGCGAGCGCGCCGCCCGCGCGCAACACCCAGACGCTGCGCCGGTCGAGGTCTTCACCGTCGCCGCCGGCCTTGGCGTTTGCCGCGGGAGCGCGAGCGACGCCAGACTCCGCGGCGTCGGCCTCGGCCCCGAGCCCGACGAGCTTCGCGGCTTTCTTCGCGGCCTTCTTTGCGGCTCTTTCGGCGGCTTTTTCGGCAGCCTTTTCGGCGGTCTTCTCGGCTGCCTTGGTCATGGCCTTGTTGGCGGCCGCTTTGCCCGCGCCGCTCGCGAGCAGGACGGGGGGCGGGCGGAAGCGCAGCGCCGCCGTCGGCACCCGCAGCACGTCGCGCCGCTCGGCATAGACGAAGGTGACGTTGGCGGTCATGCCCGGCTTCAGCTTCAGCGCGTCGTTGTCGACGTCGATGACCGCGTCGTAGGTCACCACGTTCTGCAGCGTCTGCGGCGCGTCGCGGATCTGCCGGATCACGCCGTGGAACTTCTCGCGCGGGTAGGCATCGACGGCGAACGTCGCCGGCATCTCGGCGCCGAGCTTGCCGACGTCGGCCTCGGAGACGGCGGTGTGCACCTGCATCTTGCGCAGGTCCTCGGCGATCGTGAACAACGTCGGGGCTTGCAGCGACGCCGCGACGGTCTGGCCGACGTCGACGTTGCGCGAGATCACCGTCCCGTTGATCGGCGAAACGATCGTCGTGTAGCCGAGGTTGACCGCCGCCTGGTGCTGCTCGGCGCGCGCCTGCGCCAGATCGCCAACCGATGCGGCGACCGCCGCCGTCGCCGCCGCCGCATCGGCGGCGCGCGCGTCGAGCTCGGCGGGCGCGATCAGGTTCCTGGCCGCCAGCGCCTTCGCACGCTCGAGCTCGCGAGCCGCGTGCACCTGCTTGGCCTGGTTCTGCGCCAGCGTTCCCTGCGCGGCCTGCCGGTTGGCGGTCGCCTGCTCGAGAGCCGCCTCGAACAGGCGCGCGTCGAGCCGCGCGATGACTTCGCCCTTGCGCACGCGCGAGCCGAAGTCGGCGCCGAGCTCCTGAATGCGCCCCGAGACCTGGCTGCCGACCTGGACCGTGACCAGCGCCGAGAGTGAGCCGGTCGCGGTCACCTTGCCGGTGATCGTGCCGCGGTCGACGGTGGTCTTCTCCAGATGGTAGGGCGACTTCGGCGCGCCGCGCAGGCCGGCGAGCGCGGTGATCGCGCCACCCAGGCCCAGCGCGGTGAACGCGCCGATCATGATGCCGATACTTCTGGTCATGAGGCGCCACCCTCGAACCTCGAGGCCGACGCCCGACCAAACCTAAGCCCGAAGCACCCTCGAACCAGTCAGGACCGGCGGTTACGAACCGCCCGAGGACACTAAGGACAGGCCACGGCCTGCAGGGACAGCGTGTCGACGTAGAACGACGTGATGCGGTTGTTGTTGGCGTTGGTGACGCCGCGGAGTTGCAGCGTCACCGTCTGGCCGGCCAGGGTCGCCGGCAGCGGCATCGAGACCGGTGTCCAGGTGTCGGTGGCGTTCACATTGGACAGGTGCGCCAGCGAGATGACCTGCGTGCCGGCGAGCAGCTCGGCGTCGAAGGTGTCGGTCTCGGTGAGACCGGTCTTTCCGGTGACGATCGCGTAGTCGAGGCTGAAGGTCAGCTTGGTCGCGCCGGCGGGGATCGCGATCGACTGGCTCAGCCGATCGTCGGAGCTGGCCAGGCCGCCGAACCAGGCGAGGTTGGGCAGCGACTGCGCGGCGACGTCGGGGTGGCCGGTGGCGCCGCCGCCAGGCGCGGTGGCTGCGTAGACGATCGGCACGCCCGGGTTGGCCCATCCGACCTCCATCGGAGCGAGATCGAACGCGGGATTCACCACCAGCTCGCGTGTCGACGCGCCGGTGCTCTGCCAGGCGCCGCCGGCGTCGCAGATCTGGAGATCGCCGCCCACGCATTGATTGCTGCCGGAAACGCACACGCCGGTGCAGGCGCCCGCGGCGCACAGGAATGGACAGGCGGCTCCGCTCTGCCAGGCGCCGTCGGCGTCACAGGACTGCAGGATCAGTCCCAGGCAGCGCTGGGCGGGCGCGGTGCACTCGCGGGGCGGAACATCGGGAGCGCCGACGTCAGGGGGACCCAGATCGGGCGAACCCAGATCGGGCGAACCCACATCGGGCAAGCTGGCGTCGGGCTTGCCGCCGTCGGTGTGGCCGGCGTCGGGCATCGGCGAGCTCACGTCGGCGGCCATCGCGTCGATCGGCACGATGGCGTCGGTCACCGTGGCATCCGTGGCCGCCTGCAGATCGGCGCCAGCTTCGGTGACGCCGCTGTCGTCGTCGGACTGGCCGATGTGGCCACGCAGGGTCGGACTGGCGTCGCCCTTGACCGCACCGACATCACCGGGCTCGACCCGCGGGGCGCAACCGCCGCCTGCCGCAACCAGCAACGCCAGCCAACCGAGCTCAACAAATCGATCTAAGCGATTCAGAATGGGCACCCGCTCCAGTTAACGCGCTTGCCGTGGAAAATTCCACGAGCGGTGCCGCGGGCGCGCGCTTCTGAATGCGTCGCGCTGATCCGCGCTGGTGGGGGCGTGCCAGCGTCGGCCGGATCCCGACCGGGAGATGTTTACCGAATTCCACTCATACAGGCGTCGAGCAGCACGTTGCAGTACGTGAGCACGAGACCTGCGAAGAGCCCAACACCGATCACCTTCACGGCAAACATCCAACCCGACCCGGATCCAGTTCCCGAATAACGAACGTGTCTTGCAATTCCCGACATCATGCTTTTGCCCCCTTTCGC
Organism: uncultured Myxococcales bacterium; assembly: GCA_964571275.1. GTDB lineage: Bacteria > Myxococcota_A > Polyangia > Fen-1088 > Fen-1088 > DASRQZ01. The sequence continues at coordinate 20,635 of CAZNCQ010000097.1, forward strand.
CTAACCTCCCGCGACGGGCTGGCGGCGGCTGAGCCCCGTTCGCCCCACGCGTCTATGCGGGCAAGACTAAGGCTGCGATTGTTGCCGGCGTATTTCGAAGCCATACGTTTTGAGTAAATTGTGCGCCTTGCGACAGTTCCGCAGCCCCGCCGCGGACAGGCGAGGCGCATGCCGGCGTGCTAGCTTCGCGGTCTGACCCTCCGCACGGAGCTCTCCCTCTTCCTGTCGACGTTGCTGGTTCTGGCCATCGGATTGGCCGGGGGAACGGCGATCTACCAGTCCGCCCGCAACATGCGGCGCGAGCTGACAACGGAATATCAGTTATTTGCGGAAAATCGCGCCTTCGCGTTGCGCGACAACTTCGACATCCTCGAGGACGAGCTCAAGCGCCTGGCGCTCTCGCCGCAGGTCAACCTCACCGACGGCAACCTGGTGCCTGAGCAGCAGTTGCTGTCGGGCGCGCACCAGAACTCGGTGCTCTACAACACCGCGGTGCTCCTGCTGGCGGCCGACGGCACGTGCCTGGGTTCGGTGCCGGACCGCCCCGAGTACCGCCACCAGACCTTCGGCGACCGCAGCTGGTTCAAGGCGGCGCGCTCGAGCAAGCAGGTGCCGATCTACCGCGCCACCGACGAGCCCGACATCGGCCGCACGATCAAGATCATCCAGCCGATCCTGCGCGACGGCACCTTCACCGGCGCCCTGGTCGGCATGATCGCGCTCGGCGAGGCGAACCTGATCACGCCGGCGCTGCACGACAACCTGCCGCGCAAGACCGACGCGATGCTGATCGACGGAAACGGGCAGATCATCTACCCGCCGGGCCGGGTCGAGGCGTCCGTCGGCTCCGACTGGGAGCGCGCGATCCGCGCCACCGCCGGCGGTGGCAGCGGCACGCTGACCGGGCTGGCCGACGGCGAGGAGGCGCTGTTCGCCTACTCGCCGGTCGGCGCGGCGACCAAGTTCTCCGTGGTGTTCGCCTGGCCCTGGAGCTCGCTCAACCAGAACCTGCGACAACAGGTCTGGACGCTGGCCGGCGCGCTCGTGTTCGGCGTCGTGCTCGCGGTGATCGCCGGCCTGATGCTGTCGGCGTACCTCACGCGGCCGCTGCACGCCCTCGGCGACAGCGCCAGCCGCATCGCGCGCGGCGAGCGCGTGCCGTCGGTGCGCCCGCCGTTCCCGGGCCGCACCGAGGAGGTGCGCTCGCTGGTCGCCGCGTTCGAGCACATGGAGACCGCGATCCGCCAGCGTGACGACGAGCTGCGCGAGGGCGCGGCGATGCTCGAGCATCGCGTGCGCGACCGCACTCAGAAGCTGGTGGCGACACAGGAGGCGCTGGTCGATGCCGAGCGCTTCGCGGCCATGGGCAAGACCTCGGCGGCCATAGCGCACGAGATCAAGAACACGCTCAATGGCCTGGGGATGGCGGTGGAGCTGATCCTCGAAGATCCCGCCAACCTCGGGCGCGTGTCGCGGCTGCGGCCGCAGGTGGTCGGCGAGATCGCGCGCCTGCGTGACGTGGTCGATTCGCTGCTGTCGTTCTCGCGCTCGCCCCGCATCGAGCTCGGCAGCGCCGACCTGGCGCCGGTGATCAGCGAGGCACGCACGCTGCTGGCCGACACCATCGCCGACCGCGGTGCGACGGTGGTCATCGACACGCCGGCCAACCTGCCGCTCTACTGCGACGGTCACAAGATGAAAGGCGTCCTCGTGAACCTGATCAAGAACGCGGTCGAGGCCGGGCGCAACGTGCGCGTGAGCGCGGTGGTGACCGACGCCGAGGTGGTCGTCGAGATCGCCGACGACGGGCCGGGTCTCGGCGACGAGGTTCGCAAGCACCTGTTCGAGCCGTTCTTCACCACCAAGCCCAACGGCACGGGCCTGG
>CAZNCQ010000098.1:0-22318 GCA_964571275.1 uncultured Myxococcales bacterium
AGCCGGCCCAGGCGGCTGCCTGAACCGGTCGTTTTCACTGTGGAAGGGTACTAGAGGCACGTCTACGACCACGTTTGCGACTACGACTACGACTACGACTACGTTTACGTCTACGTCCACGTCTACGTCCACGTCCACGTCCACGTCCACGTAGACGTGTGTGGGGACAACGTGGAACTCGGACGCTAGCCCCGTACCAGCCGACCCAGAAACGCGCGCAGAGGATCCTCGAGCGCTGTCGGATCCACGCCCCACGATTTGCCGAGCGCCGCCGCGATCTCCGCGATCGAACGGCGCCCGTCGATCATCGCGATCACGCCGTTGGTGAACACCGCCGACCGCCGCAGCGTCTCCCACTCTGGCGAGCGCGGAATCGGCACGCGCGCATCGGCGATCCACGCGGGATCCACGACCGGCAACTCCGTCGCCGGCGCCGCGCCGGTCTTGCTCGCGACGAACGCGAAGATCGTCTCCACGCGATGCGAGCCGCTGTCGGGTGACGCGAAATAGGGCACTGCCTCGCGCGCCTCGTCGCCGAGCGTGAAGCCGTTCTCACTGACGATCTCGCGGATCTCTTCGATGGTGTACTGGCGCGACGCCGCGCCGGTGAAGCGCAGCGGCCCGAAGTTGAGCCAGCGGGCGCCGGGCCGCAGCACGCGGTGGATCGCCGCCGCGGTCACGCGCGGATCGACATCGGCCGCGTCGATGAACCACGGCGTCACCACCACGTCGACCGACGCCGGCGGCAGCGGCGGGCGCAGCCCGTCGGCGATCACGAAAGCCAAGCGGTCGTCGACGGGGAAAGGGCAGCGCAGCGCCCGGCGCAGCGCGACCCCGCCCTGCCCGTGCGGCCCGATCGGGAACTCGTGCAGGATGACCTCGCCGCCCGCCGCGAGCTCGGCCGCCACCAGCAGCGGCAGCGGGTTGATGTCCAGCGCCAGCGTCGCCCCGGGATGAAACGTCCGGTGCAGGTCGACCGCCAGCCGGCCCGCGCCGGCGCCGAGGACAGCAACCGTGCCCAGCGGGTCGCGCGCCTCCGACGATGACGCCAGCAACCGGCGCACGAGCTCCAGCGCGGCGTCGGACTCGGCTTCGCCCCACACCCAATCCCGAAACAGGTTCTCGGAGAACTTCAGCACCTCGTAGTCGGCGCTGGGCGCGGTCGCCGTGGGAATCGGGCTCGGTGCCTGCGGCTGCGCGGCCGCGCCCCGCAGCGGCCCGAGTAGCCGGGCGAACACCTCTCGGTCCGCGGACAGCGCCGCCATGATCGCGATCAGCCGCTCGCGCGTGCTGCGCAACAAGCCATCGGCGGTGCGCTCGCCGTTGAGCTCGGCGATCCGCCGCTCCGCCGCCGTCAGGTAGTGATCCGCGCGCTGCGCCCAGCGCGCCCGCCAGAGTCCAGGGTCCGGGACCAGGCACGGGACGTCGCCCACCGACGGATACGCGATCGCGCACGCGCCGCAGGCCCATCCGTCGGGTGCGGACGCGAGAGCGCCGCCGCAACGCGGGCACGCGAGCGCGCGCGCGACGGCTGCGCTCGGCGCCCGCGGCGAGGTCAACGCACGAGGCCCGGAAGCGGCCCGGTCGACTGCGTGGGCCCGCCCAGGCTCGGCAGGTTGACGCCGAAGATCGGCGCCAGCGCCAACCAGGCGTCGTTGGTGGGCCGATTGTTGTAGCCCTGATTGCTGTCGATCAACGCCCCGCCGGTGATCTTGATGAACTGTCCGCCGTTGATGCCCGTGTTCTTGCCGCCGAAGACCAGGTACGGAACGTTGCGCTGGTCGTGGTCGTACGCGCGCGCCACCTCGCTGAGATACACGACGACGGTGTTGTCGAGCAGCGTGTTGCCGTCGAAGTCGGTGGTGGCGTCGAACTGCTGCAGCGCCGACGCCGTCTGCGCCGCGTACCACTGGTCGATCTGCGCGATCCAGGCCATCGTCGACGCGTCAGTCGTGTGCGACGGCGGGTGCTCGGGCGACGACGGCGCGCCGTTGGCCAGCGCCGCGCCCTGGAACGGGCTCGGGAACACCACCCAGTTGGTCCCCGCCGACCACATGAACGTGCCGACGCGCGCCAGATCGCACGAGAACGCCGCCTGCATCAGTTGCAGCTGCTGCATGCCCAGCAACGCGTGCGGATGGTTGGCGGGATCGGTCGGGTCGTAGTAGTCGGCGCCGCTGAGCTTGCTGCCGCCGGCGTTGCCCAGGTTCTGGCCATTGAAGACCGTCGCACCGGTGCCGGCGTTGACGTTCTTGATCGCCGCCGGCGGCGCCGGCTGCTGCGGGCAGGTTCCCGGCATCAGTCCCGCAGAGAGGCTGCTCTCGAGCTGTCGGATCGACTCGCCGTACACGTCCAGCTTGGAGGTCTCACCCGCGGGAACCAGCGTGCGCAGGCGCGCCATGTCGCCCTTCATGAAATCGAGCACGCTCTTGTTCTGCGCCAGCATCGCCGAAGCCTGCGCCGGGTCGGTGATCATCGACCCGCCGAACATGCGCATGTACGTCAGCAGCGGCGTCGTCTCCGGCGCGAGCGGGCTCCGCTGCGAGACGATGTCGGCCGCGTCCATGTTCAGCGGCCCGTACGACAGCGTGCGCGGCGCGACCTCGTCACGATCGGAGCGAACGTCGGCCGCCAGCTGCAGCGACTGGAACGGCGTGCGCATCGACGACGCCGGCCCACCCAGCAGCGGCGACTGCGCGAGGAAGATCTGATCGATCGACGGACCACCCGCGACGTAATCGGCCTGGCTGTTGGGCGCGAGCCCCAGATTGGGCTGCCCGGTCATGATCGCGACCATCCCGCCTTCGTGCGTGTTGGTCCCTTCCTTGCCCGGCGACTTGCTGGCGCACACGATGTTGAGGCCGTCGATCATCACCATCTTCGGCTGCAGCGGCGTGAACGGTGCGCTGTTCACCGGCAGCGCGAAGCTGGTGGTCGTCCCCGACACCGGCGGGCGCCAGAGATCGGCCGGGCCGCCCGTCGGCGGGCCCAGCTGCGTTCCCAGCGAGTGATGGATGACCAGGAAGCGCAGCGGCGCCGGCTTCCCCTGCGCGCGCGCCTCGATGTTGCGCAGCAGCGGCAGCATCAGCGTCGATGCGCCACAGCCGCGAAGAAATGCCCGGCGCGAAACCTTGTACGACGTCACGGGGAGCCTCCTGAACGGGACTGCACGAACGCGGCCGTGGCCACCTGTTTCAGCAGCGTCGACAGCTTGCCGTCGCTGCGGTTGAACTGTGCGCGCACGCTGTCGACCTCGCAGGTGTTGTTCACGGTGACGGTGCTGGTGTTGTCGAGCGGATCCGGCACCGTCGAGACCGCGAAGCGGCCGAGCGCGTAGCTGACCATCATCATCGCCGCGCAGTCGGTGAACTGATGGTCCGCGACGATCGCTTTGGCGAAGTCGACCGGCCCGGTGATCGGCATGTTCAGCGGCGCCAGGCTCGGGAAAGTCGAGAAATCGGCGGTCTCGCTGATCGGATCCGTGTCCATGTCCGCCGCCGCGTACATCGTGCGGTGGTTGCCGACCGGATCCAGCTTCTCCAGCAGCAGGCCGTAGGTGTCCATGTTCTGGTGGCAGCTGGAACAGAACGAGTCGCCCAGGCGATACTCCGCCTTGTCGAGCTCGGTCGGCAGCTGCGCGAGCAGCTGGATGATCGTCGGCGAGCTGAGCAGGCCCGGCGGCGGCGGCTTCAGCGCGTTGCCGCAGATGACGTAATCGTGGATCTCCTTGCCGCGGTGGACGATCGACGTGGTCGCCGGGTCGGAGAGCGACCAGATGAAGCCCGGCTGCGTGATCATGCCGGCGCGCGGCTGCGGGTCGGCGACGCCGAGGAAACCGTCGGGGCGCGCGCCCGTGCCGTCGCCGTAGGGCAGACCGTACAGCGCCGCCAGGCGCTGGTTGACGAACAGCTTGTTCGACGTCAGGAGCTCGGTGACGCGCCCCGAGCCCTTCCAGACGATGTCGTCGACGAAGTCGGTCGTCGACGTCGTGATGTCGCTCTCCAGCGTCGCCTGGACATCCTGGCCCTGGGGCACCATCGACGCGACGGCGGCGGGAATCAGGCTCGGATCCTTTGTCTTGATGACCAGCTGCGGGACGTTGAACCAGGAGATCACGACGTTGTCGATGTTCTGTTTCACCGCGTCGGTCTGCAGCAGGCGATCGACCTGCTTGGCGACGCCTTGCGCGGTTCCCAGGCTGCCGTCGGCCGCTGCCGCGAGCAGCGGCGCGTCCGGCGTCGAGTTCAGGAAGGTGTAGCTGAGCTGCGTGGCCGTTTCGTAGGGGGTCAACGTCGTCGCGCCCGTCTTCGGATCGGCCGCGCCGCCGAGCTCGGTGCGGAACAGGAATGACGGCGACTGCAGCAGCGCCTGGACCATGAGGCTGATCCCGGTGTTGAAGTCCTGCAGGCGTCCCTGGTTGTAGACATTCATCAGGCTGACCACCTCGCTCGAGTCGAGGGGCCGGCGGAACGCGCGCATCCCGAAGGTCGTGGCGAACCGCTGCGCGCAGGCCGACTCGTCTTCACCGGTGCTGCAGGCGGCGAGCGCGGGGAGCTGTGGCGCCGCCGCGGCGAGCGCGGTCTTCACCGCGCCGTTGACCGAGAACGCCAGGCCCGGGTCGACGCTCAGCGTGTCCGAGCTGAAGAACGCAAACTGTGCGCCGCCGCCGGTCGTGGAGAGCGCGGGTCCCGCCGGCAGGCCCAGGAGGTCGCGCACGGAGTTAGAGAATTGCTGCGTCGAGAGCCGCCACAACCGCTGCGGGACCGAATCCATCGGCGTGCAGGTGGCGGTCTCCGCGTCGGCGGGGTTGGGCTCCGTCTTGCTGTCGCATCCGCCCAGCGTGAAGGCGAGCGGCAGCGCGCAGACGGTTCCGAGGAGCGTCTTCGAAACGAGCGAGTTGAAGCGATTGCGGCCCATCCGTCTCTCCCTGGCAATGACCGGGACCCAAACCGTCGGTGCAGGTCGAAACGCAGTCACAGTTCCGGCCTGGAACGGTTCATCCAATCTTGCCGTCGAGGTTCTGGTTACCACATCCGGCAGGGCTGCGCGACCCCAGCTCCACCAGGGCGTGCATTGCGACCCAAAGTCTACAAACGGGAGGCTGGAATCCTCCCGTTTCCCGCGCTCGGCGGGATCGAAGTCACGAGCGCGAGGCTCAGCCGCGAGCGAGGCCCTGTGGTGTCAGCACAACATTCTCGCCCGGACGGAACGGCGAGTAGTTCGGATAGACGAACATCTGCTGGCCACCATCGTAGTAACGGACCCAGACGCGGTACTGCCGCGTCTCGCCCGAGCCCTGGCTCGCCGCGGCGCCGACCGCCGCGCCGCCGGCCGCGCCGGCGAGGGCCGCCGGACCACGCCCGCCGAAGAGCAAGCCGCCGATCACCGCGCCGGCGACGGCGCCGCCCGCCGGGTTGCCCTGGACGTGCTGCACCACCTCCTGAACGGCTTCCACGCGGCCTGGCCGCGTCCACTGGCCGTTCGCCGCGTACGGATCGGTCCAGGTGGTGGATGTCGTGTCCGTGGTCGCGCACGAAGCCAGCCCGAGTGCGAACACCAACGCCAAGCTACACATTGTTGTCCCGATGCGCTTCATACCCGGAAGATAATGCATTCCGCGTACCGGTAAAGGGCTCGGCAGGCAGCGTCGGCGCGCCGCCGGACCACGTCCGCCGGTCACACAGTGGCTGGGTGGCACAGGGTCCGCGCGCCGCGCCAGTGCGCTGCACCACGGCCAGCGGGCGTTCTTCCTTCCGGCGAAGGATACGCCGACCGTCGCTGAGGTTCGAACCACGCTGTCGGGTCGAGGTTGACATCAGAACGGGTGCTGGATAACAACGCCCGAGCCGTCATCTCGGCCCTGAATCGAATACTGAGGACCGCATCATGATTGTCACCCGTACACCTTTCCGCGTGACCCTCGGCGGAGGGGGCACCGACTTACCGTCGTACTTTTCCAAACATGGCGGCTTCATCTTTGCGATGGGCCTGGACAAGTACATGTACGTCTGTGTTAACCGCCCGGTGATCGGACGAAAGCTCGTTCTCCACTACTCGCAGAGCGAGGTCGTCGACGAGGTCGGTCAGTTGCGGCACCCGCTCGCGCGCGAGGCCCTGCGTGCGCACGGCATCCGAGACATGTTCGAGGTCTCGTCGATCGCCGATTTACCGGCCGGAACGGGCCTGGGTTCGTCGAGCTGTTACATCGTGGGGCTTCTCAACGCGCTTCACCACGATCGCCGCGACTACATCTCGCTGCAGGGGCTCGCCGAGGAGGCCTGCCACATCGAGCTCGACGTGCTGAAGGAAGGCATCGGCAAGCAGGACCAGTACATGGCCGCCTTTGGTGGCCTCACCGTCTTGAACATCGACAAAGATGGCAAGGTCGTCGTCCGCCAGCTCAACCCCAGCAGCGGCGACATCGCCGACTTCGTGGCCCACACGCACATCTACTATACGGGCGCCCAGCGCGACGCGCGCGAGGTGCTCGCGGACCAGAACGCGGCCATGCAGCAGTCGGCCAGCGCCGACCACGCGCGCGTCGCCGACAGCTTGCATCGCATCAAGGACCTCGGGCACCGCATCCTGGAGGCGATCGAGTCGGGCAACTACGACCGATGGGGCCAGCTGCTCGACGACCACTGGCAGAGCAAGAAGACGCTCTCGACCAAGATCTCGCTCGGCAGCGTCGATCGGATCTACGACGAGGTTCGCCAGAAGTTCGGCGTGCTGGGCGGCAAGATCATTGGCGCGGGCGGCGGCGGCTTTCTGATGCTCTATTGCCCGAGCCATCACGCCGCGCTGGAGCGCTTCATGACCGCCAACGGCATGCCGCGCATGCACTACACGGTCGAAGCCGAGGGCACCAAAGTGATCACTCAAATCGGCCGCGGGTTCTCGGGATCAACCCATCCGACCGCGTTCGACAAAGAGCCAGCCTGACCGGAGATCCCGCGGCTGTGCAGGCTCAGGGCACAGCGGTTGCGCTGCTTTGGGGTAGCGCCTCGAACCGCGGTTCGCGGCCCGCGGGCTTGCCTTGCTGCTGACTACGCACCCAGAACGAGTACCAGACCGCTACGACGAACGACAGAACGATCATGGTCACCCAGGGGAGACAATTCAGGAACTCGGCGATGTGAATGTGCAAGTGCACCCAGGGCGTCGGGTGCCGGGGTTCACCGCGCCACAGCTCCTCGAGGCGCCGCTTGGCATAGATATTCGTGTTCAGAGAGAGGACACCCGCCAAGATTCCGCCGAGCACGAGGAACGCCAGCACGCTGTCGCGGACCATTCTGCGGGTCGTGATACCCGCCTCATCGAGCCAGTCCCGCAGGCTGCGCCGGAAGATGGTGAGCGCGGCCGCGGCCAGAACGAACGCCGGCTGGATCAACAACAAGTAGTAGTGTTCCCAGATCCAGGGGTTCAGAAAAACCGCGAGAAGACTGAACACCGAGAAGGGGACGTCGATCAGGCGCGGGTCTTCATAGCGCGCGCGCTTCGTCAACTGATAGGTCACTCGCGCCGCCAAGGCGAGCAACAGGATCCCGACGGCGGCAGCCACGATGGCGACCGTCCCGTCGCCCAACGGATTGGCAACGCAGATGGGCGTCTTGATGTGCAAGAAGATCCCCTGCAAGCTCGCGTTGCAGACGCTGCCGATCCAGATGTTCGCAATGACGCTCTGTTGCTTCAAGAACATCGGCCAGACGGCGAACCCATATGTTGCCGTCATGAGCAACGCCACCGCAAGGTAGAACCCGGCCGCGGCAGCAAACGCGCGGTAACGGCGTGCCATCAGCAAGAACAGCATCAGCACGCCCGGGAACAATTTGATGGTCGCAGCCATCCCGAGCGCGATTCCCGCCGGAATTTCTTGTCCGCGACGCAGCCAGTACCAGCACAGAGCCAGCAGGAACGCCAGGTGCGTCGAGACCTGGATGAGGTGCCAGTGCAACGCCAGGCCGTCGGTCGTGAACATCCACGCGAACAGCAACACCGTCGACACCAAGGGCGCGGGCAGCTTGACGGCGCGGGCGCAAAGAAAGACTTCGATGATCAGCATCAGCATACCCGACAGGTCGACAACCTCGGCGACCACCGCCTTTTCTAGACGAGCGCGGGCAAACGGGATGTACCAGAACGACGTCGTGGGAGGGTGCCCCAGGCCGATGCGCTTCAGCTCGGCCAGCGACTCGGGCGAGTACGGATTCTTGCCGTCGACGTAGTACTTCGCGGCGATCCAATCCTCCAAGCCATCGTACTCGTGCGCCTGGGCCCAGTCTTTGGGCAGGTAGCGATGCATGTCGCGCGTCATCCAATAGACGGTCAGCCAGCACGTCACGATCAAGAAGACGACGTAGAAGATGCGCGGCAACAGATCGGGCCGCACTCGTCCCGGCAGGCTCACCTTAGCGTCCATAGACTTCGATCTCGCTGAGAACGAGCTCTTTGGGCGTCTCCGACGGAGACCACAACCTCACGTAACGGGCCCTGCGTCCACCCACGGCCTGCCTCCAGGGAAAGTCGTCGTCGAACTCCGTCTGTCGCGTCGCCACGGTGACGAAGGTCCGGTTGTCGTTGGAAAGCTGGAGCGCCACCGGCACATCGGCGACGCCCCAGCAACAATCCGAGCGATTGTAGACGACGACCTCGTTGATCTTGTGCACGCGGCCGAGGTCGATGGTGATCCACGGGTGCAGCTGGCGTTCGGTGCCGCCCCCGTACATCCCGTGACCCACCAGCACGCCCACCATCCAGTGTTCGACCCTCTCACCGTCGACCAGGCGCTCGAGGCGGCCCTTCCCCGGCAATGCCTCCGGCGTGAACCCACCGATCGAGCTCGCGGTGACGGGTCGATGAAGGGCCAGGTTCTTGTCCTTGATCGCGGCATACGCTACGAGAACGACCGCCACGACGGCGCCTAGTCGCAGCAGCCTGCGCCGGAAACGGCGCTCGCGATCGGATCGCAAATCGATGAGCCAATCCGTCCACTGGCACAGCCGCGCGATCTCGTCGATGGTCCCGCTCTCGGGCGCGGGTAGCTGGCGCACGTCGAGAAAGGCCGCCAGCGTGCTTGCCAGCGAGGTGTCGACCAGCGTCGCCGAGACGCGCTCGGCGCCGCGCTCGAGCGCTTCGCCTTCGGGCAACGGATCGATCTCTCCAGCGGATCCGACGATCGTCAGCAGCTCTCGCAACGCTTGCGAGACCAGCGCGACCCTCTGTGCCGGATCGCCGAAGCGCGCCAGGCGTAACGTGGCCCGCGCCTTCTCGAGCCGGGCGCGCATCCGCGCGCGATTGGTCGGCAGCACGAGAATCCTCGCGCTCGCAGGCTGCCGCAACCAGACGAGATCCGTGACCGCCGACCAACGAAGGCGTGGGCGCATCGCCGGCTTCTCGCGCCGCGGCGGGCCGGCTGGCGCCGCATTCGCGGGGGGTGGGCTCGTCACTGCGGCGTCCATGGCCTGTGACGCAGGAACCTAGCATAGGCCGGACCGCGAGCGGAGCACTCCCCCATGCTTGCGCTGCGCGGGCGTTGTTCTGCCGGCTACTTGGCGACGAGATAGGGCCTCATGAACTCGTTGTCCTCGTGATCGAGGATGTGGCAATGCTCGACGTAGCCGGGACCGTTCGTCGGATCGAACGGGAACAGATCCTGCCCCGGTCGCGACGCACCCGCGGCGACGGTGGTCGGCGCCCAGCGTGCCGCGATCCGCGTGATTTCGCCGGGGAACATCTTGATCGTGTCCTTCCAGCCGGAGTCGCTGGCCTCGGGCGCACGCGACGGGCACGCGCCGCCGGCGCACGAACCCTGTAACAAATATTTCGCGGCATCGAAGTTGGGATTGCCACCCACAGCTCCCGCGCCGTTCGCCGTCTGATAGTCGAGCGGCGGGCCGAAACCGGGGATGTACACGCCGGGCGCGAACGTGAACCCGTTGAAAGTTCCGCCTGGAAATGCGGCGATCCAGTCCGTCGTGTATTGAGTCACGTCGAACGGCTGGCGCGAAATCACCTGGAACTGGATCAGGTGGATGTGGATCGGGTGCGCGTCGCCGGTGAGGTTGGCAACTTCCCAGACCTCCGTCGCGCCTTCGCGCGGCGTCTCCGTCGCGAGCAGGCCGCGGCCGTTCGAGGTCGAACCGGGAACCGGGATGGTCGAACCTTCGCGGTTGCCGTTCCACTTGGAGTTGTTGATCAGGCTCTCGACCGGGTCACCGTCGCCGTCGGGCGAGCCGGGGCCGTCGATGTCGTCGGTGATCCCTTCTTCCTCGACGAGGATCAGCTGGCGCAGCTTGTCGCCGCGTCCATTGGCCGGCTTGATGTTGACCATCGGCGTCGCGCGCAGCCGCGGATGCGCGCCGGCCGGATTGAACGACGTGTCCCGTCCCTGCAGCGGCAGGTTCACGCGGAACTGCATGACCAGACCGTCCGACGTGGCGTCGGGAGCGCCGAATCCGACGGGACCGCCGCTGGGGAACGGAATGACCGCGAAGTTCTTCATCGTGAACGTCTTGCCGGCCTGGCCCCCGAAGTCGACGATGACGTCGGCGCGCTCCGCCGGCGCCAGGAACAAGCACTTCTTGCCAGCCTGGATGTCGTCGGCGCCGCCGAGCACGTTGTTGGGCGGGGCGTTGTTCGTGCCGTCGCACGCATGCCGTCCGTTGGCCGGGTTGGTCAGCATCACCGGCGTGTTGAAGAAGCCGCCGTCGGACCCGATCTGCCAGATCGCCGGGCCGGGCGGGCCGTTCTGGTGCATGTCGACGCCGGTCTGGTCGAAGAGCTCCATGCTGTAGAAGCGCGCGTTGCTGCCGTTCACGACGCGGAAGCGATAACGGCGCGGCTGCACCGACAGCGTCGGCCAGGACTTGCCGTTGACCGTGATCACGTCGCCAAAGAACTCCGGGATCCAGAACGGGTGCTTGTCGGGGTTGCCGGGGCCGCCGTTCAGGCCGGGCGGATTGTCGGCGTCGGGGAAGAAGAGCTGGCCGTTGGTGTCGAACTGGCGGTCCTGCAGCATCAGCTCGACTTCCTGGTCGCCGGACGGCAGCGTGATCGGGTTGTTGGCGAGACCGGTATCGCGATTGTCGCGGATGAAGTAGAAGCCCGCGAGGCCGGCGTAGACGTTCAAGCGCACGACGCCCAGCGCGTGGTCGTGGAACCAGAGCGTCGTGGCCTCTTGCTGGTTCACGTAGTTGTACGTGTTGGTGAAAAAGCCGGGCCCGCGCTGCAACAAACCCGGCGTGAACCAAGCGTCGGGATTGCCGTCGTACTGGGAGAGGACCTCCGCGCCGTGCAGGTGCACGACGGCGGGGATCGGTCCGGCGTACGGCTCGGTGCACGGCGCGGCCAGCGGCGGTCCGTTGACGCAGTTGTTGCGAGCCGTGGTGCCGAGCGGGTCGGCCCAATGCAGCGTCTGGTCGACCGTGATCAAGCTCTGCAACTGGGTGTTGCGCAGGCTGTTGGTGTAGATCGCGGTCGTTGCGGTTCCGCGCGACACCTCGATGGTGCGCGCCGGCCAGCTTGGACCGGTATTGTTGATGTTATAGCCCCACAAGAAGGTGCCGGCGTTGAACGGAGCAGGCCGTCCGGCATAGACCGACGCCGGCAGCACGCGCTGCTGGAACTCCTGCATGTTGACGTTCAACGTCGCCGCGCCGTTGATGCGGCGCCCGTTGAACGTCGGCAGCGGGTCTACGAATTTCGGAATCGAGTTCCCGTCGAGCAGCGTCTGAGGTGTGGTCACCGACGCTTGCGTGGCGATGCCGACCGACGACTGTGGGCTGGGATCCGCTCGGGCGCTGCAGCCGGCCGCTAGCAACGCGGCCGCCCACGCAGCGGTCAGCGAGCGCAACGGCCATGTCGTGCGCCGCGAGAGCGCGCCACCCGATGCTAGCCTCGTTCGGGTGATGGATTTGCTTGGATCCATTGCAGCCTCCTCATTGGGATTGGTGAGCCTCGATCGACCTGTCGCTCCGCGAGCGGACGCAGCGCAAGAGTCGTGCCCTGCAGCACCCGTGCAGTCATTGCGCAGAGGCGGCCACGCCCCGCAGCTGGCATTCGGCACGCCTGCACCTTGATCGTCCCTCGCTTCCGCCGTCGCTCGCGCGCAGCGAGCTGATCGCGATCGTCCATCGAACGATCGCGATCGCACCCGCGGTGTGGACGGCCCGGGGTCAGGGTCGCATTTCGAGCCTGATCGGCGCGAAAGGCGCGCTGTGAGTCACGCCGTCGTGTCGGTCCGCCCTTTGCTCATACGAGGAGCGCGGTTCGACATGAACCAAAAACCCACAGAAAAGGAGCTTCCCATGCGCAACAAGATCGCCCTCGCCCTCGTCACCGCTTCGCTCTCGATCCTGGCCCCGCGATTGAGCCACGCCTCGTCGGTGCCTGGAAACGGCACGGTCGTCTCGATCTCGGTCGCGAACTCGAATTTCGCGACCGTCTCGATCACGAACGCGACCGGCAGCGCGCCGGGGGCCTGCCCGACGCTCGGCGCGTACGGAATCGACATCAGCACCGCGCAAGGCAAGGCGATGCTGAGCGCGCTCGAGGGAGCTCAGCTCTCGGGAAAGCGACTCGGCGTCGGTGGATCCACCACCTGCACCGGCGGCGCCGAAACGCTGGGGCTCCTCACGGTGTTCACGAACTAGTGGTTCCCGGTCGCGCTCGGTCGATCGACGCGCCCACCACACAACCTGCCGAAGGAGAACGAGATGACAAACAGATGGGATTGCAACGCTTGCGCCCCACCGCCAACGGCGGTGAAGGCGACTCGCGCCTCTCGAATGCGGACGGTCCTCCGTCACCTTGGGTTCGTTCTCCTCGGCGTTGCCGCGGTGGAATCGAGCGGGTGCGGAGACGAAAATAAAGTGAACACGGAGCCCACGACGGTTGGTGTCCAGAGTGCACTGCTCCCCGGCACCTGGACGCCAGCCCCGTCGTATCCGCAGGGAAACCCGCAGTTCATTCAGCTGTTGATGGACGGCTCGATCCTGGCCCAAGACACGGCGAATACCTGGCATCGTTATTTCCCAGATCCGGTCGTCGGATATGCGGGAGGCCACTGGGTCGCGACGGGGTCATCGCAGTACCAACGAGATGGGTTTGCCACCGGATTGCTCCGGGATGGTCGGCTCTTCATTGGCGGCGGAGAGTATGTTTTCAATCCCGACGGCAGCCCCAGCGCGTTGCACAGCAAGTGCGAGATCTACGATCCCACGTCGAACGGAGGCGTGGGCGCTTGGTCGAATCTCCCCGACTATCCGAACAGCACGTACCTGGGGGATGGGGTGGTCGCTCCGTTGCCGGACGGCAGGCTCCTGGTGGGAGCGTCCGGCCAGGGTGGACCCGATGGGCGGCAATCGCTGTTCTTCGACCCGACGCAGTGTCCGCCCGGCGTCTCGCCGTGCTCCGGCAATCCTTGGAGCGCGCCTGACTCCATTCCCGGGCTGCCGGCCTTCTCGGAAGGAAGCATGACCCTGCTCCAGAACGGCAACGTCTTCCTGAGCCAGAACGGTGCCGCGCTCTTCACCACGGCGACTCACAGCTGGTCGCTCGTTCCTCTGCCGATGGGCTACAACACCTCGTCGCCGTGGGGAACGAATCCATACGGGACGGTGTGCGCTGGGTCGGGCTGCAACGATGAAGGCGCCTCCGTGCTCACGCTCTATGACGGGCGCGTCCTCATCACCGGTGTCACCGGCTTCACCGCGATCTATTCGCCCACCAGCAACACCATCTCCAACGTGGCGAATACACCGACCGGGTCGCTGAGGATGGACGAGAGCGACCAGATCGTCATGCCGACCGGCAATGCGCTCTGCGCGATCATCAACGCGGACCACTCGGGGCCCTTCAAGTTCTACGAGTACACGCCGCCCTCCCCGAGCAACTCACTCGGCACCTTCACTGACGTCTCCAGCAGCGGCGTCGTGGTTAGCGGAGAAGTCCTGCAAACACCCCTTCCCGACGGCTCGGTCATGGTCGCGAGCTCCGCCTCTCCCAACGTCTACATCTATCGTCCTCATGATCCGACCCAGCTCACGACGTTCGGTCAGCCGCACATCACTTCGGTGACGGGCCCCGTCAACGGTGTGTACACGTTAAGTGGCACCACGCTGAATGGGCTCACCAACGGCGCCAACATGGACGACGAAGGGCAGAACTACACGGCCTTTCCCGTCGTTTGGGTGACCTACGGGGGACAGACGCACTACTGCCCGGTCACGAACGTCAGCACGGCGTCCATCGGTCCGAACGTCGCTGGAACCCTGCAGTTCCGGCTTCCCGACGGCACGCCACGCGGCACGCTGAGCGTGACGCTTTCGGCGAGCGGCCTCCGCAGCTCGAATTCGGCGTCGATCAGCAACGGCACGGCCGTCATCACCTCTCCCCAGCAGTACCTCATCCTTTCGTAGGCCATCTTCCATCGATGGGCCACGGCATGCCGACGCCCTGGCGGTAGGAAGGCGCGCGCGGCGCCGGCAACGCTGGCTGGAATTTCGGCCGCGTGACCGGCGCCGCCAGGGCTTCGGTGCGTCGCGAGCGGACGCCGCAGCAACAATCGGCGATCGCGATCGATCGGCGGACGATCGCGATCACTCTCAAGGTGCTTCCGGGGGAAGAGGCGCGTTGCGCGGGGGAGCGTTGCGCGAGAAGAGAAACGCCGTGATCGTCCCGGACACGAGAGTTCCTACACCGAGCATGATGCCCACCCGATCGAGTGACTGGATCTCGGACAGCCGTTGATTGAGGGCCCGCGCGTCCGTCGGAGAGAGCGGCGACCCCGACAGGCGATCGCGCGACCACGACCACTCTTGATAGCGGCCATAGTTCCACGCGAACAGCCCCGCCGATGAGATTCCCAGCAGCGCCGTCAAGCCGACGGCGACTTTGGTGCGGAGCCGCCATCGTTCCGAGCTCTGCTCAGAAACCCGCGCGGTCAGCAGAGATGGCTCGGCCTGACGTGACGGGGAGGAAGCCGCGAGGGCCTGGGCCTGCCGAGGCGCCGTCACGATGACTCGGACCGTCTCCCCAGCGTGAAGGTCAATGTGCCAGCGCTCGGTGGGCGACGGAGGGCGCTCCAGAACCACGACGTGCGGGCCGATTTGAGCTCGGCGCCGCCAGGGAACGGCATCAACCGCGGATCCGTCCATGGTTAAACCGGCTGGCGAATCGGCGTCGATCGAGACCACGCCGACGAGCTGCAGTTGAGCGGCAAGCTTGGCTTGGGCGCGCGTGCGCAAGACCGAGGGCTCGTCAGGAATGGCGGCGAGATAGCGCTCGAGGGCATCGGCGGCGCGCGCCGGATCGCCGCTGGCCGCGTAGGCGAACCCGATGTTGTAAAGGACGGTCGGATCCGGGTGCAGAGCGTAGGCCCGTTCGAGCTCCACGATCGCCCGATCGTAAACCTGCCCGTCGATGAGCTTGAGTGCGTGCTCGAACAACTGCGCGGCTTCCTTGTCCGCGGTTCCCACGGGCTCTGCTGGCTCACCAGCTTCGGCATCCGAAACCAGTGACGCGACAAGGAGGATGGCCACGACCATCTCGACGCATGGTCTCGCCGCGCTCCTAGCGCTCATAGGGATTCTCGCGAACGAACCCATCTTCCGGGGCCGTCGACGACGTAACCGCCGATGCGGCGACGTGAGCTGACTCCAGGTCCGAACGTGCACTACGCCGATGTGGCTGCAGAAACCGTACCTTGGGAACAGGAGGCTCCACGCGCGGACTGCCGGAGCCGCCTCCCACCGGCGGAGCGATGTCAGACGCCACACTGAAGGCCCGCGACGGCAGATCCCGTTCGCTCGGGACGGCCAAGGCGCCCGCGTTGGCGGCGGTTGGAATCATGGTCCGGCGATGCCGAACCCACCATGAACCGCCGCCAAAGAGAGAGAGCACCATTGCTGCCACACCGACCACGGTCCGCCATCTCCTCTTTCTTTCGGATGGCGGCGACCAGCGCGGCGCGGTCGCGGCCGACTTCACGGCCGTCACCGAGATCTCGTCCGTTACTTCCGTCGCGGAAAGGGAACCGGGTATCGAGGAACCAATCCAGCCGCTTCGGCGCGTGAAGGGCACGAGCGCCTGCGCCAGTTCCTCCGCGCCCGCGAACCGATCGTCAGGATCGCGCGCCATTGCCCGGATCACGACGGCCTCGAGATCAGCCCCCACCTCCGGTCGGAGAGAGATGACGCTCTCGGGTTCCCCGGTGAGCACCTGGTAAAGGGTGGCGTTGTAGCTCTCCCGGCGAAACGGGCATCGCCCGGTTATGAGCTCGTAAAGGACCACACCAAGAGCGTAGACGTCGCTGCGTACATCGACCGGCAGCCCGCGGGCGTGCTCCGGAGCCATATATGGGGCGGTCCCAGGAACCGCCCCGCTGGCCGTTGGGTCGCCCGAACCAAAGACCGTTGGATCCATCTTGGCGATGCCGAAATCCAGAAGCTTCACCAAAGGTGCATCATCGATGCCGGTCACGATGAAGATGTTCTCCGGCTTGATGTCGCGGTGAATGATTCCTTGTCGATGCGCCGCCGCCGCCCCGAGCGCCGCCTGCCGTACGATCTCCGTGGCCAAATCGAGCGAGGGCAACTCGCGGGCAATCAACGACCTCAAGTCTTTGCCCTTGAGCAACTCCATTACGAAATAGGGAACGCCGTCGTTCGTCTGTCCTCGATCGATCGTCGGAACGATATGGATGCTGTCGAGCTCGGCGGCCGCGCGCGCTTCCTTGTCGAAACGTGACGCGGACGAGCCTCGCAGAATCAAGTCAGGGCGTAAAAGTTTCAGGGCGAACCGTCTGCCAACCGCGACGTGCTCGACCTCGTAGAGCTCGCCCATTCCACCGGACGCCAAAGACCGGATGATGCGATAGCGATCACCAATGATCTCACCCTGCGACCTCGAGAACCCTCCCCCCATCGCGCTGCCTCGGTTCAGCATCGACGCCGCGAGGACTCTAGACCAGCCTCGCGCAAGAGTCGATAAGCGCGGCCGCGCGACAGCTGTAACGCCGATGCGGCTTGCGCCAGGTTACCGCCGTGGACTCGAATCGCCTCAACCAGGGTGGTCGCGTCCACGGTTTTGCGGCCTGACGGCACGATTTGTGATGGCGGGCTCAGAGCCGCGCCGATCGCGGCTTGGACGTGATGCCGCCGCAAGAGGCCGACGTCTGCGTACAACGCAGTCGTTCTTTGCGCCACGAAAGCCAGCTCGCGGACGTTCTGCGGCCAATCATAAAGGCAAAGCGCTTCGGCCGCGCCTCCGCTGATGGACGGAGGCCGCGGTGAATATCGCTTCAAAAATGCGTGGAACAGATGGACGATCTCTTCGCGTCGTTCGCGGAGCGGAGGAAGAACGACGCTCACCCCGTTGAATCGCGCGAACAAGTCGACGCGAAAACGGCGTTCGGCCACGGCAGCACGCAGGTCGCTCATCGTTGCCGCCACGACGCGAACGTCGACTTTCACCGGGCGAGATTGCCCCAGCGGCTGCACCTCTCGCGTCTCGAGCATGCGAAGCAGCTTCGCTTGAACAGCCAGCGGCAGCTCCGCGACCTCGTCCAGCAGTAGAGTCCCGCGGTCTGCCTCTCGGATATGTCCAAGGTGATCGCCGACCGCTCCTGTGTAAGCGCCCTTGCGGTAACCGAACAGTTCGCCCTCGGCCAAGGCTTCGGGCAGAGCGGCACAATTGATTGCGCGCAGCGGGCCGGCCCTGCCACTGAGGTCGTGGACCGCGCGGGCCACCATCTCTTTTCCGGTCCCCGTCTCGCCCATCAGGAGGACCGGCAGCTCGGACGCCACGACACTGAAGATCGTCGAGAGACGCGCGCGAAGGACGGGGCCCGTCAAGAGGCCGCTCGGGTGCTGTTCGAATGCTGAGCAATCCTCAGACGTCTCGGCCAACTCGGTGAAGACACCCAACAGGTCCCCGAGACGAACGACGTCGCCTAACGACAGCGGCGCGCGATCCCGGCGAACACCGTTGATGCTGACGCCATTTCGGCTGCGCAGATCACGGATCCAGTAGACACCCTGGTCACGCCATATCTCGGCGTGCTCTCGAGACACGCCGCGCCCATCGATGGACCACTGACATTGAGTGCTCCGCCCGATCCGGGCGCACTCGTCGGGCACGCGACTGAAGCAAGTCGCGACCTCTGGGAAGACCCAACGGATTCCGAGTATCCCTCGCTTCAGGGTCGCATTTTCTCCGCTGGCGCTGAGATCTGCTGTAGTCGTTGTCATTGACTATGTGCTCGGGTACGGTTTGTGGACTCGACATGCTCGCACGATGGATCCGAATTCGTCCAGAGCAGCGCGACGCATATCGGAGACCGCTGCGATTCGATCTCGCGCGCCTGACCGTGGCGCTCTCAATCGCGTGGTTACCCATGGCGTGCTCGATCATCGACGGTCATCCGCTGACAGTGGAAGAAGGAGACGGCTCCGTCGATGCGGCGACCGACCTCGGGCCGGTCGCCGCGGACGCACCGGTCAGCGCGGATGCACCAGTCAGCGCGGATGCACCGGATGGAGCGGACGCACCGGTCAGCGCGGATGCACCGGATGGAGCGGATGGCGACGGCCCCGGCGACGCAATCGGCGACGAAGCCGGCAGCGACTCCGGCACCGACGCTCCGTTGGTCGAGCCCTACCGCGGATTCCAACCCGAGCCGGCGGGTTACTGGTCGTTCGACGTGGTCGATCCGTCCGGTGAAATCGTCGACGATCTCGACTGGCAACATCCTGTTTTCCTCTACGGTGCCAGTGTGGCTGACGGGCAAGTTGGACAGGGGTTGTCCTTCGACGGATTGGCTTCGTACGCGGAAATCGAGCACGACCCAGCTTTCGAACCCGCGTCCGAAGGAAGTGTCGCCTTCTGGGTGCTGTGTGGAGGATTTCCGAGCGCGAAGCCACCACCACAGACCGTGAGTTTCTTCACGAAGGGGACGTATCTTCGCGATTGGGACCTGATTGGTTCCCCATCAGACACAATCGTGCTCAGCGTCGGCGCCGGGTGGCAGGTGGAAAGCACCAGCGGCCTGAGATTGGGACAATGGATGCACGTGGCCGCTGTCTATCGCGCCTTCGACCAGATCGACCTCTATATAAACGGCAACCCTGAAGGGAGTGCGCCCGCCGGCGAGCGTCACCCTGACTCGATGCCCATACGGCTCGGAAACGGCAGCTGGTTCACTGACCGGGGTTTTCAGGGCCGGATCGACGAGTTCGCAACCTGGCAGGTGGCGCTCACTCCAGAGCAGATCGTCGACCTCTACACGCGCGGGCTCAATGGTCATCGGCTGACGGACGCTCTTCCGTAACGCGAGGATCGCCGCATGCTCTCTCCGTCGCGCCCGCGCGATCGCTGATGCCGCCACTGGAGTGTTCGAGGAAATTTTGAGCCGCCTCGGCGCCTTGCCGACTCGTGGTAAGAGCGATGGATATGTCGTCTTACAAACTCGGGCTTGGCTTGATCGGTCTTCTGGCCGCGGGCTGCGTGATGCCGCCCGCGCCGCGCACCATTCCGGCGTCGGGTGTCTCGGACGCGCCCCGTGCGTCGATGACGTCGGCGCGCGTGCACGGAGAGAATCCGTTTCGCGACGCTTACTGGGCGATCGACGCGGAATCCAACGCCCACCGCACGGCTGAGATGTGGCGGCGAACACGACCGCAGGACGCAGCGGCGATGGACAAGATCGCGGGACAACCGTCGGCGGCATGGCTCGGCAACTGGAACCCGCAGATCGAGGTCGACACCAAGAAGTACGTCCTCGCGAAGACGCGCGCGGGCGCCCTGCCGGTCATGATCGCCTACAACCTGCCGTACCGCGATTGCGGTAGCTACTCGGCGGGCGGCTCGCGCACGCCGGCGCGCTACCGCGCCTGGATCGATGGTCTGGCCGCCGGCATCGGATCGCGGCACGCTGTCGTCGTGCTGGAGCCCGACGGGCTGCCGCTGCTGAAGAAATGCCTGACGCCGGCGAAGCAGCAGGAGCGCATCGATCTCGTGAAGTACGCCATCGAGAAGCTCGAATCACTGCCGGGTGCGGCCGTCTACGTCGACGCCGGGCACTCGAAGTGGATCGACGCGCCCGAGATGGCGCTGCGCCTGAAAGCGGCGGGGATCGATCAGGCCGACGGTTTCGCGCTCAACGTCTCCAACTACCAGCCGACGCCCGACCTGATCAAGTACGGCCACGAGCTGTCGGCGTTGCTCGGCGGCAAGCACTTCATCATCGACACCAGCCGCAACGGCAACGGACCGCCGCCGTTCGAGGGCGAGGACGAGCGCGCCTGGTGCAACCCCGACGGACGCGCGCTGGGCGCGCCCCCCACGACCCAGACCGGCGATCCGCTGGTCGACGCGTTCTACTGGCTCAAGCCCCCCGGCGAGTCCGACGGGACCTGCAACAAAGGCCCGGCCGCCGGCGCCTGGTGGCCCGAAAAGGCGCTGGAAATGGCTCGCAACGCGAAGTGGTAGCCGGCGCACGCCGCATCTCACCGACGGCGTGTGGGTGTCTTCCCCCCTGGCCGCTCACCGCCGCCGGGCGTATCGTTGACGGCCACTCGAGGAGGAATTGAATGCGAAGTTTCGTCGCCGCGCTGGCCGTCGCCCTGACTCTGGGCGCCGCGGCCACCGCGGAAGCCCGCGCCGTGCACTACCGCTCACAGCATCCGTTGCCGCGCAAGATCGGCCACGGCTTCTGCTACATCAACGTCCCGCACGTGCACGACTTCGGCCCGTCGGACCCGCGCCTCTACCATGAGGTCGACGGCGAATACTACTTCGTCGGCGATCCCGCGCCGTTCGACTACGAGGGGCCGCGCTATTCATTCTATGGCCCGCATCCGGTGGTCGACGCCGACGTCCAGTTCGGCCAGCCGGTCTACTGCTACCTGAACGGCCCACACTTTCATGCCTATCAGCCGCCGCAGCAAGCGCAGTTCCAGTTCCGCGGCGGGGCCTACTGGTACGTCGGCAACTACGATCCCAGCTACTACCAGGACCGGCCCCGCTACGCCGCGGTCAACGAAGCGTACCAGCCGATCGCCTACACGCGGCCGGTCGTCGACGTCAGCTTGGCGCCGCCCAGCTTTCACGGCGAGGTTGTCGTCGGGGGCTACCCGCCCGGGGGTGGCGGCTACCCGCGCGCGCAGGCCGTCGGGGGTGGACCGGTGGTGTCGGCCGGCGTGACCGTCGGCGTGCCCGCGCCGCCGCCGATCCAGGTCGGCATCGGGATCGGCTTCGGTGGCGGCGGGCCACCTCCGCCGCCGGTCGTGGTGGAAGAGCGCCGCGAGATCTACGAGGTCCGCGAGCACCGCGAGCACCACGACAACGGACACCACCGCGGCTGGGAGAAGCACGAGCGCGAGGAGCACGGCTGGCGCGAGTCGCCGCACCACGAGCCGGCGCCGCACGCCGGCGGCTGGCGTCCGGCGCCGGCGCCGCAACAGGGTGGTGGTTGGCGCCAGGCCCCCGCGGCGCCGGTCCCCCATCACGAGAAGCACTCCGAGCCGCAAGGCAGCGGGTGGCGCCGCTAGTGTTCTCGCAACGGGGCCAGGTTCTGACCGCGATCGCTCTCGCCGCGCTCGCGGGCTCGAGCTCCGCCTGTTCGAAGTCGAGCGAAGGCGGCGCGTCCGGCACCGCCACGGCGCCCGCGGCGCATGTCTCCGGAACGCCGCACACCGACAAGGTGATCGACACTCTGACCGACGCCGGCCTTCACGCCGAGGGCTTCGCGCCGGTGCAACCGATCCCGTTCGGCGCCGGCTACTGCGAGCAGGGCCGCATCGAAGGGATCGATACGCTGGTCTGCGAGTTCGCCGACGACGGGGGCCTCGACCAGGGCAAGAAGCTGATGCAAGACCAGTGGGAACGGGAGGGCGTGCAGACCGGCGTTGCCAGTGCGACCAAGCGCACATTGCTCGGCATCGTCGATCGCGGGCACCACGATCCCAACGGAAAGACCATCAGCCGCATTCTGTCGGCGATGAAAAAACTATAGGAAACACGCGCGCATCTCGAGGCGCGCGACGTTAAAGGTTCGTCAGGTTTCTGACGACAGACCGGCGGAGGGGCTTCTTGAAATCTCCTACGCCTGCGAACGCGACCAAACGGATCATCACTGTCGGAGGTGGGAAGGGCGGTGTCGGCAAGAGCATCGTCTCTTCGAACCTGGCCGCCGCACTGGCGCAGAATGGCTCGCGCGTGGTGCTGGTGGACTGCGACCTCGGGGCCGCCAACCAGCACGTGCTATTCGGCATCGACCGCCCCAACTCGGGGTTGCAGGCGCTGATCGACCGCAAGATCG
>CAZNCQ010000099.1:0-13827 GCA_964571275.1 uncultured Myxococcales bacterium
TCTCGACGGCGTGACCAACCTGACCGCGGATTCGCCGCTGCCGCGCAAGGGGACGCGGGTCTCCGCCGGCGCCGAGCTGTTTCTGGCCAAGAAGGTCGTCCTGCGCGCGGGCGGCGGGTACGACGGTGTCACCCAGAATGGGTTTTTCACCGCCGGGCTGTCCGCGGTCTCCGAGGCGGGCGCGCTCGATTTTGGCCTCCGCCAGGATGTCGTCCAGAAGGGCGACGCTCCGCGCGACACCATCCTTGGCGCCAGCTTCCGCATCTTCGTGCCGCAGCCCTGAAGTGCGAGGAGCGCGCGCGATGGCGTGCCCGCGTTAAACTGCCTGGCTCGATGCACGACGACGGGAACTTTCCCCTTCTTCGGCTGTCCGAAGGGGCGTGGAGGCAACTCTCCGCTTGGCGAGGGCCCGCCTCCGCCGGGCCCCCTACGTCATGAGCGTCGCCGAGCGGCTGCTGATCGGTCGCCTCAAGGAGCGCGACGAGCAGGCGTTCAACGACATCGTGCGCCTCTACGGCGACAAGGTGTTCAGCCTGGTCTATCGCATGATCGGCAGTCGGCCCGAGGCCGAGGACATCGCGCAGGAGGTCTTCGTCACCGTCTTCAAGACCGTCGACGGGTTCCGGGGCGAGTCGAAGTTCTCGACCTGGCTGCTGCGCATCGCCGCCAACCACTGCAAGAACCGGATCAAGTACCTGTCGCGCCGCCACACCGACGGTGGCGAGCTGGACGACGAGCGCGAGGGCGCGATCTCCGCGCGCGGCGGCTCGCCGCTGCACGCGCACATCGTCGCGCCAGACGTCATGCTCGAGGCGGCCGAGCTCGAAGGGTTGATGCAGACGGCCATCGCCGCGCTCGAAGAGGAGCACCGCTTGCTGGTCGTCCTGCGCGACGTCGAAGAGCTTTCGTACCAGGAGATCGGCGAGATCACCGGCCTGGCCGAGGGGACGATCAAGTCGCGTTTGCACCGGGCGCGGATGGCGATTAAAGAGCACCTGGACAAGCACACGCGCTGACCGACATGGACCACCAACAGGCATCCGATCTGTTCAGCGACTACGCCGACGGCACGCTCGCGGGCGAGCAGAAGGCCGAGCTCGAGAAGCACCTGCACGTTTGCATCCAGTGCCGCACCGAGCTCGAGGCGTTTCGGCGCGCGCTCGGATCGCTGGGGCGGCTCAAGCAATCGGCGCCGCCGAGCTTCCTGCCGTCGATCCAGAACCAGATCTTCACGCGCTCGCGCGGGCGCTTCTTCGGCCGGCGCTGGAAGCTGTTCGGCCGCGTCCCCTTCGAGTGGGTGTCGCTGGTGATGATCGTCGCGATGCTCATCTACTACATCGCGCTGCTCCACGGCGCGCCGTCGGGCGTGCGTCCCGCGCCGTAGCCCAGCCTGATCCAGGTTAGTCGACGTAGAGAAGCAGCACCTTCAGGTACTGCCCCTCGCTGAACCCCGGCGGCAGCGGGTGGTCGGACGCAGGGCCGCGCCGCTCGAAGATGCGCACGTGCCGACCGGCCAGCTTGGCCGCCGCAGCGACGATGCGCTCGAACGTCTCGGCGTCGACGTTCTGCGAGCACGAGCAGGTCACCATCACCGCGCCCGGGGCCGCCGCGCCCAGCGCCAGCGCGTTCAAGCGCTCGTAGCCCTTGCGCGCCGCCTCGAGATCCTTGCGCGCGCTCGCGAACTTGGGCGGGTCGATCACCAGCAGATCGAACGACCGCGGCGTCGCCGTCTCGAGGAAGCGGAAGGCGTCGGCCTCGACCGCGTCGATGCGCACGCCGTTGGCGGCGGCGTGGCTCTCGATGCGCGCGATCGCGCGCGCCGAGCTGTCGACCGCGACCACCGACGTCGCGCCGCCGCGCGCCGCCTGCAGGCCGAAGCCGCCGGCGTAGGCGTAGCAGTCGAGCACGCGCGCGCCGCGCGCCAGCGCCCCCACGCGCATGCGCGTCTCGCGCTGGTCGATGAACATGCCGGTCTTCTGTCCAGCCAGCGGCTCGATCTCCACGCGGATGCCGTCCTCGACGCCGCCGACCGTGGGCCGCGACTGCCCGCGCGCCACGCGCGCCGCCGCGACAAACCCTTCCAGCTCGGCGTAGCCAGCGGACGAGGACTCGAAGATCGAGCGCACGCCCAGCTCGGCCTCGAGGGCGTCGAAGATCTCTGCCTTGCGCTGCGCGATCCCCAGCGTCGTGATCTGCGCGACCGCCGCGTCGTCATAGATGTCGACGACGAGCCCGGGCAGGTCATCGCCCTCGCTGTTGACGAGGCGGTAGATGTTCGTCGCGGCGCTCGGCAGATCCAGCCGGCGGCGCAGCGCGCGCGCCGCCGCGATGCGCGCGCGAAAAAAGTCGGCGCCGACCGGCGCGTCCTGGCGCGTGCACAGCCGCACCGGGATCTGCGAGCGCGGGTTGTAAAAGCCACGGCCGATGAAGCGGCCGTCGTGATCGACGAGCGCCACGACGTCGCCGGGGCCGGCGTCGCCCTCGACGCGATCGACGGCGTTCTCGTAGACCCACGGGTGCCCGAACCACAGCGGCCGCGAGCGCCCCTGGCGCAGGTAGACGCGCGCCGACGAGTCACGGCCACCTTCGCCGGTCGAGGGAAGAACGCGCGCAGTGCGGGCACGCGGTGCGGACGGCCCGCGCCGATTTCGGGGTCTCACAGACGACGACATGTTGTTCAGCGTCTTTTACGATCCTTTTGCCGGCCCGGCGTCGAGATCGTCCTCATCTTCGTCTTCGATGAGGTCGTCGCCTGGCGGCGGCGGCTCGTCGGGCGGCGCCACGCCGGCCCCTCCGTCGGGCCGGAAGCTGCCCGCAGCGATGCCGTAGCGCTGGATGCAGCGCCACACGACCGCGTACTGCCGCTTGAGGTGCCTCGCCACGTGGGCGACGTTCCCCTGGTAGCGGCCGAGCAGCTCGGTCAGCTCTTCCGCGGTCGGTGCCGGCCGCCGCGTGCGCGCGGTCTTTACCGCGGGATCGACCGCCTCGCGAACCACGCCCTCGAGCGAAGCGCCGTCGCCCGCGCCGGCGTCAGCGGTCGGTTCGACCAGCGTGGTGATGCTGGCGGGCAGGTGCTCGAACGAGATCGCAGGCGCGCCTTCGCTCAGCAGCTTGGCCTCGGCGATGACCTTCTGCAGCTCGCGCACGTTGTGCGGCCAATCGTAAAGGCACAGCGCGTGGAACGCCTCGGTCTCGAAGGCGCGATCGGTGCCACGCAGGAAGAACGCGGCCAGGCGACCCAGGTCCTCGATACGCTCGCGCAGCGCCGGCAGCTGAATCGGATGCGCGCCCAGGCGCCCGATCATCGCGGCTTGAACGTTCGCCGCGCCCGACTTGGCGGCCATCGCCGTGCGGCTGCTGGCGGCGATGATGCGCACGTCCGCCTCTTGCACGCGCGTCGACCCGAGCGCTGTGAACTTGCGGTCCTGCAGGAACCGCAGCAGCTTGGATTGCAGCTCCATCGGCATCTCCGCCAGCTCGTCGAGAAACAGCGTCCCGCCCTGCGCCGCCTCGATGAACCCGCTCTTGCGCCCCTGGGCCGTCGAGTGCGCGCCCTTTTCGTAGCCGAAGAGCTCGCTCTCGACCAGCTCGCGCGGGATCGCCGCGCAGTTGATCGCGACCAGCTGCCCCTTGCGCCCGCTGCTCTCGTGGATCGCGCGCGCGAAGACTTCCTTGCCGACGCCGGTCTCGCCGAGGAGAAAGATCTCGCTCTGAGAAGGCGCCAGCCGCCGCAGCCGCGTGCACACCATCGCCAGCGACGGAGACAGCGTCGGTACGGGCGCGAACGGGTTGGCCGCGTCTTCGTCAATCGCGGCGATCTCCGCCGGCGTCACCATGCGGAACACCACCACCTGCGCCCCCAGGAAGATCACCGCGCCCGGCCGCAGCGGCGTCGGCCCGGTGAGCGCGCGGCCGTCGACGGAGGTGCCGTTGGTGCTGCCCAGGTCCTGGATCTCGAAGCTCTCGGGGCGGTCCCCCACCGCGGGAACTTTCAGGATTCGCGCGTGCAGGCTCGAGACGCTCCGGTCCGGCAGCGTCAGCGTTCCGCGCCCGTCGGCGGGTGGGTGCGGCCGGCGGCCGATGTCGAGGCCCCCTTCGACCGCGACGACGCGCGGCGTTCCAGCCTGATTCAGCGGATCGGTGGCGGCGCCCGTGCCCGCCAGCAACAGGACGGGCACACGGGCGACCTCCCGCGGGGCGCCCCGACGCGGGACTGTCTGGCTCACCTCGTCAGAAATTGACGCCATTTACCACAAACCCTTGCAGCCGCCTGATTATCGCCGGTGCGCGTCCTGTCGCACGCCTCTGTCCAGTGTAGAGGTATAACAGTCCCGGCGGAGTCATCGCGAGGGAAAGCGGCGAGCATGACGGACGACCCTTCGCAGTCCCGGCCCGTGTCTCCCGCGGAGTCGCCGCGGATGGATGCGAGCCCCGAGGACGAGCACACCGTGACGACCGGCGCGGTGCAGCGCCGGGATACGCCGCTGGTTTCGCTCGACGCGGGGGCCGTCCTGGACGCGCGATACCAGATCGAAGCGGTTATCGGAGAGGGCGGCAGCGGCAAAGTTTTTCGCGCCTGGGATCGTGTATTGGGGGAGCCCGTCGCGGTGAAGATCCTTCACCCCGAGCGCGCCGCGGAGAAGAGCTGGATCAAGCGGCTCGCGCGCGAGGTCAAGGTTGCGCGCGCGATCCGCCACCCCAACGTCTGCCGCGTGTTCGACCTCGGCCGCGCCGACGGCCACTGGTTCGTGACCATGGAGCTGGCGGCGGGCGGCAACCTGCGCGCGATGCTGCGCGACGGAGGCGCGGGCGGGAGCGAGAAGAAACCGCTGCGCCCGCTCGCCGAGCGGCTGGTCGACGCACGCGCATTGTGCGCCGGGCTGGCGGCGATTCACGCCGTCGGCATCGTCCACCGCGACGTCACACCGCAGAACGTGCTGCGCATGACCGACGGCCGGCTGGTGATCTCCGACTTCGGCCTGGCGATCGAGAGCGACGACAACACGACCGTGCACGGCGGGACGCCCGCGTACATGCCGCCTGAGGCGGTGATGGGTGGACGCTCCGATCTGCGCTCCGACGTCTGGCAGCTGGGCGCGATCCTGCACGAGCTCCTGTTCGGCAGCCGGCCGCAATTCACGCGCACCGACGGAGAAATGACGTTGACCTGGCCCAGCTCGGCCGACGCGACCCCGGTGGAGGAAGAGCTGGCGCGCCTGTGCCGCGATTGCCTCGCGCCGGATCCGGCGCTGCGTCCGGCGACGGCGGTCGCGGTCGTCGGGCGTCTCGCGGCGGCCGAGGCGGCGCGGCCGCGGTCGTGGCCGGCGCGCGTCTGGATGCGCGCGCGCGCCGTCTACCGGCGGCACCCGCGGCTGCGGCTGGTGGCGCTGGCGGCGGTCGTCGCGATGGTCGCGGCGCGCGCGATGCTGCTCGTGGCGCGCCCCGGACTGTGCAAGGGCGGCGGCGACAAGATCGCGGGCATCTGGGACCCGCGCACCAAGGCGATAGCACGGCACGCGTTCATGGCCACGCGCAAGCCGTACGCCATCGACGCGTTCTGGAGCGTCAACCGCGCGATCGAGACCTATCTCGAGAGCTGGGTCGGCATGTACACCGAGGCGTGCGAGGCGACGCACGCGCGCGGCGAGCAGTCGTCGGAGGTGCTCGACCTGCGCATGTCCTGTCTGCAGGAGCGCCTGAGCGGCGTGAGGGCGCTCAGCGACATCTTCGTCAAGGCGGACGGCGACGTCGTCGGCAACGCGGTCACGGCCACGAGCGCGATCCCGCCGCTCGATCGCTGCGGCGACGTCAGGCTGCTGCGCTCGCTGGTACAGCCGCCCGAGGACCCCAAGCTGCGCGCCCGCGTTGATCACGCTCGCCAGCGCATCGCCGAGATCAAGGCGACGCGCGATGCCGGCCGGATGACCGAGGCGCTGAAGATGGCGGCGGCGCTGGTCGCCGAGGCCGGCCAGATCGACTACGCGCCGGTGCAGGCGGAGACCGATGCCATCCAGGGCGAGCTCGAGACCGTCGGCGATCCCAAACACGCCGAGAAGATGCTGGAGACGGCGTTCTTCATCGCCGAGGCCGCGCGGGATGACGAGCTCAAGGCGGAGACCTCGGCGTACCTCATCGAGGCGATCGGCTACCACCAGGGGCGCTACGAGGACGCCGAGCGCTGGATCCAGCAGACGCGCGCGACGCTGCGGCGAATGGGCGGGCACGACCGCCTGCAATGCTGGGTCGAGAACAACGTCGCCATCCTGTATCACGTCCAGGGGCGCTACCCCGAGGCGATCGCCGCCTACCAGCGTGCGCGCGCCCTCGCGGAAGCGAGCCTGCCCCCGGACGACGCCGACGTCGCGCGGCCCATGGGCAACCTCGCGATGGCGCTGTCCGAGGCGGGGCGGCCCGCGGAGGCGCTGGTCTACAACCAGCGCGCGGTCGACATCTTGCGCAAGGCGCTGGGCCCCGGGCACCCCGAGGTGGCGATGCACATGAGCAACCGCGGCGAGATCTTGAACGCGCTCGGCCGCTACGAAGAGGCGCGCGCGCTTTTCAACTCGGCGCTCGCGGTCTGGAACAAGGAGCTGCCACCCGACCATTCCTACTTCGGCGACTCGTTGAACGGCATCGGCCAGAGCTATCTCGGTCAGGATGCGCCCGAGCCGGCGCTGGCGCCGCTGGAGCGCGCGCTGGCGATCCGCGAGAAGAGCGGCGCCGAGCTGTCGCAGATCGGCGAGACGCGGTTCTTGCTCGCGCGAGCGCTCTGGGATAGCGGACACGATCGCGCGCGCGCGCAGACGCTGGCGCGCGCGGCCGAGGCGGCTTACGGGGACAAGGCGCAGTGGCGCGAGAGAGTCGCCGTGATCGACGCCTGGATCGCGAAGCACCCGCTTCCCGCTGCTGCGCCAGCGCCGGCGCGCGCGCTGGCGACCCGCCACTGACCGGCCGGCGAGCCGCGGCTCGCCTCGCTGGCGCACTAGCCGCGCCAAGTTCGCGGCGCACTGGCGGGTGTGCGGGTGGCGCGCGCCCAGCGTGCGGCGAAAGATCGCGAGCGCGCGGCGGCAGAGCCTGCGGGCCTCGGCGTCGCGGCCGCGCGTCGCCACCAAGATCGCCAGGTTGTTGACGGTCATCCCGGTCTCGGGATGGTTCCGGCCGTAGAGCCTTTCGTGAATGGCCAGCGCGGCGCGGATCATCTCTTCGCCGTCGGCGAGGCGCCCCTGGGCCTGCCGCACGCCGCCGAGCGCGCACAGGTTGACCGCCACCTCGCTGCTGCCGGCGCCGAGCTGGCGGCGGAACACGCGCAGCGCGCGCTCGTAGAGCCGCGCGGCTTCCACGAGGCGTCCCTGGCCCTCGACCAGCGCCGCCAGCGCAGCGACGTCTGCCGCGACCATCGCGTGGTTGGGGCCGAGCAGAGCGGTGCGCAGCAGAGCGGAGCGGCGCGCGTACGGTTCGCCGCGCGCGTGGCGGCCGCGCGAATGCTCGAGCCCACCGAGGTTGTGATAGAGCGTGGCTGCCGCGTGCCCGCGCGGCTGGTCCGACCGCTCCACGATCGCGCGCGCGCGCCGGTAGAACGCCGCCGCGTCGTCGAGCCGCCCCTGGTACTTGCGCAGCACGCCGAGATCGTTGAGCACCGCGGCGGTGTCGAGATCGCGCGCGCCGAGCCGGCGCGTCGCCTCGCGCAGCACGCGCGCGAGCGTGCGATCGGCGCCGGCGTGGTCAGCCTGCGCCCGCTGCACGCTTCCTAGAAATCGGCCGGCGCGGACCGACAGCCGCGCGATCTCCGGGTCGTCGAGCTTCCGCCGGCGCGCCAAACGCGTGAGGATCGCGCGCGCGCGCACCAGCGCCTCGGCCGCGCCCGCGAGATCGTCGCGGAGCTCGCGGATCTGGCCGAGGTCCACCAGCGCGTTGGCGACGTCGGCGTGCCCCGGCCCCTCGGCGCGCGCATAGAGATCCACGGCGCGGATGGCGTCCCGTTCCGCGGGGCCGAGCCGCCGCGCCTCGCGCGCCGCGATCGCGCGTTCGTGACGCGCGATCGCCTGGCGCAACAGCGCGGAGGGCGGCACGTGGAGGCGACGGTGGGGCAAGCGAGCTCTCCGTCGCCATCGTAGATCGTCGCGCGCACCGCGCGTGATACGATTCGCCCCGTGGCTGCCGGCGTGAGGATATTCGGCGACGTCCACGCCGCGCGAAAGCAGTTCGTGCGGGGTACCCATCGTGCGCGGCCGCCGGGTGAAACGGTGGCCGAGTACCGGACGCTCATGCCGCGCGTGGGGCTCACCCGCCTGGCGAACATCACCGGGCTCGACGTCATCGGTGTGCCGGTCTACGTCGCGATCCGGCCCAACGCGCGCGCGCTGGCGACCAGCCAGGGCAAGGGTCTGGACCATGACGCCGCCAAGGCGTCGGCGCTGATGGAGAGCCTGGAGACCTGGCACGCCGAAATGATGATCAATCCGGTGCGCTGGGAGTCGTACCAGGCGCTGGCGCGCGCGGCGGCCGCCGGTGGCGATGACGTCATCAACCCGGCCGAGCTCCCGCAGTACCGGCGACCGCTGCCCGAGGTGCCGGGGCCGTGGGTGCTCGGATGGGACATCATGGGCCAGCGGCCGTGCTGGACGCCGCTCGACATGGTGACGATGAACTTCGTCGGCACGCCGGAGCGCGGGCCCGACCTGTTTCGCAGCACCAACGGCCTGTCGTCGGGGAATCGCTTGATCGAGGCGGTCGTGCACGGGTTCTGCGAGATCATCGAGCGCGACGCCGAGGCGCTGTGGCGGCTCGACAGCGAGCTGCGACAGGTCGATCTGCAGCGCATCGCCGATCCGTATTGCCGCGAGGTGATCGATCGCGTGAGCCGCGCCGGCGTGCACACCGTCGCCTGGGACCTCACGACCGACGTCGGGATTCCGGTCTACGGCTGCGCGATCCTGGAGCGTCCGGATCCGTCGCGGCTGCGCTCGATGGGCATTCACTACGGCTTCGGATGCCACCTGGCGCCGGATGTGGCGCTGTCGCGCGCGCTGACCGAGGCCGTGCAAACGCGGCTCACGTACATCTCGGGCAGCCGCGACGATTTGCTGCGCCACGACTACGCGCGCAATCGCGATCCCGAGCTGCTCGCCGCGATCTGGGAGGAGATCACCAGCGCGCCGTCGGACGGACGCCTCGACGCGCGGCCCTCGCTGGCGACCGAGACGTTCGAGGACGATGTCGCGCGGCTGCTCGATGCCGTGCGTACCGTCGGCGTCGAGCAAGTGGTCGTCGTCGATCTCACGCGCCCCGAGATCGGGCTGCCCGTCGCGCGCGTGGTCGTGCCCGGGCTCGAGGGGCCGGGCGGCCATCTGCCGGGCACGCGCGCGCGGCACAAGATGCAAGCGGTCGCGGCCGCCGCGGAGGCGGCGCCGGCGTGAGCGCGCCCTCACCGCTGTCGTCGGTGTCCGAGCCCTCCGTCTTTGTGTTTCTGGGGCCGAGCCTGCCGCTCGCCGACGCGCGCCGGATCCTCGACGCGGTCTACTTGCCGCCGGTCTCGATGGGCGACATCTATCGCTTGATGGCGCGCGGCCCGCGCGTCATCGCGATCGTCGACGGGCTCTTCGAGCAGACGCCGGCGGTCTGGCACAAGGAGATCCTGTTCGCGCTCTCGCGCGGCGTGCGCGTGCTCGGCGCGTCGAGCATGGGCGCGTTGCGCGCGGCCGAGCTGGCCGCGTTCGGCATGGAGGGCGTGGGCGAGGTCTTCGAAGCGTTCCATCGCGGAGAGCTCGAAGACGACGACGAGGTCGGGGTCGCGCACGCGTCGGCCGACGACGGCTACCGCAGCCTGTCCGACGCGATGGTGAACCTGCGCGCCGGGCTGCGCGAGGCGCGCGACGCGGGAAGGATCTCGGCAGCGTCGCACGATCGGCTGCTGGGCGCGGCCAAGGCGCTGTTTTACCCCGAGCGATCGTGGCCGCGGCTGTTCGTGGCCGCTGCCGCGCTGGGCATTCCCGACCGCGAGCTCGCGGCGCTGCGCGCGCAGATCGCGCAGCGCCGTCCCGACGTCAAGCGCGGCGATGCGATCCGGCTGCTCGAACGCCTCGCGCGCGACGCCGCGGCGGACACGCTCGTGCCCGCGGTGCCGCCGGCGCCGAGCTTCGACTTCGAGCCGACGTACTTCTGGGAGCAAATGATCCTGCACGAGGCCGAGGTCGATCACGCCGACGGCGGCCTGGCGACGGGCGGCGCCGCCGGCGCGGTCAGCGCCGTCGAGCTGCAGCGCCACCTGCGCCTCGATCCCGCGCGCGCCCGCGACGCGCTCGGCACCGCGCTCTTGCTCTACCTCGCCGACGAGCAGGCGGGCCGCCGAGGCATCCTCGCCGCCGCGGCGACAGGTCCTTCCGACGCGGCCCGAACCTCGGTGGCGCCGACCGCCGATCTGTCGTCGCTCTCCACGGACGCGCGCGCCGATCTCGAACGCGAGCAACGTGCCGTCGACGCGCTCCTCGGCGCCGTTCCCCATCAGGTCAACCGTCGCTTGCCGGCGGCGCTCGCGCACCTGGGGCGACTCCAACCCACGTTGGTCGCCGTCCGGCGGAAACAGGCCATCCTGCGCTCGCTCGGCTTGCACGCCGCCGGCCCGGCCGACGCCGGACTCGCGCTCGAGGATCTGCTGGCCTGGTACCAGCGTCGATTTGGCCCGATCGCCGACTCGGCGGAGGCGCACGCCCATGATCTGGGGTTCAGCTCGGTCGAGGAGTTCGTCGCCGAGGTGGTGCTGGAATACCTGGTCGAGCGCTCCGCCGGAACGAACCGAATGTAGCTAATAATACAATAAATTACGGCCAGATAGTCCCCTCAACCCTGGGATCCAGGCTGCCGATTGTTTAGCTCGGAAGTTCTCTCCGATGCCGCACGAGCAGAATCACCCGAGCAGTCATGACCCGGATCTTCTGCCCCGCGGCGCCACGATTGGACGCTACGTCGTGCTGGGGCTGGTGGGGCGCGGCGGCATGGGCGACGTCTACGCCGCGTACGACCCGGAGCTGGATCGAAAGATCGCGGTCAAGTTGCTGCGCGCGCGGACCAGCGCGGGACAGAGCACGTCGGAGGGACGCACGCGGCTGCTGCGCGAGGCGCAGGCGATCGCCAAGCTCTCGCACCCGAACGTCGTCGTGGTCTACGACGTCGGCACGTTCAACGAAGCGGTGTTCATCGCGATGGAGTTCATCGACGGTGACACCGTCCGCTACTGGTTGAACGCGGGCCCGCGCGATTGGCGCGAGATCCTGCGCGTGTTCGTCGCCGCGGGGCGCGGGTTGGCGGCGGCGCACGAGGCGGGTTTGGTCCACCGCGACTTCAAGCCCGACAACGTGATGGTCGGCCACGACAGCAAGGTGCGCGTGATGGACTTCGGGCTCGCGCGCCAGAGCGGCGTCGCCGATCCCCTCGCGACGCCGCTCCCTGGAGCGCTGGCGGATGCGGTGTCGGCCGAGCTCGCCAAGAGCGAGGCGCGGTCGCCCATTCCTGCGGTGGTGATGCCGTCGATCGGCGACGGTGTGCCGCGTCCGATCGCCAGTGGCACCAAGCGGCCGAACAGATCCGGGCACGTCGACATGGACGTCACGCGCGTGGTGCCGGGGCCCAACGAACGCAAGAGCCCGACGCTACCGGCGGCCCGCATGACGCTCGACGGCGGCAGCGCGGTGTCGCCGCGCGCGCTGGAAGCCAACCTCACACAGACCGGCGCGATGCTGGGCACGCCGGCGTACATGGCGCCCGAGCAGTTCGCGTCGAAGCCA
This sequence comes from uncultured Myxococcales bacterium, assembly GCA_964571275.1. Taxonomy (GTDB): domain Bacteria; phylum Myxococcota_A; class Polyangia; order Fen-1088; family Fen-1088; genus DASRQZ01. Next base: position 11,781 of record CAZNCQ010000099.1, read on the forward strand.
GGCGACGCGCGCACCGACCAGTTCAGCTTCTGCGTCGCGCTCTACGAGTCGCTGTACGGCGAACGTCCGTTCGAGGGGAAGAGCTTCATGGCGCTCATGGCGAGCGTCGCCAAGGGCGTGGTGCGCGAGGCACCCGAGGGCACGAGGGTTCCGTCGTGGGTCCGCAAGGTGATCCTGCGCGGCCTGCTTCCGTCGGCCGACGCGCGCCACCCTTCGATGACGGCGCTGCTCGACGCGCTGGAGCACGATCCGTCGGTCGCGCACCGCCGCTGGGCCGCGGGCGCGACGGGCGCGGTGCTCGTGATCGGGATGGCGGTCGGCGCGGCGCGCATGCTACAGGGCCGCCACGCGCCGTGCGAAGGCGGCGCGCTGAAGCTGGCCGGCGTGTGGGAGCCGGCCCCGGAGGCGACGGCGCGAAAGCAAGCGATCCACGCCGCCTTCGTGGCGACCGGCAAGAGCTACGCGGAGAAGACCTTCGAGACGGTGAGGCGCGCGCTCGACAAGTACGCGTCGGCCTGGACCGCGACGTACACCGACGCGTGCGAGGCGACCGCCGTGCGCGGCGAGCAATCGGCCGAAGTTCTCGATCTACGCATGTCGTGCCTGCAGGGCCGTCTCGACTCGGTCAAGGCGCTCACCGACCTGTTCGCGCACGCCGACGGCAACACCGTCGAGAAGGCGACGAACGCCGTCGACGGCCTCAGCGATCTCGAGCGCTGCAGCGATATCCCGGTCTTGCGCGCGGTCGTGAAGCCGCCCGACGATCCGGCGACCAAGGCGCGCGTCGACCGCATCCGTCCCAAGCTCGCGCGCGTGAAAGCGCTGACCGACGCGGGCCATCTCTCGGAAGCATTGGTGCTGGCCAGGTCACTGGTTGGCGAGGCGCGGACGATCGGTTACCTCCCGCTCGCCGCCGAAGCAACGCGCCGCCTGGCGGAGGTCAGCGTTCGTCCGTCCGAGATGGCAGCCTTGGGCGAGGAGGCGATCTGGGACGCCCAGGCCGGGGGTGACGATGAGGCCGTCGCCGAGGGAGCGGTCTACCTGACGTACGTCGTCGGCTACCAGAACGGAGACCGCAAGCAAGCTCGGGTTTGGTCCGACTTTTCGGATTCGACGCTGCGCCGTCTCGGAGGCCACGGTCTGCTGCGTGCGTGGCTGGTCAACAATCGAGCCGTGCTCGCCGATGGGGAGGGGCGGTACGCTGAATCGTACGCGGCCGTTCAAGAATCATTGCGGTTGAAGGAACAAATTCTCGGGGCCGAACACCCCGATGTCGCGATCTCTCTCGGGAACCTGGCATATGTTCTCTCGAAGCTGGATCGTATCGAGGAGGCGCTCACGTACAGCGAGCGGGCCGTCGCCATAGACGAGAAGATGCTGGGCATCGATCATCCCGAGACGGCACGGCAGCTCGAGAACCGCGCCGAGCTCCTCAACCTCGCGGGTCGGTTCAACGAGGCCGAGGGCCTCGGCCGGCGCGCGCTGGCCATCTGGCAGCGTGAGATGGGCGCAGACAACCCCGCCGTGGCCGGGGCGCTGACCATCATTGGTCGCAGCTCGCTGGGGATGGGAAACGCACGAGATGCGGTCACGAGCCTGGAGCGGGCGTATTCCATTCGCCGGGCTGCGGATCCTCAGCCGTCTCGTCTGGCTGAGACCGAATTCCTATTGGCCCAGGCCATGTGGCCCAAGCGGGCGTCGCGCCCGCAAGCCATGAGCATCGCCGTGGATGCGAAGAAGAACTACGATGAAGCTTCTAACAAGAAGGGTGTCGTCGACGTCACCCACTGGCTGGCCAGCCACGACTCGGATTGAAAAAGAAATGCGCATCGCCAGGTGAGCCTGCCCCCGGGATCCCTTGGAGGCTGACGGTTCCCAGCTCGTTAGTTAGATCGAGGCGAGGACGCGGTTGTGATTGGGGCCCCAGCCGGCCGCCTTGATGGCGGACTTGACCTTGAGACCGGCGAGGACGCGGTTGTGATTGGGGCCCATGCCGGCCGCCTTGATGGCGGACTTGACCTTGAGACCGGCGAGGACGCGGTTGTGA
>CAZNCQ010000099.1:13927-22197 GCA_964571275.1 uncultured Myxococcales bacterium
GCCGGCCGCCTTGATGGCGGACTTGACCTTGAGACCGGCGACCATCTTGGTGTTCATTTTTAATTTCTCCCGCGTCTGCGTTTTTCTGCTTGCCCTCACTGCGAGGACGTAAACCCGCTATTGCAGCTGTCATGCCGCAGGCACGCTCGCATCAACTGGCGCAACGGCGCGGGTTCGGATCAGACTCGTTCGACGAGCGAGCCGATCGAGTCGTGACCACGGCCGCTGGTCATATGACCAAGGCGCTTCGCCGCTGCCGCTTCTCTTCGTACATCGCGCGGTCCGCGCTCTTCATCAGGGTCTCGATGCCTGAGGATCGCAGACGCTTTCGCCGAGGCTGACGGAGAGTCGCAACGGCCCCGTGCGGTCGTGGTTCAACGGCTCGATCGCCGAGAGCGGCTCGACCGGCTGCGGCCGGTTCACGTTCGCGCAGGCGCGCGTCGTCTCACGCCGGCGTGCGGGTCGCCTCGACGTCGATCGCCACCATGAGCCAGCGCCCCTATCGAAGCTTCGAACGCAAGGCTTTATCGCTGTCGCACGCCGGTAAATCCTGCGTCGGTGTATGTCGCCCGCGCACTCCCTGCGCAGGCTGCGGAGCTTCTGCGCTCCCGCGCCGCCCCAAAATCAGAACATCTCGGTTGGCATGGGCCGTGCCTTATACGAGCTCGACGGAGGACAGACCATGAAATGCAACGACATCATGAGCAGGAACCTGGAGTGGCTCACGGAACACGACTCGGTTCGCGATGCCGCGGATCGTATGTCCGAGGCCGGTGTTGGTTTTCTTCCCATCTGCGACGCCAGCCGCGGGGTCGTCGGCGTCGTCACCGACCGCGACCTGGTGACGAGGGGCATGGCCAAGGGAGTGATTCCATCGACGACGTCGGCGGCGCTGATCATGACGTCACCAGCGCTGACTTGCCCCGAGACCGCCGACCTGCGTGACGCCGAGGCGCTGATGGCGACCCATCAGAAGTCGCGTCTCGCAATCGTGGACGCGCACAGCCGCCTCGTCGGTGTGCTCAGCATCGCCGACCTCTTGGAGCACGCTCGGAGCCGGGACGCGCTGCGCACGGTGCGCGCCGTTCTGTGGCGCGAAGCGCTCGGCCCTCGCGGAGGCAGCGCTCGCGGCGAGAAGCTACTCAAGGACGACGCCGTCGCGCGGGCCCTGCCGCCGCCCGTCGATGACATCCACCTCCGGGAGACCGCGTTCAAGGGCGGCGCCCACACCGTCGGCACGAAGGAGTTTCCGGGCTGAGCGCCGTGGCGGTGGGTTTCTAGCTCGCCCACCAGTACGAGAGCTTGACCAGGATGACATCGACGGCGGAGCCGCGCAGGATCCCCGCCGGCCGCAGCTGGGCGTCGTTGGTCAGGAGGTCGACGTTGGGAATCTGCGACCGCGAATAGACCAGGAACAGCGTCGAGCCGAGGTGGTACTCCCAGCGCAGCACGACGTTCACGTTGAGCGCAGCGTCTTCGAAGTCCGCGACCGTCGATGGCGACGCTGCCAGTTGATTCGCGGCGAGAGTCGACAGGCTCACCTGTGAACCCGGCGTCACCGACAGCTGCTTCAGGTTCGTGTAGTGGCCCGACGCGAGGAAGAGCTGGGCGTAGGTCTGCAACGTCAGCGTCGGCGTGAACGCGTAGCTGGCGCGCAGCGTGCCGCCCGCGCTCTTGGCGGTGAGGTCGCCAAAGATGTACGGCGCTGCCGCGGGCGCGATCGCGGCTGCCATCATCGGGCTGACGGTCGATGCGTTCCACGCAAAGCGCGGCTCGCCGCGCGTGTAGGTGACCTGGGGCAAGATCTCGATCTCGAGGGGCGGGATCAGGTGCAGCAGCAGCGAGCCCTGCACACTGGTGCTGAAACCGGTGCCAATGAACTGCGTCTGGTTGGCCAGGCTGCCGGCGACCTTGCGGCGCAGATCGCTCAGAACTTCGAACTTGCCGCCGACCCAGTCTGCACGTTCCAGCGACGTGCCGTCACCAACCTCGCGATCATCGAAGCGCGAACCTCCGGCGTCAGCGGCCAGGAACACCGTCCAGAAGCGGCGCAGGTGCCAGCGGGTGTTCAGCTCCAGCGTATCGCCGAGATCCAGGCCGGCGAGGTTGCGGCGTGCATCCAGCTCCAGCGAGGTCGTCGTGTCGATGGTGTACCGGCCGGCGTCGAGCGTGCGGTAGCCGAGGCTGGCCTTGAGCTCGTGCAGGTTCTGGCGCAGCTGGAATCCCAGGTCGTTGTAGTCGAGCTTTTGCCCCGCGTACGTGTACTCGGCGGCCCAGATGAACGGCTTGCCGCCTTCTTTCGCGACCCGTAGCCACCCGCCGGGGGCATGGTCGCCGGGATTGATGAACGTCCCGTCGAGCAGCGGTGTCGACTGGCCGGTCGGCGGCCCATTCTCGATCAGCGATTCGACGAGCTGGCCGGCGATCATGTAGTTGCCCGAATCCGAGCGCCAGAACCCGTCGATGCCGCCCAGGTACGCGTCGTGGAAGCAGCGCGCTCCGGGCGTGACCAGCGCGCCCGACGGGCAGAGCGAGTCAGTCGCGCCCGCCTGGGTCACCGGCGGATAGCCGTAGGTCTGCTCGTCGAGCACGGTCGCGCCGGTGCCGATCACACCCAGGTAGGCGTTGCGGCCGAGCTCGCGCTTGAGGCGAAGCACGTTGAACGACATGGCGGGCTGGGCGATGCGCGTCGATTCGAGATGGGTCGTCTGGTCCTGGACCGCCACCTGATTGGGCGCGGTGAAGGCGGTCATCGCACCCACGGTCCAGTGGCTGTTGAGATTGCCGACCAGCTTTGCGGCGCCATAGATCAACGCGGTTTCGGGGACCTCGACCAGCTTCTCCGTCGATCCCATGTACGCCGGCACATCGCTTCGCAGCGCCGGGTTCGTCGGCGCGTCGCCGATGCGGCGCGAATAGAAGACTTGTAGCGGCGTCGTGAACGCCTCCGCTCCCTCGAGAAACAGCGCGCGCTTCTCGGGCAGGAACGTCTCGACGTTGGTGAGGTTGAGGATCAGCTGGTCGGCCTCGACCTGCGCGAAGTCGGGCATGATCGCCGCGTCCAGCGTCAGGTCCTGGGTGACATGCCACTTGAGATCCAGGCCGGCCGCGCCGCTCTCGTCGTAGCCGTGCGCCACGGTGTCCTCGGCGGCGTCGCGGCGGCGCAGGCGTCCGAGCGCGAAGGGACGGAGCTCGAAGTGTCCCCCGCGCTTCAGGTCGCGCAGGTCGTCGAGGCTGCCGAAGCGCGCGACGCCACCGGCGACATCGCGTGAGGTGTAGGCCCAGAGGTCAGTCTCCTGCCGATCGGCGATGTAGCGCGCGGCCTGCATCCCCCAGCTCTGGACCGGTAGCCCGCTCTCGAAGCGCAAGATGCGCAGCGGGATGCGGATCTCCACCGACCAGCCGTCGACGCGGCGGGAGGTGCGCGCTTCCCAGTTCTCGTCCCAGTCGAACGACGCCACCGTCTGGTCGTGGATCGTGCCGTCGGCGATGACGCCGACCACGTTGACCGCGAACATGACCGCGTTCTTGCCGTCGCGGCGCGAGTCGATCTGGATCCAGACCCAGTCGCTCTCCGAGTCGTGGTCGCGCCGGGTCAGCCGCCCCATGATCGGCGAGTGCAGCTGCTGGCAGTCGAAGCCGAAATAGAGCGCCTGGTCGTCGTAGAGCACGCGCATGGTCGTGTGCTCCGACGGGCCAACACCGTCGAACGGCGTCTGCTGCGTGAACGCCGACGACGGGACGGCCGCCTTCCAGGCATCGTCGTCCAGCGTCCCGTCGATCACGGGAGGAGCCCCCGCCCTAGTCGCCGCCAGGTGGGGAGCTGCGACGTCTGTGGCCAGGAGGACGAGGAGAGGCGAGATCACGACATTTAGCGAAGGAGTCCGGCAAGGTGCTCGACATCTTCAGGCCCGAGGTCGGCCGTGGGCACACGTGGCAAGAGCAGCATCGGCAGTCCGGGATTCGCCTTGAGTCGCGCCAGCATATCGTCTGCGGTCCGGCGATGCGCCCGCACGCGCGTCGCCATGGTCAGGGTGGCGTCGAGGTCGCGGTCGCCGGTCGGCAACGGCAGGCGATCCATGACCGCGTCCATGGCCGGCGTCGACAGGTCCCCGGTGGGGACCGCGTTCACCACCACCGGGCCGAGCGGGATCTTCAGCGTTTCGCGCGCGCTTCGCGCCAGCTCGACGGTCTCGCGGACCGGCAGCTCCTCGGGCAGGGTCACGATCACCATCGCCGTGCGCACCGGATCGGTGATCAGGTCGTAGGCGGCCTGGGCGTCGCGCGCGAGGGGACCGCGCGGCATCGCCGACAACACCGCATGCGGCAGGCGCAGCATCAGGGTGGCGTGGCCGCTGGCCGGGCCGTCGAAAATCGTGAGGTCGTAACGCGGGCGCCCCCGTTCGGTCTCGGTCGTGTGCCACCAGACCTTGCCCAGCATGGCGTAGGCGTCCAGGCCCGGAATCGCGCCCAGGAACCCGCGTACGGCGCGGTTCTCGAACAGCGCGCGGTAGACCGTCTCGTAGCGCAGCACCATGAGTCCATACTCGTGTAGCGCGCTCTTGGGGGTCATGTTGACCGCGTCGACGCCGGGCGCGAGCGTGACGATCTCGGCGCCCACGGGCTCGGTGCGGCCAAAGAGCTTGCCCAGGCGGTCGGCGGCCTCGGTCTGCGCGATCAGCACGCGCCGGCCCTGCGCGGCCATGGCGCGCGCCAGCGCGGCGGCGACGGTGGTGCGGCCGACGCCACCCTTTCCCGCCAGGATCGCGAGGCGCAGGTCGGCGAGCGGCGTCATCCGGCTCCGGCCCCGGCGAGCTCCGGCGCGCGTCCCGGCGCGGCAAGCGCGATCGAGGCGATGAGCCCGATCTCGGCGCCCGCGGCCAGCGTCGCCGCCGGGTCATAGCTGACGAGTGGCATGGTCACGCCGATGATCGGCACCAGGCCGGTACAGACGGCGATGTGCAGGGCGGCTGGCGCCACCATGGCCAGGCCCGACGCGAGGGCGAGCGCGCGCATGCGCCGATCGCCCAGGCCGCGCGCCGCCAGCACCGCGCCGGCGGCGATCGCCAGCCAGGCGACGCCGACGCCGCGGGCGACGGTCTTGCCCATCTCTTCGGTGACGATCGCGAACACGTAGTCGCTGCTCGGCGACGAGAGGCGGTGGCGCGCTTCGCCGTGGCCGAGGCCGGCGCCGCTGGTCGTCGCGCCGGCGGAGGCGCGCGCGAGCGCCAGCACCTCGAAGCCCTTGCCGTGGCGATCGCGTTCGGGAGCGAGAAAACCGCGCAACCGGCCGCTGACGTAGGCGAACTGGGAGGCGACCAGCATCAGCGCCAGCACGAGCGCCGCCGCGGCCGGCACCAGGCGCCGCCCGCGGAAGCCGAGACCGGCCAGCGCCGCCAGGCCCACCGCGCCGGCGATCGCGGCGGCGGAGAAGTCGGGCTCGATTACCAGCGCGAGCAACCCCGCGAACGCCAGCGCCAGCGCCAGCAGGCGGCGCGGCAGCGGTTCCAGCACCGTCGCACGCGCAGCGAACGTGCCGTCGGCGGGGAGGCCGACGCGCGGCGGAGGCGGGGCAAACTCGTCATCGCGGCCCCAGGCCGAGATGATCAGCGCGACGGCGACGGTCAGGATCGGCGCCGGGCTGCCGGTGAGCATGCCGATGTGCAGCCAGCGGCGCGCGCCCGCGGCGCGCACGCCGATGCCGGGGATGAACACCGCCAGCGCGGCGAGCAGCGTGAGGGCGAAAATGACCGGCGCGGCGTGCAGCACGCGCGCCGGCCCGGCGCGTACGATCGCGAGAGCCAGCGCCGCGGCGAGCGCGATGGCGATCACCTGGCGGATCACGAAGTGGCGCGGATCGCCGAAGGCGGCCGTGGCGTGGCGCGCGGTCGTCGACGTCACCATCAACACCCCGAGCGCCGCCAGCGCCAGCGCTGGCGCGAGCAGCAGAAAGAGAGAGAGCCCGCGCCTCATTTCGGTCAGCGGAAACGATAGAAGAGCCCGGCCTGGATGTCTAAGAGATCACCCATGAATGCGAAGGTCGGCCCGTTGTCGGTATGCAGCGACGACGACGTGAGCATGGCGCTGTACCCGGCGCGCAGGCCGACCGACGCCTGGCTGTTGATCTCGACGTCCGCGCCGGCGGCGGCGCGCGCCAGCGGCTGGTAGGCGGTGGCCGAGCCCGGACGCAGGTCCAGCTCCGGGCTCGAGAGGAACCCGATCGACAGGCCCGCTCCGGCGCCCAGCCAGAAGCGGAACCGGTCCTGATGCACCGCCAGCACCTGCATCGCGGCGAAGCTGGTTGAGGTGATCGTGCGGGTCGCAGCGTAGGTTTGCTCGACCCCGCTGGCGTCGGGCGCAGAGCCGATGACGCCGGCCGAGAAGCGATCGAACGCGAACTCGACCGCCCACGCGAGCTCGACGGCCGAGGCGAGCGTCGCATAGCGCCGCTGGTACGAACCGCCGATAGTGAACCCGACCGACGGGCCGAGCTCGGTCGAGGTCAGCCGGTAAGAGACACCGCCGAGGAGGGCGACGGTGTTGCGCGGCGGCGCATCGGGGCCGAGGTCGGGGAACGACGAGGGGGACGGCGCGGCCGGGGCGGGGGAGGGTGCGCCGGGTGCATTCGACTCCGGAGGCGCGGGCTCGGCGGGCCCGGACGTCTCCGGAGGCGCGGGCTCGGCCGGGCCCGCCGGTTTGGGTGTGCTGGCCGCCGGCGGAGGCGCGGGCTCGGCGGGCCCGGGGTCGGCCTGCGCCAGCAGCGCGGCGAGCGCGAGGACGAAGGGGCTGGTCATCGTCTCATCGTCTTCGCCGTGCTCTCGGGCGCGCGGTCAACCGATCACGACCAGGTCTTGCCCGGCCTCGACCGCCGATCCTTCTTCGCAGCGGAGCGCTTGCACCGTGCCGGCGCGCGGGGCGCGCAGCTCGTTCTCCATCTTCATCGCCTCGACGACCACCAGCGCCTGGCCGGCCGAGACGCGCTCGCCGGCCTTCACCAGGAGCTTGACCACGCGGCCCGGCATCGGCGAACGCAGCGTCGTCGGGGCCGCGCCGCCGGTCGACGGGCGCTGCGCGGCGATGCGCGCGCTGCGCGCGGGCGCCACTTCGACCAGCACGACCAGCGGGTCCTGGCCCGGCGTCGCGATCTCGACGGTCAGCTTGGGCGCGGCGCCGTCGATCTGGGCGATCGTCTGGCGCGTGCCGTCCATCAGCGACCAGACGCCGGGTTCGACCTGGCGGACCTCGATGTCGCGCGCGGCGCCGTCGACGAGAATCCGGAGCGCGCCGCTGTCACCGTTGCTCGCTTCGAGCTCGACGACGCGTTCCTTGGTTCCGACCTTGACCGCAAACCGACGCAACAATCCCGTGGATTAAAGCATGTCGCCTGCGCCGGCGCGACGGTGGCTCTCGGGGATCTTTGGGGAGTTGCCGCCGAATTGTTTCGCAAGTGGCACGGCGGGCGCCGCCCAAATGCAGGGATATAGGCGGGATCGGTGTCCGCCGTTGGGCGGGAGGGGTCTTCGATGAAATGTATCCTGGCTTTCGGCTTGATTGTGTGCGGACTCGTCGCAGCGTGTGATCAAAGTCGCGAGGCGACGTCGGCGATGCACGGCGCCCTCACGTCGGACGCCTCGGCGCCAAGCTCGAGCGCCAGCAGCGCCAAGCCCAAGGCGCACTGCTGCGCGGTCACCAACGTATTCAACAACAGCACCAGCAAGTGCCGGGCGCTGAGCAACCCAACCGTGATTAACTGCGATGACCGCAACCTCTGGTTGGCCGCGCGCTGGACCTGCGGCACGGCGGCCGCAATGTGCACGGACAACGGCCGAAGCTGCGCCGTGGGCGACACCTGCGCGCTGGCGCAGGACAGCGCGTGCGTGGGCGTGGTTCAGGAGTGCTCGTACCCCTGGTACGACAGCAAGTGATCCAGAAGCCAGGTGATCAGAAAGCCAAGCGATCCCAGAAGCCAGGCGATCCAAAGCCAAGCGATCCAAAAGCAGGGAGAAAGAAAGAGGCGCGCCGCGAAGGTCTCGAAGTTCTAGGGTCTCGAAGGCTCTAGGGTCTCGAAGGCTCTAGGGTCTCGAAGCCTCAGCTCTCCATGAACGACTTCAGGCGCTTGCTGCGCGACGGGTGGCGCAGCTTGCGCAGCGCCTTCGCCTCGATCTGGCGGATGCGCTCGCGCGTGACCTCGAAGTCCTGGCCCACCTCTTCCAGCGTGTGGTCGGACTTCTCGCCGATGCCGAAGCGCATGCGCAGCACCTTCTCCTCGC
>CAZNCQ010000100.1:0-22068 GCA_964571275.1 uncultured Myxococcales bacterium
ACAAGCTGGACGAGATGTTTCAGCGCCAGATGTCGGAGTCGGCGCTGCGCGACGGGCTGACCAAGACGTTCAACAAGCGCTATCTCAGCGAGCGCCTCGAGAGCGAGTACACGTACGCCAGCCGCCACGCCACGCCGCTGGCGCTGCTCTTTCTCGACATCGATCACTTCAAGAAGATCAACGACGCTCACGGCCATCCTGGCGGCGACTTCGTGCTCACCGAGCTGTCGAAGCTGATCACCGACACGCTCCGACCCGAGGACATCCTGGCGCGCTACGGCGGCGAGGAGTTCGCGATCATCTCGCGCGGTCACACCGTCGCCGACGGAGAGACCATGGCCGAGACCCTGCGCCGCCTGGTCGAGGAGCACGCGTTCTCGTTCGAGGGCAAACCCATTCGCGTCACCATCAGCGTCGGCGTCGCGGGCACGCCTCACCCGGGCGTGCAGTCGCCCGCCGATCTGATCGCGGTCGCCGACGAGATGATGTACGAGGCGAAGCGGTCAGGTCGAAACCGGGTGTGCGCGCGCAAGAGTCCGCAGGCGCAATCGACCGTGCGATCACGCCGCGCTGAATGACGCCCTGACCTGCAGCGCCGCGCGCAGGCGCGCCAGGTACTCGCTGCGCGGGATGTTGACCGCGCCGAGACGCGCCAGGTGCGGCGTCGGCATCTGCGCGTCCAGCAGCGTGAAGCCACCCGCGCGCAACCGATCGATGAGGTAGCCGACGGCCGCCTTCGACGCGTCCGTGCGCGTGTGGAACATCGATTCGCCGCCGAAGAAGCCGCCGATGGTGACGCCGTACAGACCGCCGACGATCTCCTCGCCCTCGTAGACCTCGACGCTGTGCGCGTGACCCCGGCGGTGCAGCTCCGAGTAGGAAGCCACGAATTCATCGGTGATCCAGGTCGCCGGCCGGTCCGGGGTTGGCGCCGCGCACCGGCGCATCACGCCGGTGAAGTCGCGATCGACCTCGAAGCGCCAGCCCCGCCGCCGCACCGTGCGCGCGACGCTCCTGTGCGCCCGGTAGTGATCGATCTCGAAGACCGCGCGCGGATCGGGCGACCACCAGGTGATCGCGGGATCCGACGACCAGGGAAAGATGCCGGACCGGTAGGCGCCGAGCACGACGTCGGGATCCAGCGAGCCGCCCACCGCGACCAGCCCCTGCGGGATCTCAACGTCTTCTTCGTCGGACACGCGGCCATTTTACCGTAATGCGCGCGATCCGCCGCCCTGCGCCCTCGCGCACGCTCGCAGCGATCGCGTTTTCCCCTCACTTGGCAACGAAGGGCGAGGTGATTAATGACAAGCCACGTGAGCGCGCGACGGAATCAGCAGATCGCGGGCTGGCGCGGCGGCGCGCCCCTCTCGCTGGCGGCGAGGCCTCGATTGACCGCTGGGATCGTGTCACGCCTCGGAGCGACGCCGGACGTCGCCGGGGGCGCGACCGCGAACGGCGCGGTCGCTCCGTCCGCGCGCGTCGTTGACGTCGAGCCTTCGAAGTCGATGCGCGAGCGGCGGCGCGACCTCGCGCTGCTCGCGGCCGGGCTCGCGCGCTCGCAGTCGATCGGCGTCGCGGTGCTGGCGCGCGATCGGATCGTGATCCGCAACCAGTGCTTCGGGGAGATGGCCCGGTCGAGCGTGGGGGCGTCGCGCTGGATCGTGACCTCACCCGGTGCCGCGCGCGGTGAGCGCCTCCGCGGCGCCGGCCTGGCCGGGGTGGTGACCCGGCTGGCCGCGCGATTGCTCGGCGTCTCCGGGCGCGCCGGCGCCGACGTACGCGTCGTGCGTGACGGCGGCGATCGGGTGTGGCGCCTTCGGCTCGAGAGTGGAGGCGCCACCAAGGCGCGCAACGGTACGGTGCTGGCGATCGTCGACGACATCACGGCGCTGGCGCGCACCGAGGCCGAGCTCGCGCGCGCGCGCCACGGTCTGCGCCGCCGCGAGACGTTGCTGGCCATGGGCGAGATCGCGGCCGGCGTCGCGCACGATCTCGGCAACACGCTGGGTGCGCTCCAGGTGCGCACGGCGCTGGTCGCGCGCGAGCCCGACCTGACGGCCGGCCAGCGCGAGCACCTGGCCTGGGTCCGCAGCGGCCTGCGCGACAGCCTCGCGATGCTCACGCGCGTCCAGGAGTCGCTGCGCGGGGGCGCGCGCGAACGCCCCGCGCGGCCCGTGGATCTCGGGATCGTGGTGCGGCACGCGGTCGAGCTGGCCGAGACCAGCTTCGCCGACCGGCCCGGCAAGCGGGTCGACATCCTGGTCCAGCTGCCGTCCTTGCCGCCGGTATGGGGCATCGCCGCCGAGCTGCGCCAGATGTTCGTCAATCTGCTGCTCAACGCGAGAGACGCGATGCCCCGCGGCGGCGTGATCCGGATCGGCGCGCAGCTCCGCGCCAGCTCCAGCCGCCGCCGCGTGGTGGTCAAGGTCGAGGACGAAGGCACCGGCGTTCCGCCGGCGATCCGCCATCGCATCTTCGATCCGTTCTTCACGACGAAGGGCGAAGAGGGCACCGGCATCGGGCTGTCGATGGCGCGCGATCTGATGATTCGGGTCGGCGGGCGAATCTCCGTCGCCAATCGGCCGCGCGGCGCGGGCGCGGTCTTCACGCTGCGATTCGTGCCCACCGAGCCGGCGGCGCGCGCGAGCTTCGATGGCCGGCGCGCGGCGCGCGCGGATGAGGCGGCCTACGCGAGCGGGGTCGGCGGGCAGGTGCCGGCGGATTTGCTCTCGTAGCTCCGAAAAGCCCTCGGCTCCACATCCGCGTGGAGCAGAGGGAGAGAGAAGCGAGTGGGCGGAACGCCGCTGCGGTACGCCGCCAACGTCCGGAGTCGGCCCAGCTCAGTCCTAGCTCGAGATCAGGCCCTGCAGGGCGGCGAGGCGGATCAGCTGACCCGTCGAGTGCACGCCGAGCTTCTGGTTGATGCGCGCGCGATGGGTCTCGACGGTCTTGATGCTGATGCAGAGCGCCTCGGCGATGCCTTGGTTCGACAGGCCGCGCAGCACGAGATCGCAGACCTCACGCTCGCGCCGCGACAGAGGCTCGAGCGGGTCGTGGCTCGCCTGGTCGCGCACGACCGTCTTGCCGTTGGTCTCGGCGATCTTGCCAACGAACTGGGGCGACAGGTAGCGCTCGCCGGCGGCGACCGCGCGGATCGCCTGCAGGATCTCCTCCGGTCCCTGGCTCTTGATCGCGAAGCCGCTGGCGCCGGCGGCGAAGGCGCGCGAGACGAAGAACTCGTTGGTCTGCATGGTCAGCACCAGCACCCGCACGCGCGGCTCGCGGCGCAGGAGCTCGCGCGTGGCCGCGATTCCGTCGCCGTCGGGCAGCGTCAGATCGAGCAGCACCAGATCGGGCTGGGCGCTGTCGAGCAGCGAATAGGCCTGCCGCGCCTCCGACGCCTCGCCGACGACGGCGAGGTCGGGCTCGGAGGCGAGAATGGCACGCAGGCCGGTTCGAAAAACATGATGGTCATCAACGAGTATCACTTTGGTCGTCATCGAATTTTCCGAGAGGGAAGCTAATACACGTCAGCTCTCTTTGGAGACGCCAAGGTGGTGCGCACAAATAAATACAGCGCAGCACCGAGGGCGGCACTGCGCTGTGCGACGACCCGGTTACGATTTGTTGGCGCTGTCGTCCGATCGCGACTTGGTCGCGCCGCTCTTGTTCTTGGTTTTGTTCGCGGTCTTGCCGCTCTCGTTTTTTGCCTGCGTGTCGCCGCTGGCGCTCGCGTGATCTTTCATTCCATCACACGCCGATGCCGCCGCGGCCGAGAACGAGAACACCGAGGCGATCGCAAGGGCGAGCAGATTCTTCGTCAGCTTGTTCATGAGCAAACCTCCTCGAGACGGAAACAAAGGGCCACCAAACAGCGCCGGGCGATCGTGCCTGGCGCGAACGAAACCCGAGCGAGCTTAGTCGAGAACGGCGGCGCGTTCCACGGCCGAGGCTAGAATGTCGGCGTGACCGACGATCGATTTGCGCAGGACGCTGAGGCCTTTCGCGCGGGACGCATGGCGCGCCTGACCGCGCCGGGGGGCTGGCTCACGCTGGTCGCGCGCTATTCGCTGGACGCGGGGCCGAACGTGCTGCCGATGGGAACGGTGACGCTGGAAGCGAGCGGGCGCGTGACTTTGTTGGTCGGCGACGGTCTGACCGTGACGATCGATGGCGCGCCGATCCGCGAGAAGGTGCTGCGCTCCGACGCCGACGAGGGCGGCCCGGATCGCATCGTGCACGGCCGTCTGGTCTACGAGCTCATCCGCCGCGGCGAGATTTTCGCCGTCCGCGCGCGCGATCCCGAGAGCCCGCGCCGCCACGAGTTTCCCGGCACCGAGTGGTTTCCCGCGCGCCGCGACTGGGCGCTGCCCGCGCAGTTCATACCGTTCGCCGAGGAGCGCCTGATCAGCATCCCGTACGACCTCGGTCCGGTGCTGTCGCGCTCGCCGGGTCAGGTCATGCTCGAGATCGGCGGGCGAAGCTTTCGCCTCGACAGCTTGATGGACGACGACCGCAAGCGCCTGTTCATCCTGTTCGGCGACGAGACCAACCGCGACCTCACGTATCCAGCCGGCCGCTTCGTCTATTCGCCGCTGCCCGATCCGGCCACGGGGCGCGTGGTCATCGACTTCAATTGTGCGCTGAATCCGGCGTGCGCGTTCACGGAATTCGCGGCCTGCCCGTTCCCGCCGCCGCAGAACCGTTTGCCGCTGCGCGTGGAGGCGGGCGAGAAGCGCTACCACGGGCCGTAGCCATCCGCTCCCCCGTCCGTCCAAGGTTGCGCGGCGGCCAATCATGAGGCAGTGAATAGGCACGGAGATGGCACTCAACCCGAGCCAGGGAGAACCCCAGGGATATCCGACGCTGGAGAAGAAGGCCTACGCCGAGCCCAAGGCGAAGCGCATTCTGCTCGAAGCGCTGCGCGGCCGTGGTGGCAAGCTCACCCGGTCCGACGCGATGGCGGTGTCCGGCCTGCCGGAGCTCGAGACCCAGCAGGCGCTGACCGTGCTGCTCAAGGAGTATCGCAGCCACCTCAGCGCCACCGACAGCGGCGAGCTGGTGTACGAGTTCGACCCGGCGTTCGAGCGGCGTGGCACGCTCACCTGGCGCGAGCGCCTGGCCGCGGCGGGCGCCGCGCTATGGACCGGCTTCACGTTCGTGTTCAAGATCTCGATCGTCGTCACGCTGGTCGTCTACTTCATGCTGTTCGTCGCGATGATGCTGGCGTTGATCTTCGCGCGGCGCGCGGACGACCGAGACGACGACCGCGGCTTCGGGTTCGGCTTTGCCGATCTGTTCTGGATCTGGGGCTGGAACCCGGGCTTCGCCGGCGCGCCCGCGCGGCGGTTGTCGGCGCGCCCGAAGAAGCCGTTCTACAAGAGCGTTTTCGACTTCGTCTTCGGGCCGCCGCGCGCGCCGGTCGATCCGCTCGCCGACGAGAAAGAGATCCTGGCGGCGATCCGCCAGCGCAACGGCCGCATTGGCGCCGTCGACCTGGTCCAGCTCATGGGGTGGGACTTCGACCGCGCCGAAGAAGAGGCGACGCGGCTGCTCGCCGACTACGGCGGCGAGCCCGAGGTCACCGACGATGGCGTGGTGATCTACGTGTTCAAGGAGCTGCGCAAGACCACCAACGAGAGTCGCGGGTGGCTCGGCACCGATCGCCCGCGGCCGGCGTGGGAGCGCCTGGAGCGCGCGGCGCCGCTGACCGGGAACGCGTCGGGCACGAACACCGCGATCGGTTTTTTCAATGCCTTCAACCTGCTGGCGCCGTTCTGGATCGTGCCGCTGTTCGAGATGAAGACGCGCATCTCGCTCGCGGGCGCCTCGGTCTGGCTGCACACGTTCCCCGCGATCTTCTCGGCGGCCTTCTTCGCGATCCCGGCCGGCCGCGTCGTTCGCGAGAAGCTGGCGGCCCGATCCCGCGCGCGGCGCAACGCGCGGCGCAGCTTGCTGTCACGCATCTTCGCGGCGCCCGCCGAGGCGCGATGCCTCGAAGCGATCGCGCCCGACCGCGCACAGGCCGAGGCGCTGGAGCGCGATCTCGTGCGCCTGGGCGGCGACGTCGCGCCCGAGCCGGACGAGCAGGGACGCGTGCGCTACCTGTTCCCGCGCATCGAGCGCGAGATGGCGGCGCTGGCGCGGGCGCGCGCGGCGGCGGCGCGCGACGAGGCCAGCCCCGGTGAAGTCGTGTTCTCGTCGGACGACTGAAGCGCGCGCGTCCCGATCACGGCTTGGGGATGCGCAGCGTCTTGCTGATCATCGCGCTGCCGTGGAGGATGTAGAGCAGCGACAGCGGGTGCAGGGTCGCTGGGCCGAGACGGAAGGCCGAGAAGGGGAGGGCGTCGCCCCAGCGTCCCGCCGCCGCCAGCGCCGCGAGGATCACCGCGACCAGCAGGCTCGACGGGATCGGCAGGCCCTCGAAGTGAGTCACCTTGCCGCGCGTGTCGGCGAGCTGCGCCGCTGTCGCGTTGTAGCGCGCGAGCCGGCTGATGCCGCAGCCGACGAAGTAGACCAGGCACAGCGCGTCCCAGCCCCCTTGCAGGCCCACCGCGAAGCCCATGGTCGCCGGCGCCACGCCGAACGAGACGACGTCGGCCAGGGAGTCGAGCTCCTGTCCGAGCGGCGAGGCCTCGCGTCGCCAGCGCGCGATTCGCCCGTCGAGGATGTCCATCACCAGCGCGACCGGCAGGAGGCCGACGCCGAACCAGAAGCGCTCGCTGTGGTGGGTAACCAGGAAGCCCATGAACGAAAGCACCGCTCCGGTGCCCGCGAACCCGTTCAAGAGAGTGAACAGGTCCGCGAGCTGGAAGTCGCGAATCATGGAGAAGCGACGAACCGGCGGCTGATCCATTGTCCATTTGATTGCGCAGCTCGGGTCCATCCGTCAAGCCGCGCGCGGATCACGAGGGCCGATTGCGAGATGGTTGCCGCCGCCCCGTCTTGCGACGGGGTGGCGGCAATGGAGGCCCTTCACGGCCCTGCCTCAGTGGTGGGTTGGGCCCGGGGACGACTCGGCGGTCGATTCATCCTCGGTGCTCTCCGAGGTTTCGCTGCTCTCGCGCACCTCGGGGGCGGGCGTGTTTGCAGCTACGCGCCGCCGTCGACTGCCCCCGCTCGCCTGCCCGCCCTTGCGGCCGGCTTCGCGGGCCTCCTCGGAGTCGAATTCGTGCGCGGTCCCCTTCCGGTGGGCTGCACGGCCTCCCTCCGCGGAGATCTGGCGCTGTCGTTCGGCATCCATCCCCGCGAACCCTCGTCCACGTCGTGGTTGGGCCTGGCCCGGCTCTTGATGATGCTCCTGACCGTGCTCGCTTTTGCCCGCCATGACTTTCTTCCTTCCTGGGGGCGGATCGAGTCGTTCTCCCGACGGTAACGTCCCCCAAGTCGACCGCCGTATGTTTCAAAAGATGGGCATCGGGCCAGGCGGCGACAGGCAGTGGCGGAGGATTACCGGCTGTTTATGGCCGCTAGCCGTCCGAGATCTGGTCGAGCTCCAGCTCGACGACGACCGGCGGCAGCGGCGGAGCGCTGGCTGGGCGTCGAGGATCCGTGACCGACAAGACCTTGACCTTGAATTCGAGATCTCGGTCCACCAGCGGGTGGAGCAAGCGAACCGAGACCTCGTCCGCGGTCGTCGAAATGACTTTGAAGTTGACTGCCTCTCCATGTGGCCCCTTGGCCTGAAAGATCAAACCCGCGCGGGGCGAGATTCCTTCCGGGAACTCTTTCCGCGTCATCGTCTTCCGCGGCATCGCGTCCTCGGTGCCGAAGGCCTCGGCAGCCGGAATGACGCCGGTGCGCTCGTCGCCCGCCGACAGGCCCTCGAGACGCTTCTCGAGACCCGCCAGCATCTTGCCCGCCCCCTGGACGTATTGCAGCGGGCCGGTCTTCGCCGAAGACTCGATGACCTCACCGCCCTTGATTTTCAGCTCGTATTCGATCCTGACGCTCACACCACGCCCGATTTTCATATGAAGGAGCGTACCCGTCCTCTCTCCTGATGCACAGATTTTCTCGAGCGATCCATTCCGTCCGCGCGGCCACGATCACGCTTCTTGCACGCTCCTCGCACGTTTCCGTGCGCCGCTGCTGTTTTCCAGGTTCAACCTGGCTACCCGATCCGGAAAGGCAACCGCGGAAGCGCGTCCATTCCGGCGGCGGACGAGCTCGTAAGGTGGTATGCCTTCGTGTGGCGATACGTATGCCGTAGCGGCGGTACCCCCTACCTTTGACCAGCTCTGGTATGATGGCGCCAATGCGGCGCGGCGGCGGGAGTTCGGCCGCCCGCAATTTTCTTAGGCTCATGGAGGTTCACGTGATGCACTCGGGGAGCAGACTCGCTTCGACCTGGGTTGGCGCTTTATTTCTAATTGCGACCGGGTTTGGTTGCGCGGGCGTCAAGGCCCCCCCGCCGGACAACGGAGGCGGCGGCAACGGAGGCGGCGGCGTACACCCGGGCGCGGGCGGCCACATTGCGCAGTTGTGCACGGGACCGAACGGTCTTTGCACCGACTTCCCGACCGACCCCATCGTCGACCCGGGCCTTGCGACGAACATCTGCTCGTCGCCGTCGGGCGGGGGGCCTTGCATCATCGAGCCCGAAGACGGTTCGCTGTTTCCGAGCAACTGGTTGCGCCCGCGCGTGAACGTGGCCGGGGCCTCCGGTCCGATGAAGATCACCATCCACTCGGACAAAGAAACGAACGACCTCACGGTCTACACGAATGGGACCGCCGGCCCCGACGGTGGCCGGAGCTGGGCCATGCCCAAGGACATCTGGCAGAACCTGTCGTCTCACGTGCAGGATTCGCCGATCAAGATCACCGTTTGCGGAACCAGCGGCGGACAGTCCACGAGCACGATCACCATCGCGCCCGCGCAGGCAACGGGCAGCATGGTGTTCTGGGCGGCGAGCCCGGCTTACGCCGACATCGACGAGCACGCCTGTCAGACGAGCTTGACCGCCGCCTGCCAGAGCGCGGCTCAGTTGCTGGGATTCGCCGTCGGTGACGAATCCACGGAGCAGGTTCTCGGCATCGGACAGGTGTTGCAGCCGTCGCGTATGGACAGCGGCAACCCGGCGCCAGTGACCTGCATCGGCTGCCACAGTGCCACGCCCGACAAGGGCTTCGTCACCTTTGCCGACAGCTACCCGTGGCGCACGGCGACCGCCTCGGTCCAGGGCGCGACTGCCACGCCGGCGAGCGGAAGCCCCTATCCGACGGTGTCAACGAGCGGCCTGGCGACGCTGCAGCAGCCGGGCTGGGGGCCGTTCTCGTTCAGCCTCAACAAGGCCGACACCAACCCCTACTGGCAGACGGGAATGCGCATCGGCGTCGGCTCGCTGGGCTTGCTGAACCCGCTCACTCCGGATTACAGCAACGGGCCCGATCAGAACGACAGCCCCCACCTGGCGTGGATCAATCTGGAAGCGGACCCGCGTGCGCCCCAGAACGGAGACGCCGGTAATTGGGCCTACGCCAACTTCGATCCGACCGTCAACGACGTCACCGCGACGCCGCACCGGTCGCTCGGCTTCATCCAGCACACCGGCGATATGTGCGGCAGCGCGCCCTGCGGCGCAGGCATGCCCAGCTGGAGCCATGACGGACAGAACATTGTCTACGTCTCGACCAACGCCGCGCTCAGCGGGCGATTCAACCAGGAGAACCCGAACGCGGGGCCGGGCACGGGCGCGACGCAGGCGAATCCGAATGGGGCGCGCTCACCCGGCATGACCAATCTCTGGGAGGTGCCGTTCAACAGCGGCAAGGGCGGCGCGGCCCACCCGATCGACGGCGCGGCCACGACCCAGTTCGAGGAGATTTACCCGGCGCTGTCGCCCGACGACGCGTATGTGGCGTTCACGCGCGTGCCCGCGGGCGAGTCCATGTACGCGAACGCGCACGCGGAGATCATGGTCATTCCGACGGGCGGCGGCACCGCCACGCGCCTCCGGGCGAACGATCCGCCCTCCTGCTCCGGCAAGAGCAGTCCGGGCGTGAACAACCACTGGGCCAAGTGGTCGCCCGAGGTCGCCAGCGGGCCGGCGGGGAAGTACTACTGGATGATCTTTTCGTCGAACCGCTCCACCCTGCCGCCCGGTCAGTCGAGCTCGAATCCGCCTCGCACGATCCAGATCAGCCAGCTCTATCTGGCGCCGGTCCTGATCTCGGGCGAGACGTTCCAGGTGACCACCTACCCGGCGATCTATCTCTGGAATCAACCGACCGCCAGCGTGAACACCACGCCGGCCTGGGAGACGTTCGACATCCCGATCATTCCCTGACGTCGGTCTTGAGCGCGGGCAGCTCGTCGCCGGCGCCGGGCTGCCGCGTGCGTCCGCCGGGGCTCGCGAACCGCGCCGCCTCGGCGGGCGGCAGATTGCGGTGCGCGAAGTCCTGGATGATCCGGCGAGCGCGGAGCGCGTCGGCGTCGTCGGCCGAGGCGTCGAGCCACATCAGGTAGATGATGTGGCTGCGCTCGGCGACGCTGAAGCGCGTGTCGCCCCAGACCGTGACCAGCTCGCGCGAGAGGTCGTCGAACGCGGCGCGCACGTTGGTGCGGTGCTGCTGCGCCGCCATCTTCATGCGCACGTCGAACGTCCCGGCCAGGAACGCCGCCTTCTGCGGCCCGTACGGATCGTCTCCCATGAGCCGGGTGTACTGGTCCGTCAGGTCGGCGCGCAGCCCCGGGTCGGCGAAGATCGGCTCGGCGACCGGGAGCTCCGGCCGCAGCGAATCCATCTCCTGCTCGCGCAGATCGTAGATTGTCGGTCGGGTCTCGGCCGGCAGCGGCACGGGCCAGACCTCGGGCTTCCAGCCCGGACCGCGGTTGTGCAAGATCTCGTTCCAGCCTTCGGGCCGGGTCAGGATCTCGTACGTTGTCGAGTGCGGCGTCCAGTTCGCTTCGTGGAAGGTCACCGTTCCGTCGGCGGCGACGAGTGCGCTGAACCCCGCCTCTCGATAGACGTAGGTTCCGTCGGCGGCGGACCGCAGCACGTAGTGCCCGCGGTCAGGCGCGGCGCGGCTGCCGGCGCCCGACGCGCCGGGCGCCTGGCCTCGCGCCGGCATGGCGCCGGCGGCGAAGCACAGCAGCCCAACGGCCGAGAACACACCCACCCGACCACGCCAACTCATGGCTGAAACGTAGGGATTGCGCTGCAAGGCCACAAGCCCGAGAGGAAGCTCGCCGCTCGGCGACGACCGGCGCAGCTCGTCCGGGAGCGGGTCCGTCAGGAGCCGGGTTGATAGATCTGGTCGAAGATCCCGCCGTCGGCGAAGTGCGTGGCGTGCGCCTTCTTCCAGCCGCCGAATGCCTCATCCACGGAGATCAACTTCAGCGACGGGAACTGCGCCGCGTGGCGCGCGAACGCGGCAGCGTCGCGCGGTCGATAGTGATGGTGAGCGCCGATCTCCTGCCCCTCGTCGCTGTACAGGAACTTGAGGTAGGCCTCCGCGGCTGCGCGCGTGCCGTGCTTGTCGACGTTCTTGTCGACGACGGCCACCGGTGGCTCGGCGAGGATGCTCACGCTGGGAAAGACGATCTCGAACTTGTCGCGGCCCATCTCGTTGACCAGAAGCTGTGCTTCGTTCTCCCAGGCGAGCAGCACCTGGCCGATCCCGCGCTGCGCGAACGTGATCGTCGAGCCGCGCGCGCCCGAGTCGAGCACCGGTACGTTCCGATAGAGCGCGCGCACGTAGTCGCGCGCCTTCGCGTCATCGCCCAGCTTCTGGCGCGCCCACGCCCACGCGGCGAGGTAGCTCCAGCGGCCGCCTCCCGAGGTCTTGGGGTTCGGCGTGACGACGACGGTGCCCGGCTTGGTCAGATCGCTCCAGTCGTGGATCTGGCGAGGATTTCCTTTGCGCACGACGAACACCACCGTCGAGGTGTAGGGCACGCCGTGGTTCGGCAGACGCTTGGCCCAGTCGGCGGCGATGCGCCCCGACTTCTCGGCGATCGCGTCGATGTCGTAGGCGAGGGCGAGCGTGACGACGTCGGCTTCCAGCCCGTCGATCACGCTGCGCGCCTGCTTGCCGGAGCCGCCGTGCGACTGACTGATCTCGACGGTCTGTCCGGTCTGTTGCTGCCACTTCGCAGCGAAGGCTTTGTTGACGTCTTGATAGAGCTCGCGCGTCGGATCGTACGACACGTTGAGCAGCTTGATCTGTGCGTGGGCGGCGCCGCCGCTGGCGAGCAGCGCGCCGATCCCGAGCATTCCAATGGTGATGTTTTTCATGGTTCCCTCTAGAAGTTGACCTGTACGCGTCCGATCACGACGCTCTCCGTGTTGCGGTCCTTGACTGCGGTGGTGGTCCCGGCGCCGCCCGTGAAGGTCGTACGCTCGTAGTTCACCGAGAGGCGCAGCAGGCGGCTCGGCACGTAGTTGGCGCCGCCGGCCCAGCCCTGCGCTTTCGTCGCGCTCTTTGTGATGTCGGCGTAGTTGGGGAAGGTGGCGTCGTCGATCTTCAGCCAGTTCCAGCGCACCACGAGCTCGAGCGCGCCCAGCGTTCCTCGTCCGAGGTCGAAGGGCTGGAACGGCGTCGCGCCATCGTATCCATTCTTGCCGCCGACCACCCACGACGCTGTCGCGTGCACGGCCTTGTTGGTCAGCGTGGCGGTCGTGTTGCCCTTGCGCACTTCCTGTCGCGACCAGACGGCTTCACTCAACACGCCAAACGATCCGTAATAGTAGAAGATGCCGGGGTTGAGCCGCTTCTGCGTCAGGTAGGCGAACGGGGTCTTCGACCCGTCGGGGTCGCTGGCCGGCGCGAGATAGCTGAAGAACGTGTTCTGGCCCGCGGTCTTGTAGGCTCCGAGCAGAGGCGCCGTCGGCAACCCGCGACGGTCGCCCTGGCTCACGGCAATGTGCAGGCCCAGCGCTCCCAGCGCCTGCAGCTCCGGCGCCTTGAACGGCTGGATCAGCAGCCGGGCGTCGACGTCCTTCGCATGGTTGCTATCGACGTCGAGGTTGGAGTTGTCGTAGCCGCCGTTGTAGATGCCGACGTTGTAGTTGACGATGCCGCCCGCGATGTCGCCCCAGAGAGCGAGGCCCACGTCTCGCGTGGGCGTCAGGTACTGGGTGAGTGCGCGCTCGAGCAGCGGCAGATCCTGGTCGCCCTGCAGGCGCTCGAGCCCGAGCGGGGCTTTGAACTTGCCGGCGCGCAGGCGCAGGTATGGCGTGGGGTGGATGTCGGCGTAGGCGTCGAAGATCACCGTCGTGCCGCCCGCGAAGTCGGGGGTGAAACGAAAATCCGCGACGTTGAACAATGTCCCGTCGAATCCCGGACGGAAGCGACGCAGCAGGAACGTGTCGAGGCGATCGGAGAGATTCGTGTCGCCGAGGAACCAGCGCGAATCGGCCTGGATCTGCCCGTGGAAGCGCAGCTGATAGGCGCCGTCGGCGCTCCGGATACCAAATCCCTTCTCATCGGTTTGCACGACAGGGCTGTCCTTGGCCTTGGCCGCGAGCTGCTCCTCGAGGAGCTCGAGCTGGCGTGCGGCGATGCGCGCATTTTGGTCCGCCTCGTCCACTTTCGCGGACAGCGCCGCGAACGCCGCCGGGTCCACGGCCGGTGCAGGCGGGGGCGGGACCGGGGCTGGGGGCGTCTCCGGGGGTGCGGCGGGTGTCGGAGAGGCAGGGCTCGGCGGCTGATCGCCCGGCGCCGCGAGCGGAGCTGGTTGTGCCTGCGCCGGGCTCATCCCGGCAAGCGTGACGAGGATCGCCAGTGCCGGCATATAAACCCTATGGAATTTGTAGGGTAGTGCAGAAAAAAAGAGGCTCATTGTCCGTCTCCCGAGTCGCTGCTGGCTGTGTCGTCGACTGCATCGGCTCCGACAGCATCGGCGAGTGCACCGTCGCTGGCGCTGTCCACGGTCGGCGAGGTATCGGCAACCGCGTCGGTCGCGGCCGCGTCCGTTGGCGCGTCGGTGCCTCCGTGGTCAGCGGCGACGTCGGCCGGCGCCGTCACGTCACCCTTCACATCGCTCGCTTGCACATCCGCGGCCTGGGCATCGAAGGTGATGTAGTTGGGGTTGCTATCCTTGCATCCAGCGGCGGCGCCCGCGGCCAGCGCCAACGCAGCGATCCAAACGGTCCGTGTCATTTCCGTCCTTTCGTGGGTTCGACCTCCACGAACCTAGACGGCCAGCGGACCGCGAGTCAATAAAAAAGACACACGTCTCTTAAAGTGAATGGCTGAGCTCGATCGTCACAGATCCTCGAGGCTCTTCACCATCTCGGGAAGGAACTGCCGCCGCAGCTCGATGAGCGATGGGTTTTTCGCCGGCAAGACCGATTCGATCGGTCCATCGCCGTCGGGACCTTGGAGGACGCCCGAGACCTGGTCGTCGTCGAAGTCATAGTGCTGCACCGCAGATGCGACGATCGACGGCGCGCGCGGCTCTGCGCGCGGCGCCCCATCGGCGCGGCCTCGGTGGGCGGCGCTCGGCGTCGCCTGCGCGAGCCGCGTTCCTTCGACGTGGCGAGCGCCTCGCGCTGTGAAGAATCGCGCGCGCCCGCCGGCCGTCGGTTCCGGACGTGCGTCGCTGGCCGAGATCGACGCCGGCGTCGGCGCGATCACTGGATCGACGCTGGCCGCGAGGACGATCAACACGGCGATCGCTGGCTTGAGCGAGAGCGCGCCGGGCGCGATCCAGAGCCGCACCGTCGCGACGTGCGCGCGCAGCGCCGCGAGGG
Organism: uncultured Myxococcales bacterium; assembly: GCA_964571275.1. GTDB lineage: Bacteria > Myxococcota_A > Polyangia > Fen-1088 > Fen-1088 > DASRQZ01. Next base: position 14,705 of record CAZNCQ010000100.1, read on the forward strand.
CGCGGTGAACGCGCGTGCGCATGGTCGCCTCTCGCATTCCGAGGCGGGCCGCGATGCGCTCGAACGACCAGCCGCCATAGAAGCGCAGGATCAGCGCGCGCCGCTGCGGCCGCGGCAGAGCCAGCAGCGCGCGCCGCACGACGCGCCGGCGCTCCTGCGCCAGGACCACGTCCTCGCCGCTGCGCGACGGCGGACACGCCGGCGCGTCGCGGCCGATCCGCTGCGCGCGCGAGACGTCGCGCCAGGCGTCGACGTGCAGATTGCGGCAGATGCGTTGAATCCACGCGCCCGCGTTCTCTCGCTCCGGCGGATGCTGGAGCACGCGCAGCAGAGCGTCGTGGGCCAGATCCTCACGCGCGTCGTGGCCCGTCACGAGACGCCGTGAAACCACCGTTGCCTCGGCGAGCCATTGGGCGCACACCGCTTGGCAAAACCGATCCGAGCCGAGAGAGTCGCGCATCGAAGAACCTCCTCAGGAGATCCACGTACTCGCGAGGCATTCGTTCCACCGCCGACGACAACGCTATCAAATCCGAGCGTTTCGTGGCGGCAGAGTCAGGAGGGCGTTTCGGATCGGTCAACGTCTCGATGCAGGTCGGTCAGAAGTTGTCAGGATCCAAAACTGTTGCGAAATGGGGAGGCGGCCCAGCGCGAGAAGTGTGTATAAGGGCGGAGCTGTACGCAGCGCAGCGAGCAGAGTGCGGCGATGCAATCTGGCCAATCAGGCGGGCCGAGCAGGCAGGCCAAGCAAGTAGGAGTCGCAGGCGAGAGCGCCGGCGGGACGGGGGCCTGGCGAAGCAGCGTTCGAAGCGGCGTTCGAAGCGGCGTTCAATGAGCGCGGGGGATCCGTATCAGTACAATAATCGACATCCTGATGTGTCCAGGTCGCAGACAACCTCAGCGAGTCGGCGACAGCAGTGACTGCGGTGGGAGAAGCACCGCGCGATCTTCTCGCAGCGCCTCGAAGGTGTCTTGCCGTCGAGCCATCGTGTTAAAGTGCGGACCGGACCGGGTCTGTGCAGCAGGACCGGGATGAGTCGTGCGGGAGGGGCTGCACCTCGTCAGTCGAACAAGGGGGCGGGCATGTCTGCTTTCGACAGCTATCGCACGGAGGTGGATCCTCGCGGCGAGGTCGGATCAGAGACCGGACCGCAAGACGCGCACGCGCGCGACATCCGATCGGCGAGGCGGATCGCTCGCAGCCTCGGGCGCAGCCTGACCCCGGTCGTGATCGACCTCGGGGCCTCGCAGCCTCGATTCGGCTCGTACCTCGAATGGGACGAGCGCCAGGGGACGGCCCTGCTCGTCCCTGTCGCCGGCGAAGCGCTCTCGCTGGCGCTGGCCGGCACGTCCGGAACGATCCGGATCCGTTCCACCGATCCGGCGCAGCCTTGGATGTTGATGGCGCGCGCGATCCACGTCGCGACCGATCGCATGGCGATCGTCGAGCTCGCGCGCACGGACGCCGTGCGCATGCCCGAGCGCGTGCCGGGACGCACCCAGGCGCGCGGCCGCGAGCCGCTGGTGCTCGCGGTTCACCCGGGCGCCGGCGCCATCGAAGGTCACATCTTCCCGATCACCAGCCTCGGCGCCGAGCACTGCCTCATCGATGCGACGCTCCCGCTCGAGCGCGGGCAGGCGCTCGGTCCCGTCGAGGTCATCGGCGAGCGCCGCATCTTGCGCTGCGCGACCGCGCGCGTGATCGAGGTGATCCCCTGGATCACGGCGCACGGTGATCGACGCTTTCGCTGTCGGCTGGCGTTCGAGGAGGCGACCGCGCCCGCCGTCGTCGATCAGGGACACGACCTGATGTCCGACGCGGAACGCATCGGACGATTGTTCGAGCTCGCGAGCATGATCGAGCTGTCGGGCTGGTACGACGCTCCCGGTTGGCCGCGGGCGCGGATGCGAATCGGGGAGTTCAAGGACGGGTTGCTGACGATCGATGCGGCCGAGGTCCCGCCGCCCGCCGCCATCCCTCTGCCGTACGACGTTCGGATCGGCTTCGAGCTCTTCGCGGTCAGCTACGAAGGCTGGGTTCGCCTGCACCGGCGGCGCGGCAGCCGCTTCGAGGTCGCGCTGCCGTTCGTGATGCGCCGCCGGCGCCGCCGCCGCGAGCAGCGCGCTCTCGTGGATCGGCAGCGCGGCGTCCTCCTCGAGTTCCGCAGCAGCGCCACGGGTGAGCGGCTCTCGCGGCCGGTCCTCGACCTGTCCTTCGGCGGCGTTTGCATCGAGGCCGATCCGGTCGACCTGCTCTGGCGCGGTGCCTGCTTGGAAGAGGCGCGCATCGTTTGGCCCGAGGGCGACGTTCCGCTCGGTGACCTTGAGGTTCGCAGCGTCGTGCGAACGGTCGGGAAGGGGATCCGCTGCCATCTCGCGACGCGCGGGCTCGCGCCTTCGGACAACCCTGCGCTGATCAGTCTGCTGGCGTCGTCGTATCATCCGGAAGCCGAGCGACATGACGGTACGGACTTCCAGTCGATGGTCGCCTTCTATGAGAAGGCCGGTCTGCTCGGCGAGTTCATGCTGCGGAACTTGCGCCCGGTTCTCCCAGAGGCTACGGTCGTGTGGCGAAAGCTCCACGATCGTGAGTCGAGCGTTGCGTGCACTCTGGTTTTTCGAGGTGGTCAGGCGCGAGAACCGCAAGCGGCGTTCTCGGGCGTGCGCGTGTGGGAGAAGACCTGGCTCGCGCAGCATTTCGGAGCGCTGGGCAGCGCCGATCGACGCGCGACCGGCATTCTCCAGCTGGCATACGTCGATTTCGTCATGCCACAGCGGGACACGCACTACATGTCCTTCTTCGTACGCGCGGAGAATTCGCGCATGAACACGTTTCACGAGAAGTTCTTCGAGCTCACCGGTACGCCCGAATCGGTCTCTCGCGTGACCCTGTCGTTGTGGATGTTGCGCGCGGGCGCCTCGCCGCCGGGCGGTGGCCTGGCAGACCACGAGCTGCGGCCAATGTCGGAAAGTGACGAGCTCGTGGTATCGCGCGCCGCCGAGCGGGCTTTGGGCTCGATGGCGACGTCCGCCCTGTCCTTCGTGCCGCGCGAGTTCGACCTCCCGGACACCGCGGCGCGGTTCGCACGGCTGCATCTCGACCGCCGGCGTGAGGCCTCCGTGATCGCCGAAGGGGACGCCATCAAGGCGGCGCTCTTCAAGGAACACACGTCGCCCGGCGTGAACCTGACATGGATGCTCGACGCCTGGTGGTTTCTGCCGGTGGAGTCCTTCTGGACCATGGAGGATCGGCCGGTTGCTATCGCCGCCGATGAGATCGCGCGTCGTCCGTCGGATCGGCCCCAGGCGGATAAATTTCTGATCGTTCCCGAGTGCGTCCCGACGGGTCCGCTGGCCGCGGCGGGATTCGAGAAGCTGCTCAACGCCCACCTCTACGTGCTGAACCGCTCCGGGCTGCGGCGGTACTACGAGTACATCGCGGATCGCTACGGTGAGGTCGGCGCGAAAGTGACGAGTCGAGAGGCGCGCATGGCGCGTAGAGTCTCTTGACCGCGGCGGCCCAAGCCGCCTACGCCGTCAACCAATTCCGGGATCCGGCCGCGGAGATGGCGCGGCTGACGCAGCAGGCGATGGTGCTGGCCGCCGCCGAGGAAGAGGCCTTGCGCGCGCTGGGCCTGCCCGAGCAAGGCCGGATCCTCGATATCGGATGCGGTCCGGGTGCCGTGGCGGCTCGCCTCAGCCGGTCGCGGCCGGGATTGACCATTCTCGGCGTCGATCGCGATCGGACCATGCTGGACAAGGCGAGCGCCGTCATGTCGGTCGCCGGCGCGATGGTGGAGCAGCTGCCGTATCCGTCGGAGGTGTTCGATGCGGTCTTCGCTCGGCTGGTGATCCGGCACGTCGCGCAGCCCGAGGTGGCCTTCGCGGAGATGTTCCGCGTGCTGCGCCCCGGGGGCCGCGCGATCGTCATCGACAGCGACGACGGCGCGCTGGTGCTGCATCCGCGCCCCGACGCATTCTCGCGCGCACTCGTTGCGCGCGAGACCACGTTTCAGCGGCGCGGGGCCGACCCCTTCATCGGCCGCCGGCTGCGGTCGCTGTTTGCGGGCGCCGGCTTCGCCGATCTGGCGTTGCGCGCGATCGTCGTCGACAGCGTCACCGTCGGCCGCCGCCCGTTCGCGCGCATCGTGCTGGCGCCGGTTGTCGACGGGATCGACGGAGATCTGCTCGATCCCGGCGCCGTCGCGGCCGCGGACGCCGCCATCGAGAGCTGGGCCGAAAATCCGTCGGCTTTCGGGATGACCACCGTGGTGGCGCTCGGAGGCAGCAAGCGTTGACGGAAGACTCGGTCTTCCTCAGCGAAGTCCACTCTCTGTTCCTGCGTCCTTTCCTCGACGACGCGCAAGCGAAGCTCGGCCGTGACCAGGTTGCGGAGCTGTTCGCGCTCCTGGGCGTGACCGAGGCACAGCTGCGCGACGAGACCGCCTGGGTCTCGCTGCGCTTCTGCGAGAATCTGTTCGAGGCGCTGATCGCCGCCGGCGAGGACCTGGGAATGTTCGATCGCTGCGGCCGGCTCGCGGTGTCGCCTCGCTACGCGGGCATCTTGCGCCCGCTGTTCCGCGCCGTCGGCGATCCGCTCTTCGCCTACCGCCAGGTCGCGCAGGCGACGGGGCGGTTCAACAAGGTCGGCCTGATGACCCTGGTCGAGGCGCGGCGGGGCTTCGTGTCTCTTGAGTATCGCCCGCGGCCAGAGGCGCCGCTCGAGCGAGGCCCCTATGTGTGCTACGCGCGCGGCGCGCAACTGGCCGCGCTGCCGCTGATGTTCGACGTTCCGCCTGCCGAGGTCGATCATCCGATCTGCTTGCACAAGGGCGGCGCGTGCTGCCGCTACGAGCTCAGCTGGCGCGACTACGGTGGGCGATGGGTGTCGCGGCTGGCGCTGGTGCTGGGGGCGCCCGCCGGCGCCCTCACGTTCGCGGCGCTGGGCGGGCATCACGCGGCAATGGCGATCGGGGCCGCCCTCGCCGGCGTGGCCGGCTGGTCGATGGCCCGCGCCGCCGAGCTGCGGCGTCAGGCGGCGGCCCAGGCGTCGGACCTGGCCGACACCAATGAAGCGCTGGTGGTGAGCGCGCGCGCGCACGAGGAGCGGTTCGCACAGCTGACCGAAGCCAAGGCCGAGGTCGAGCGCAAGGTCGAGGAACGCACGACCGAGATCCGCGAGGTCAACCAGAAGCTGGCATCCACCCTGGAAGAGGTCCGCTCGCTCGAGCAGGCAGAGCGGAATTTCTACGCCAACATCTCGCACGATCTGCGCACGCCGCTGACGTTGATCCTGGCGCCGGTCGATACGCTGCTGAGCGTGGTGGGCCTGGACGCGCGCGAGCGCCGGTCGCTGGAGACGATCCAGCGCAATGCGCTGCAGCTGCGCCGTCTCATCGACCAGCTGCTCGACGTCGAGAAGATCCAGGCCGGCCGCGTCGAGATCACCCGCGTCCCCACCGACCTGCGCAACCTGGTCGAGAACATCGTGGCCAAGTTCTCGGGCGAGGCGGCGAAGCGGCGCCTGCGCATCGACGCCGGAGCGATCGAGGTGCGGCCGATGGCGATCGACGCGGGCTGGATCGATTCGGCGTTGATGAACCTGGTGGCGAACGCGACCCGCTTCGCGCGCACCTCGATCCGGATCGTCGCGCGCGACGCGCCCGAGGGCGCGGTCATCGATGTCGAGGACGACGGCCCGGGAATCGCCAAGGATGAGCTGCCCCACATCTTCGAGCGTTTCGTGCAGGCGGGCACGCCGCGCGAGCGGCGCGGCGGCAGCGGCCTGGGCCTGACGATCGCGCGCGAGGCGGTGCGCCTGCACGGCGGAACGCTCACCGTGGCCAGCGAAGTCGGCAAGGGCACCGTGTTCACTCTCACGTTGCCGCGCCCCCTCGTCGATGACGCCACCCCGGCGGTGTTGCTCCCCCGCGCGCCCAGCGCCGAGATCCCGGCCCTGGGGACGCCGTCGCCCCAGCGCACCCAGCGCGTCTGGAATGGGCCGACCCCGGAGAGCCCGCTGGTGATGGTCATCGAGGACGACGACGAGCTGCGGGTCTTCATCGCCGAGACGCTGTCGGCGCGCTACCGGGTCGAGGTCGCGTCCGACGGTGAGGAGGGGCTGGAGCTGGTGCGCAAGCGCCGCCCCGACGCCGTCGTCAGCGACATCGCCATGCCCCGGCTCGACGGCACCGAGCTCTGCCGCCGCCTGCGCGCCTCGCCCGACACCGGGCTCTTGCCCATCATCCTGGTCACGGCGCGCCGGCACCTGGACCGGATGGTCGAGGGGTTCGACGCCGGCGCCAGCGACTACATCGCCAAGCCGTTTCACCCGCGCGAGCTGCTGGCGCGCCTCGAAGCCCACCTGGTCGCCCGCCGGATGCTCCACGAGATGGCCCACCGCGAGCGCCTGGTTTCGCTGGGCGTGCTGGCGGCCTCGGTGGCGCACCAGGTGCGCAACCCATTGTCTGCGCTCAAGAACACGGCGGTCGCCCTGCAGCGAAAGGTACCCATGGAGTCGGCGCCCACGTCGACGTCCCCGTCGACGACGGCCGCGATGTTCGCGCTCATCGCCGAGTGCATCGAGCGCATCGAGAAGTACACCCAGGACTTACTGGATCTTTCGCGGATCGAACGTCCGGATGGGGGCGACTTCCAGCCAGCGAAGGGTTTAGAATCCGCCGTCCGTTTGCTGTCCACCAAGCTACCGCCCGACGTGAAGATCGCGGTCGAGGTCGACTCTGCGGTCGAGCTTTCCGGAAGACCTGGAGAAATGAATTACGTCTTCATGAATCTCATCGATAATGCGCTGCGTGCCGTCGGATCATCAGGACGCGTCGAGGTTCGCGCCGCGCGCGAGTCAGATGACTTCATCTTCGAAGTCGCCGACTCCGGTCCCGGCGTGCCCGAGGATCGCCGCCGCTGGATCTTCGAACCGTTCGCGACCACGCGTTCGACGGACGGCACGGGGCTTGGTCTCTACATCGCGCGCAAGGTGGTCATGGATCACGGCGGCGAGATCTCGGTCTCGACCTCGAGTCTGGGCGGCGCGCTCTTTCGCGTGCGCATTCCAACGGCGGCGGCCCAGCGCCGCGCCGAAGCTGGTGGCCCCCGCACATCGTCCGCCATCAACTGAAACATGAGCGGCATGGACTATCAGGCGTACCCGATCCTCTACGTCGACGACGAGGTGACGAATCTGCAGGGGATGCGTTACCTCCTCGACGATCGCTTCACCTTGCTCACGACATCGGATCCCGGCGAGGCGTTGAAGCTTCTCGACAGCGAACAGATCGCTGTCCTGCTCACAGACCAGCGGATGCCGGCGATGACCGGCACCGAGCTGTGCGCCAAGGCGCGCGAGC
>CAZNCQ010000101.1:0-21902 GCA_964571275.1 uncultured Myxococcales bacterium
CGCGCAGCATCGACGGCCAGGGCTTCTTGATGATCAGGAAGCCGCCTTCGTTGGGAGCGCACGGCGTACCGTCGCGCTTGACCACCTGGGGCTCGACGCCGAAGAACGGGCGCGTGCAGCTGCCCGGCTTCGTCGCCGTGATGCCGGGGAGCGGGGAGATCATGATGCCGCCCGTCTCGGTCTGCCACCAGGTGTCGACGATCGGGCAGCGGCCGCCGCCGATGATCTCCTGGTACCACATCCAGGCTTCGGGGTTGATGGGCTCGCCGACGGTGCCGAGCAGCCGCAGCGACGTCAGGTCGTGGTTCTGCGGGTACTGATTGCCCCAGCGTACGAACGCCCGGATCGCGGTCGGCGCCGTGTAGAAGATGTTCACCTTGCGGCGGGCAATCAGCGACCAGAAGCGGTCCTTGTCCGGATAGTCGGGCGCTCCCTCGTACATGACGCTGGTGGCGCCGTTCGACAGCGGGCCGTAGACGACGTAGCTGTGGCCGGTGACCCAGCCGATGTCGGCGGTGCACCAGAAGACATCCTGCTCGTGCAGGTCGAAGACGTACTTGGTCGTGAGGTGCGCGCCCAGCAAGTACCCGCCGGTCGTATGCACCACGCCCTTGGGCTTTCCGGTCGTCCCCGACGTGTAGAGGATGAACAGCGGATGCTCGGCCGGCAACGACGCCGGAGGGCACTCGGCGGCGGCGCCCGCCATGCGGTCGTGCCACCAGACGTCGCGCCCGGCTTGCATCTGCACGGCGGTGCCGGTGCGGCGCACGACGACGCACGCTTCTATCGTCGGCGTCTCGCGCAGCGCCAGATCGACGTTGTCCTTGAGCGCGATCACCTTGCCTCGCCGGTAGCCGCCGTCGGCGGTGATGCACAGCTTCGCGCCGCAGTCGTTGATGCGGTCGCGCAGCGACTCGGCCGAGAAGCCGCCGAACACCACGGTGTGCGGGACGCCGATGCGCGTGCAGGCCAGCATCGCCACCGCGGCCTCGGGGATCATCGGCATGTAGATCGCGACGCGATCGCCGGCGATCAGGCCCAGCCCCTTCAGCACGTTGGCGAAGCGGCAGACCTCGGCGTGCAGCTCGGCGTAGGTGATGTGCCGCTCTTCGCCCGGCTCGCCTTCCCAGAGCAGCGCGACCTTGTCGCCGCGGGTGGCGAGGTGGCGGTCGAGACAGTTCGCCGACAGATTGAGCTCACCGTCTTCGAACCACTTCGCCCAGGGGATCTGCCAGTTCAACACCTTGGTGAACGGCCGCGTCCAGGCCAGCTCCTTGCTCGCCATCTCGCCCCAGAACGCCTCGGGCTCGTCGATCGAGCGCCTGTAGAGCCGATCGTACTCGGCCTGATCGGAGATCAGCGCGCGCTCCTGGAACTCCCGCGGCGGCGCAAACTTGCGCGACTCGCGCGAGACCGACTGGATGACGCCCGAGACTTCGGACGAGGTGGATGCTGCGGGCTGCTCGGATTTGGGGTCTTTGCTCATCGCACACCTACCTTATTTCGAAGGGGCCGAGGGTTGGGGCTGCGGCGAGCCATTCGACATCGACCATTTTTACGCGCGCGCCCATCGGACCTTGCCGCAAGTATACGAGGAAGGCCTCGAGAACGGTCTCGTCGCCCTGCGCGTCGACCTCGACCGTCCCATCGGGACGATTGCGGACCCAGCCCGTCAGGCCCGACCGGCGCCCCTCGTGCGCGGCGGAGGCGCGGTAACCGACGCCCTGAACGCGCCCGCTCACGATCGCGCGAAAACGGCGGGTCACGACGTTGGCTCGAGCCTCTCGGATCGACCTTGCAGGAAGGCGCGCCTCGCGACGGCGGCTAGCTCGGCCCCTCGGTGACCCGGAACCCGATCAGGTTGTTCGGGATCAGGGGAAGCTCCGCGTACTGCGCGACGATGTTGTTCGACGAGTCGAGCAGCTGCACCTTGGAGAGCACGACCAGCTGCACCGGGCCGTGCGCCGGAGCGCAGGAGCCGATGTACCCGACGACCTTCGCGCCGGTGTCGAACTCGAACGTGGTGCGGTGGCTGACCATCTCTCGCAGCTTGTTGTAGTCGGGCATGGTTGCCGGGGAATCTAACAGAACCAGCGCGGATCTCGCCTCAATTTCGCGAGGGCTACATGGGCGGATGTCCTGGTGGCAGCTCACCGTGCGGGTTCATCGTGGGCGCGGCGCCCATGGGTGCCCCGCCCATCATCGGCGCGTTGCCGGCCAGTGACTCGTCCTCTTTCTGGAGCTGGTCCAGCGTCAGCTTGACGCCCCGCGCGCCGACCGACACCTTGGGAAGCCCGCCGATGACGTCGCCCTTCCGGCGGGTCATGGGATCGCCATCTTTGTCGACGCGCACGGAGAGCGAGACCTCGCCGTCGAAGGCGCCGGTCGGGATCATCATGTCGTGCGCGCTCAGCGTGAACGGGATCGGGAACGACGCCGCCGAGAGCCGCTTGACCGCGACCAGCGTGCCGCGCGCGGTCGGGTTGTCGGCGATCCGCCGCGCCACCAGAAAGATCGTGTCGGTCGGCGCAACATCGCCCTTGCGCGATGGCGCCAGCACGATCGTGCCGCTGATCGCCGCCTTGGGATCGACCGGCGCCTCCGGCGCGGCCGGCGGCGGAGATTGCGGCGCGGGCGGCGGCGTCGGCAGCGGCGCCAGGACCGGGGCCGGGGCGTTCGCGTTCTCAGCCATCGCCGGAATCCCGGACGGCTTGTTGGCGTCGTCCTTCTTCTCGCACGATATCAGCGCCAGAGCGCCGAGCCCGGCGATGACGGAGGCAGCTCGAAGCAGCGCGCGGTTTGGCATCGGCCGAAGTTAGCACACTCGGCTATCATGACCGCGATGTCCACGCCTGGCCCCATCGTCACCGAGCTCACGGCGCGCACCCTGATCGCGCCAGGGATCGCCGATCTCTCGTTCAGGATGGTCTCGCCGGCCGCGCTCAGCTTTCGCGCCGGCCAGTTCGTGTCGATCGCCGTCGACGGACCCGACGCGCCGGCACCGTCACGACGAAGCTACTCCATCGCCTCGCAGAGCGACGCGGGCGGCACCCTGCGCTTTATCATCCGGGTCATCGCGTCGGGCGCGGCGTCCGAGCTGCTGATGTCGACGCCGATCGGCGGCGCGATGCGCATGACCGGTCCGCACGGCTTCTTCGTGCTCGACGAAGACCACGCCGGCGACGTGGTCTTCGGGGCCACCGGCACCGGTGTCGCCGCGGTGATGCCGATGCTGGGCGAACTCAGCCGCACCGCGGATCGCGGCCACCGGTACCTCTACTGGGGCCTGCGCCACGAGTCCGACCTGTTCGCCCACGAGGAGATCGCCCGCCTGTGCGAACTCTCGGACACCGAGCTGCGCATCTTCCTGAGCGCGCCCGGCGAGACCTGGGACGCCGGCCGCGGCCGCATCACGCCAGCGATCCTCGCGCAGCTGCCGAGCCTGACAGCGCCGACGTTCTACCTGGTCGGCAACGGTTCGATGATCACCGAGCTCAAACGCGAGCTCGTGGAACGAGGAGTCAACCGCAAGAAGCAGATCCGGACCGAGGCTTTCTTTGATTGATTCTTTCGACTGATTCTTTGGGGTGAGTCCGCGCGGCGGGCTATCGGAGGGCGGGGATTACGGGATAAGATTCGCCGCATGCGCAAGGAGCGGTCGTTCTTGCTGCTCACCACGCCTCTGACCCTGCTCGTGATCGGGTGCGGTGCCGGCGAGAACACGGCCCCCAGCTTGAAGCAAGTCGTCCCCGCGAGCGCGTACAGCGACAGCGCGATCTCGGTGCGTCTGCTCGGCGGGCCGTTCCACCCGCCGGTCCAGGTCGACACCTACTCCGGCTCCGCCGACGTCTCGGCGGCGCCATTCCAGATTTCCTTCGATCCGTCGCGACCGATGGGTGGGCGGCGATCCATCGCGGGGATCGATCCGACCTGGATCGACGACCAGGAGATCGACGCCAAGCTTCCTCCCGGAATGCTGGCGGGCGTCTACTCGGTCTCGCTGCGCGACGCGGCCGGAAACGCCATTGCGTCGTCGGCGACGTTCACCTCGCTGGGGCCCGACATCGATCCGCCTCATATCGTCTTTCTCGGACCCATGCCCGCCACCGTGTTCGCGCCCGGCGAGACCATCACCGTCGACGTCCGGGTCGACGACGGGGCCGGCCAGGTACGCAGCGTCCAGTGGTCGGCCAGCTCCCCGGGGTTCTCTCCGCTGGGACCGACATCCTGCACGCCCGACGAAAACGGCGTGTGCGAGTTCACGCTCACCGCCCAAGCCGGTCCCGACGTGCTGGATCCAATCAACATCACCGTCGAGGCCGAGGACGACGTGCACAACGTGACGAGCGGCTACCTGACCGTCGACGTCGCCTGGAAGCCGACCATCACGTCGATCTCGCCGCCGGAGAGCTCGACCGCCGGCGGCAAGCCCATCGCGGTCTATGGCCGGAGCTTCGTGGTCAACCTGTCGCAGATCTTGATCGACGGCATGTCGATCGGAGGCGTCGTCGACCCCAGCGGCAGCATGATCCAGGCGGTCACGACGATGCATGTCCCGGGAGACGCCCAGGTCGCGGTCAGCAACGGCGACAGCGTCAGCGCCTCGCTCCCGTTCACGTTCATCCCGCCGCCGATCCTGAAACTGATCAATCCCTCGCACGCCTACGTCGATACGCCGTCGATCGACATCGACATCTCCGGGAACAATTTCCGACCCGAGACTGAGTTCTACTGGACCCAGGGCGATTCCAGCGACCGCAATTCGATCCCGTACGCGCCCCCCGCGAACGTGTCGCCCATCGCCCCTTACGAGCGATTGTGTTCTCCGAGCCGGGTGACGCTGACGCTGCTGCCGGGCGAAGGCACCATCACGATCGTCGCCCACGACCCGGTGTCGAATGACTCCACGCTCGTCGACGCGTTCACGTTCGATTCCGCCCCATGAAGCTGCTGTCCAAGCTCACACTGCTCTCGCTCGGGGTGTCGGCCATACCGCTGGGAATCGCGGGCTACTCGTCGCTGCGCATCGGCCAGGGCGCGCTGCGCGGCGCGATCGAGGAGAACGAGCTGACCGTCGCGCGCCAGGTCGCCGATCACGTCGGCGCCGAGCTGCAGCACCTGTCGTCGATCCTGCGCGTCGACGCGCACATCTTCGATCTCACGCGCGCCGGCGAGGAGGGACCGACGCCGCAGGGTCTGCTCAAGTTCCTGCAGCTGGTCTATCACCAGAGCGACGACTTCTGCGCGGTCGCGATGTTCGACGAGCACGGCTCGCCGGTCGGCACGCCGGCGTACATCGAGAACCCGGCCAGCTACGACAGCTTCCGCAACCACGAGCCGATGCGCCCGTTCGACGTCGAGTCGGTCGGGCTGATGGCGCCGCTCGGCGAGGCGATGAACCGTGGCCAGGGGATCGGGCCTGTCTTCCTGGGTGGCCCGCGGCGCGTGCCGCACGCGGTGCTGGCCGTCGCGTTCGACCCGACCCTGGGCGGCGGCAAGCGCGTGCTGGCGGCGGAGATCACGCTCAAACGCCTGGGCGCCTACGTCGCGTCCCGCTCGACGACCGACACCGACGTCAAGCTGGTCGATGCAGGCGCGCGCCTCATCGCCGCGGGATCGCGCCTGGGCGTGTCGCACCTGGAGGTGCAGCGTTTCGCGGGCGCACGCGACGGCGAGCTGCCGGCGGCCGACTCGGTGGCCGAGTACAACGACGGCAATCGCCGCGTCATCGGCGCGTACACGACCATCCCGCCCTTCGGTTTCGGCGTGATCGTGGACAAGACCATCGACGCCGCGCTGCTACCGGTGGACCGCATCCGCTTCGCGACGCTCTTCTGGATCGGCGTCTCCGGCGTGGTCGGCTCGATCGTCGCGCGCGCCTTCGCGCGCCGGCTCTCCGACCGCGTCGATCTGCTCGCCGCCGGCTCGCGGCAGATCGCCGCCGGCAACCTCGAGGCGCGCATCGAAGAGGACGCGTCCGACGAGCTCGGCGACCTCGGGCACGCGTTCAACTCGATGGCGGTGTCGCTCGACGCCGCCCGCCGGCAGATCCTGGCGCAGACCAACGAGATCGTGCTGTGGAACCAGACGCTGGAAAAGCGCGTCGAGGACGGCACGCGCGAGCTGCGCCAGGCGCAAGATCTCCTGTTGCGCTCGCGCGCGCTCGCGGCGCTGGGCGAGCTCGGGGCCGGCGTCGCGCACGAGATCAACAACCCGCTCGCCGGCGTGCTCGGCATCGCGCAGCTGATGCTCGCCGACCTGCCGGCCAACCACCCGGCGCGGCCCATGGCGCAGGACATCGAAGCGCAGGCGCTGCGCATCCGCAAGATCGTCGCCAATTTGTTGAGGTTCGCGCAGCGCCAGGCGGGCGAGGACGCGAAGCCGCTCGACCTGCCGCGCGTGCTCGACGACGCGATCGAGCTGTGCGGGCCGAGCGACCTGGCCGCCGCCGGCATCGCCGTCGTGCGCGACTACGCGAATCCGACGCCCCAGGTCCGCGGCAACGCGGTGCCGTTGCAGGAGGCATTCATCCAGCTCGTGCGCAACGCGCGCGCCGCGATGTCCGCCGGCGGGACGCTGACCATCACGACCAGCGTGCCCGACAACGAGCTGGTGCGCGTCACCGTCACCGACACCGGCCACGGCATCAGCGCCGAGCACCTGCCGCGGATCTTCGATCCGTTCTTCACCACCAAGAGCGACTGGGCCGGCATCGGCATGGGCTTGTCCGTGGTGCACAAGACCATCGAAGACCACGGGGGCACGATCGGGGTCGAGAGCGACGTCGACAAGGGCACGACGTTCGTGCTGACCTTTCCGGCCTACGCCGGCGCGGGGGCGATCCGCTCACCATGATCACCGCGCGCAAGAGACGCCGCTCGGGACCGTACGCGGGGCTGGCCTGGTTGGTGCTGGTCGTCGGCGTGGCGCTGTTCACCGCGAACCGCGTCTCGCGCATGCTGTTCGAGCGGCCGATGACGCTGCCGGCGGCGGCGCCGGTGTCGACGGCGGCCGCCGCGCCGTTCGGCGGCGCGCCGATCTCCGACCTCGGCAGCGGCGCCACGGAGATCGCGAACCTCTTTCGTCTGGTGACCGCGCAGGGACAGGTCGAAACCTACCGCGACGGGCAGTGGAGCCCGATCCCGCGCGGCGATCTGCTGCGATCGCCCGACGTCGTCCGCACCGGCCCGGGCGCGCGCGCGGTCCTGAGCCTCGGCCCGTCGACGGAGATCGAGCTCAAGGAGAACGTCGAGATCCGCCTCGACCGCCTGTCCAAGAACGAGGCCAGCGTCGACCTGCTGCGCGGCAAGGTGTTCGCACGCGTGCCGCGCGCCGGCGACCACCTGACCGTCACCGCGAGCGACACGCGCGCGTCCAACGACGGCCCCACGCACTTCATCGTCAAGGCTGACGAGAGCGGACGCGTGTCGGTCGCGGCGACCGAGGGTCAGGTGCGGTTCCTCTCGGGCGGCAAGGAGGTCCTCGTCCGTCAAGGCACCGAGAGCCGTGCCGAGCGCGGGACCATTCCGGCCGATCCCGAGCGCATCCCCGAGGAGATCCTGCTGAGCGTGGTCTGGCCCGAGGGCGAGTGGCACGCGGCGAAGGCGCCGATCATTGGCACCGCCAGCCCCAGCTCCGCGATGACGGTGAACGGCACGGCGGTCTCGGTCGGCGCGGACGGACGCTTCAGCGCCAGCGTGCCGTTGCGTCCAGGCGCCAATGAGATCCGCGTCGAGGCCGAGGACCTGACCGGACGCCGCACGGCGCACTCGTCGACGCTGGTGCGATTGCCCCCGCACCGGCCCGAGTTGACGCCCTTGCCCAGCCCGCTGTGGAACCCATGAGCGACGACACCAAACCGCCGAGGGACGGCGCCGACGCCACCGCGGGCGGCCGCGCGTCCAGCGAATCGAGCGCGGACGCGCCGGCCGCGGGCGTCAGCGCCGACGCGCGGCGCATCGCCGAGCTGACCGCCGACAACGAACGGCTGCGCGAGCTGCTGGCGGCCGCGGGCCGCCTCGCCGAGTTCGGCCGCTTCGCCGCGCAGCAGATCCACGAGCTACGCCAGCCGCTGTTCGCCATCAAGGGGCTGTCGCAGTTGCTGCTCGAGAAGGATCGCGTCGAGCTCGACGAGGTGCTCGACTTCGCGCGCCACATCTCCGACCAGTCCGAGCGGCTGACCGTGCTGGTTTCGGATCTGCGCCTGCTCTCCATCCCGGCGCCGACGCCGACCAAGCGGCGCATCGATTTCGGCCCGATCCTCGTGCGCGTGACCGCGCTGCTGGAATACCGGTTGCGCAAGGTCGGCGCCACCATGCGCACGCACGTCGCGCCCGATCTGCCGCCGCTGGTGGCGACGCCGCACGCGCTGGAGCAGATTCTGATCAACCTGCTCGGCAATGCGCTCGACGCGGTCGCCGGCGTGCCCGGCCCGTTGATTCAGGTTCGCGCACAACGCGTCGGCCACGACCCGCGCCTGGCCGAGATCGAGATCGCCGACAATGGCTCGGGCGTGGCAAAAACCGCGCGCGCGAAGCTGTTCGAGAGCTTCTTCACGACCAAGGGCGCCGAACAGGGGACGGGCCTCGGACTCGCGGTCAGCCGGGAGATCGCGCGCAGCTTGAACGGCGACCTCACGTTGCTCGACCACCCCGGCGAATGGCCGGAGCCGGCGGTCACGGTCTTTCGCCTCACCGTCCCGGTGTCACAAGAGCTGTGAGCATGACGGGCATGGGCCTGCTCGCGGTGGCTTTGCTGGGCGCTGGCCCGCTCGAGCCCGCCGCGCCCGCACCGTCGGCCCACGCGCACGCGATCATCACACCCGCCCGGCCGCACCTGGTGCTGGGCGTCGAGACCGAGATGATGCTGGCGATCGAGGTGCGCGCCAACGAGAGCGGCGTCACGTTCGCGCCCGAGCGCGCGACGGCCAGCATCGGGACGATCGCGTCGGTGACTTCGGCCGGAGACGATCACTTCACCGCGCGCTTCATCGCGCCGGCGGCGCGGTTTCCCCAGGCCTCGATCATCGTGGTCGACCTGGTCGGCGGCGGGCAGCACCTGCGCGCCAGCACCTGCCTGCCCCTGCACGCGGCGGCGCAGATGCCGTTCCACACCAGCGCCAACGCGTCGGTCTCGGTGCGCATCGAGACAGAATCCTTCGGACCCGTGCGCGCCGACGCGCAAGGCAACGTCACCATCCCGATCGTCGTGCCGCCCGGGATCCGCGACGGAATCGCACGCGCCACCGACGCCGACGGCAACACGCGCGAGACCACCGTCGACCTGCAGCCAGCGCCGTTCGCGCAGATGCTGATCGTGGCCGCCCCGCAGCTCGAGGTCGGCAGCTTCAGCGAGGTCTCGACGTTCGGGGTGACCACGCGCGGGGAGCCAATCGCCCAGGGCTCGACGACGTTGCGGGCGTCGGAGGGGATGGTGCACCCGCTGGGCAGCGGCGCGCCCGGCGAAGAGCGGTTCCTGATCGAGGCGCCGCAGAAGGTGGGCGGCGGCGCCATGCACCTGACCGCCAGCGCGGTCGACGTGGCGCCGGAGCCGCTCGTGGTGCTGGAGAAGCGCGCCGAGGCGGTGATCCAGCTGGTCCCGGGCACGGCCGAGCAGCTGATGCTGTCACCGTCGACGGATCACCTCATCATCGGCGAAGACGCGACCGCGACCGTCGCGCTCATCGCGCGCGATCGCCACGACAACCCGGCCTCGTGCGCGGGCGCGGAGGTGACCGTCGATGGGCAGGACGCGACACTCAAGCC
Source organism: uncultured Myxococcales bacterium (assembly GCA_964571275.1). GTDB lineage: Bacteria > Myxococcota_A > Polyangia > Fen-1088 > Fen-1088 > DASRQZ01. The sequence goes on from CAZNCQ010000101.1 coordinate 9,765, forward strand.
CGACGATCCGACGGGAACCCCGGGAGGTGTCCCGGGCCCTCCCGCGAAGGACTCGGCTCGGCAAGCCGACCTTCGTCCACGCGAGCAAAGCTGCGGCCAGATCGCGATCCCCGCGCCGCCTCCGACGGGCCGCCTCGGCAGCGTCGAGGTCGAGGCGCGGCTCGGCGAGCTGCGCGCGCGGACCTTCATCCGCGTGACCCCGGGCCCCGCGGTGCGCCTGGCGGCGTCAGTGTCGTCGCCTGCGATCGTCGGCGACGGCAAGCAATCGGTGGAGGTGCGCGTCGACGCGTTCGACAAGACCGGCAGGCCGGCGATCGTGCCGCCGCTGACCTGGCAGGCGGCGGGCGGACGCGTCGGGCCACAGCGCCAACACCAGATCGGCAGCTACGTCACCGACTTCACGCCCAATCGGACGCAGGCAACGCGGGCGGAGGTGCTCGTCGTCAAGGGCGACCCGTCGCTGAGCGCGACCACCGTCGTCCAGGTGCAGCCGCCGCGCGCGCGGCTGACGCTCTCGGCGCGCCTGGGACTGTTCACCAACTTCGGCGGCATGGCGGGACCGATCGCGTTCTTCGAAGCGCTGCGCGCGCTGCCGGGCCGCGCCGACGCCTGGGCGGTCGGCGTGATGGTGGGAATCCTGCACAACGATCTCACGACCACCTCTACCAACAAGGCGCTGTCCGACACCATGATCGAGATCGGACAGGTGCCGACCCTGGCCATCGTGCAATACCGGCTGCCGGTGCCGCTGGGGGTCGATCTGACCGTCGGGGGCGGCGTCGGTTTCTCGCTCGCGCACGTGAGCCTGAACGCCGGCGACCGCAGCTGGCCCGAGAGCCACTCGACGGCGCGCGCGCTGGCCGCCGAGGCACGCGCGAACGTGGCCTTCCCGCTGGGCCCCGGCGAGCTGGTCGTGGGCGCGCACTACGTCTGGATCGATCTCGGGCGCACATCGCAGGGGGACGACATCCAGGGCAATAGCGTCGGTTTCGTTGGGGACGTCGGGTATCGGATGGCGTGGTAACTAAGAGGGGACGCACCATGACCAACGCCACCGACGATCACACGGACTCCGGGCCTCCGGGCTCGAGAGCTCAGTCCTTCGCGATCTTGCCGACGCCCGCCCCCAGCCCGGTGGTGGTCAGCGTGCCCCACGCGGGCATCGACATCGCCGGCTTCGACGCGCCGCTGTCACCGGCGCTCGATGTGCGTTGCGACGCCGACCTTCATGTCGATCGCCTGTACCGGATCGGCGAGCACGGCGGACCGGCGGCGTGCATCGCCGCGCGCCTGTCGCGGTTCATCTGCGACCTGAACCGCAACCCCGACGACGTATCGACGAGCGCGGTGCCGAGCCACCCGACGCCGCGCAACACCGACGGGCGCGGCTTCATCTGGGCGGTGACGACCAACGGCACGGCGGCGCTGAAGCGGCCGCTGACGCAGGACGAGTGGCATGCGCGCGCCGCGATCCACGCCGCCTATCACGGTGCGATCGCGGCGGCCCTGGAACGGGCGCGCGCGCGGTTCGGCTACGCGATCCTCGTCGACGGGCATTCGATGCCTTCGATGGGCAAACAGGGTCACAAGGACCCTGGCCGCCGGCGCGCCGATGTCGTACCCGGCGATCGCGACGGCAGCAGCTGCGCGCCGGCGCTCTCGCGCCACGTGGGCGAGCACTTCCAAGCGCGCGGCTACACCGTGGCGTTCAACGACCCGTACAAGGGTGGCTTCATCACGACCCACCACGGCCAGCCCGCCGCGGGCATCCACGCGATCCAGATCGAGCTGTCGCGCGACCTTTACATGGACGAGACGACCTACGCCATCCGTCCCGTCGGCTTCGCGCGCGTGCAGGTCACGCTCACCGAGCTGCTGACGTCGCTCACGAGCCTGCGACTGTGAGCGGACGCTAGAACTTGATGCCAGCGAGCGGGTCGTCGACGACGGCCTTCTTCTCGATCCTCTTGTACGGGGCCGGCGTGGCGGGCGTATCGGATTTGCCGCCGGCCACCTTGTGCCCGTGCTTGGCCGCCTCTTGACGGGCCTCGACCTGCGCTCGCGCCGCCGCTGCTTCGGCGCGGATGCGCGCGCGCTCGTCCTCGTTCTGAACGGCGGCGAGCTTCGCTTCCATCTCCTTCTGGATGGCAGCCAGCCTCTTCTCGGATTCGAGCTGCAACGCCTTGTTCTCGGCGGCGGCGCGCTCCTTCTCCACGTTGAGCGCCGCCAGCACGGATTGATGCTGCGAATACATGCGGTAGCCAAGCCCGCCCGCGATGACCACCAGCACGGCGGCCACGCTGACCACTGCCTTCACAGGCGAGTTGGTCTTGCGCGACTGCATCTCCAGCCGCATGCGCTCTTCCTGCAAGCGCAGCTCGCCCTCGACGCGGTGGCGGCGCTCCGCCTCCTGCAGCCGCATCTGCTCCTCGCGCAGCTTGGCTTCCTTCTCGTCCTCGATGCGGCGCAGCCGGTCTTCTTCAGCGCGACGGCGCTGCTCTTCTTCCTCGCGCGCGAGGCGCACGGCCGCCTCTTTCGCGCGCAACTCAGCCTCGGCCTTCGCTTTGGCCTCGTCTTCCTCCCGCTTGACGCGATCGTCTTCGATCCGCCGAAGCTCTTTCAGCGAAAACAGAACTGAATTCTCACGACGCTCCGACATCGAATCCTTCTCCTCTGCGCCTCGGAATGATCGCGCCGACCGACTCCGATTCGAGTCTGATCAAGTACCACGACAAGGGGAATAGTTCAACGCGTCGGCGAAGGCCGATCGGACATCCGATCGCCACCGCACGGGCGCGTCCGTCGTCGTCCGAGCGCCCGAACTGCGAACGTGCGACAGGCGACGCGACTCTCCCACCCGCGCGGGGCTGGCGCCGCCTACTTCTTCAGCAGGCTGTCGATGAAGTCGTCGTCGGACTTTGGCTTGCGGCCGTCGGCCCTGGTGGTCTTGACCGCGGCTTTGGCGCCTGCCGACTTCTTGCCCTCGATCTTGTCCAGCAGAGCCGTGCCGCGCATGTGGGACCGGCCGGCCTTTGAGCTGTGGCGGCGCGCCGATGTCGCCGGACGCGCGTTATCGCCAGCCGCAGCCGGAGCCGCGTCCGACGCCGAGCCAGGAGCCACATTCGCGAGCGTGGTCGCGCTTCCCGGCCGCTCGACAACCCTGGGCGCCGTCTCGACGACCTTCGGCGCCGGCGGAGGCGCCATCGCCGCGCGCCGAGCCGCCTCTGCCTTGGCGGCGGCCTGCTCGGCCGTGGCGATCTCCAGCGAGCGGTGGTGCCACATGGCCAGGCCCAGCACCAACGTCGCCAGGACCACAACGCCGCCCATGACCCACAGGGCGCGCATCGCGACGCGCGTGCTGTCACGGGGAAGATCGAAGTTCGGAAGGATCACTTTCTCGCTCATGGATGGAACTGCTCCTCTTTTTTGGAATCCAGCGAAAGAGCAAACTGTGTTCCAGAGAACTATTACACAAACGAGCAAAGGTAAGACAATGGAAGTATTGGATTTTGGCCTCACTGCCATCCGGTGACCCCCTGGGGTCTCCCCCCCTCAGATCCCCCGGTCTGGCGCCCCCCGACCGAACAAGCTATGGTGCTGGCGCCGCGAACCTATGGGCCATTGGGTCGATCTCCACAGCCATTTCCTCCCCGGCCTCGATGACGGCGCCGGCGACCTTGAAACCGCCCTCCGGATGGTGCAAGCGCTGACCGCGCTGGGATTCTCGGATCTCTACGCCACGCCTCACCAGCGCGCCGGTATGTTCTTGCCCACGCGCACCGACATCGACGAAGCTTTTCGTCAGGTCCGGCACCAGGCGCAGGCGCTGGCCCGCGCCGAAGGGACGGAGCTGAAGATGGGCCTCGGCGCGGAGAACTTCTGGGACGACGTGTTTCACGATCGCCTGCGGCAGGGCAAGCAGCCGAGCTATGACGGCGGGCCCGCGTTCCTGTTCGAGGTGAACCCGCAGCTGATGCCGTCCGGCATCGAGAACGAGCTCTTCCAGATGCGCGTGCGTGGGCAGCTGCCGGTCATGGCACACCCCGAGCGTTACGTCGCCATCCAGGGCGAGCTCGCCACCGCCGAGCGGATCGGACGGTCAGCGGCGCTGCTCGTGGATCTCGGCGCTCTCGACGGCGCGCACGGGCGCATCGAGATGAAGACCGCGCGGCGGCTGGTGCTCGATGGACTGGTGCATGCCGCCGCCTCCGATGCGCACAGCCCCGAGGACCAGGGCTCGATCGCCAGTGGTATGGCGTGGATCCGCAAGCAGCGCGGCGCGGCGGTGCTCGACCAGCTGCTCGACGAAAATCCCCGCCGTATTCTCTCGGGTGAGTTGCCGGAGCCGCCCGCCGCATGAACGCCGCCCCCGGCGCCCGCGCAAGGAAACCAACTTGAAGCCCAATTTGCTGTTCAAGCTCCTCGCCTCCCTGCTCGTCGGCGTGGTGTGCGTCTTCTACGCGATCCACGGCATGAACCGCCACGAGGTCCTCGCCGACATCCAGGCGCTCCCGCTCGACGGCGTGCTGCTCTATCTCGGCACGCTGGCGATCACGCACTTCTTCCGCAGCTGGCGCTGGAACTTCTTGCTGCGGCCACTGGGCGCCGAGCTACCGATGCGCCGGCTGCTGCCCGTATCGGCGGTCGGCTTCATGGCGATCCTGGCGCTGCCGATCCGGCTGGGCGAGTTCGTGCGCCCGTACTTCGTGACCCGCGAGGGACGCATCCGCATGAGCGCCGCCGTCGGCACCGTCGCCGTCGAGCGCATCGTCGACGGCCTCCTGATCTCGATCTTGTTCTTCGGCTCTTACCTGCTGTCGTCGCCCGACGTCTTCTCGCCCGAGCTGCGCTTCGGCGCCTGGCTGTCGCTGATCGGGTTCGTCGGCCTGACCACGTTCCTGGCCGTCGCGCAGGCCTGGACCGAGCCGACGATCGATCTCGTGCTGCGGTTCTCGTTGCTGCGCCGGTTCGCGCCCGCGCGCGCCGAGCGGCTGGGCGATCGGCTGCGCTCGCTGATCTCCGGCTTCACGGTCATGCGCGACCGCCGCAACTTCACCATTTTTCTCGTGCAGTCGATCCTGTACTGGGGCGCGAACGGCTTCGGCATGTGGATCCTGGCGCGGCAGATGGGCCTGCCGATCTCGCTCTCCGCTGCGTTCACCACGATGGCGTTCACTGGCGTGGTGCTGACGCTGCCCAACTCGCCGGGGCTCGTGGGCCAGTTCCACGCGGCGATCAAGCTCGGGCTCGCGGCCTATCTGCCGCTCGCGACCGTCAACTCCAAGGGCATGGCGTACGCGATCGTCCTGCACGGTATTCAGACCGTCTGGTACGTGGCGATCGGGCTCGGATCGCTGCTGGCGATCTCGGGGACGGCGGGACGCCACGCGTCGCTCGCCGAAGCCGTGCGCGAGTCGAGCCGCGCCGCCCAGGCCGCCGAAGCGCCGTCGCCGGGGGTCGAGGCGGTATGAGCCGCGGCGGCGGCGGGGGCGCGATCGCGCCGCGGGCTGCCACCGCGCTGACGCTGATGGCGATCGCGGCGGCGCCGGCGCTCGCGCGCAGCTCGATCGTCGTGCCGTACGCGAGCGCCGAGGTCTGGCCGGCGGCGATCCGTTTCCTTCGCGTCGACCGCAACTATCGCGTGCGCGAGAAGGACCAGCCCGCGGGCTACGTCCTCTTCGATCTGCCCGAGAACAAGCGCACCTACCGCGCGGCGCTGGAGATGGTGAAGACCACCGACGACGACGGGCGCGTGGCGACGCAGATCACCTGCACGATCAACGACCTGCCGCGCCGCTACGAATCGACCTTGCTCGAGCAGCTGGCCGCCAAGGTCGGCGACGAGCGCGGCCCGCCGCCCGCGCCCAAGCCGCCGGTCGCTGGCGAGGCGCCGCCCAAAGACAGTAAGCCCGACTCGAAGCCCGAGCCGAAGCCCGACGACGGCGATCTCAGCCAGCTGCCGAAGCCGCCGACCTGGGGACCGCCGCCGCGTTAGCCGTGGCGGGACGGCCGAGCCCGAGGCCTAGCCGAGCTCGACGAGGGGAGCGCCCTCTTCCACCGACTGGCCTTCCTTGATCAGGATCGCGGTGACCTTGCCTTCGGCGGGCGACTCGACCGGCATCTCCATCTTCATCGACTCGAGGATCACGACGGTCTGTCCCTCGGTGACGGTGTCGCCGACCTTGACTTCGATCTTCCACACCGTGCCGGTGATGTGCGCGTTCACGCTCGTGGCCATGAGAGGCCGAGAGTATCACGGGCGAGCCGCGGGCATCGACGCTGCCATGTGAAAGGCGAGCTGCTCTTCGGCGTACCGATGTTCGACGCCGCGGATACAGCGAAGGCGCGCGTCGCAGGAGAGGTGGCAGGCGGGCGCCGTGCGCCGGCGCGCGTGGCAGTCGGCGACGGAGAAACCGGTGAGGCGGACGGCGCCCGCCGGGCACGCCGCCACGCACGGCGCGGGGCAGCCCGCGCACCCGTCGCCGAGCCGCGTCGCGGGCACGACGTCGCTCCAGTCGCCCGCGAGGGCGATGAGCGCGCGATAGGCCCACCAGGGACCGAGCTCGGGATGAATCTGCAAGCCCAGCGGTCCCGGTCCGCCCAGGCCCGCCGCGCGGCCCAGGCGCTGGAACGGCAGCGCCGGAACGCTCTCGGTGAACGGAAAGTAGGTCCGATACGCGACACCGGCGGCACCCAGCGTCTCGACGGCGGCGGCGTCGACCGCTGCGCGCGTGAAACGATCGAGCGGGTTGCGCGCGCCGTCGGCCGCCTCGGGAGCGGCACGAAAGCGCTGGAAGAGCGCGCGCCCGCCGCTGGCGACGATGATCGCGCCGACGGGATCGCCGGCGCCCGGCGCTCCTTCACCGAGGAGGCCGCGCAAGCGCAACGCCGGCGCCACCGGCGCGCATGCCCCGTCGAAGGCCTCTTCGGACAGGGGCATCAGCACGTCCAGACCCCGCGCCCCAAGAGCGGCGCCAAGCGCGGTCGACACCCGGCGACGCCCGCCGGCGTCGTTGAACGCCGGCCGAAGCCCCGCGAAGTCGTCGATATCATCCGGCGGCGACATGGCTAGCCGCGCGGCCGGCGCGCTACCTCAGCTGGAACGGGTACGGCGTCGTCAAGCCGTCCGACGGCGGGAAGCTCGCGGTCTTCACCGCCTTCTCGACGCACGTGCCGGTCGGCGTCCCTGCGAACTTGCCGCTGACCGTGGCCGACGAGACCTTGCCGCTCTTCGCGATCACCACGGAGACCATCGCCATGCCCGGGACCTTGAACTGGTTGTAGCAGTCATTGATCTTGGGCTTGATCCCATTCATACCGGCCACGATCGCGCGCGATGAGAGCGGCCCCGCCGCCTCGGCAGGCGCCGCCGGCGCCGCTCGGCGCGGCGCGGGGGCGTCGTCGTCGGACGACGGCGCCGCCCGTCGGGGCTTCTTGCCCTGCAGCGCGTTCTCGAGCAGATCGTCGAGCGATCCCTTCGCCGGCCCCTTCTTCTCGGGCTCGGGTGCCGGTGCGGTTACCGTCGCCGCGGCCTTGCCGCCGCCTTCCGCGGACGCTGCGCCCTTCTTGTCCTTGCCACCCCCCTTGCCGCCCTTCTTCTCCTTGCCGCCGCCCTTCTCGTGCTTGGTGCCGTCGCCCACGGCCTTCGCGCCCTCCGTGCCCGGCGCGCCTTCGCGCGGCGGCAGGTTCTCGTCGGGAATGCCGGGCGCCGCGGCCGGAGCGGCCGGCTTGGGCGCCACCGCGACCGCCGTGGGCGGTGGAGCGGGTGCGGGTACCGGAACCTGCTCGACCACCGTCACCGGCTTGGTCGTGAGGATCTTGTACGCCATCACGCCGATGCCGAGCACCAGGAGCACCATCCCGCCGATGACGCCGTAGATCCACTTCGGCGGCCCGCTCTGCGTCGGCATCGGCAGCAGCACCGGGGCCGCCGCCGAGAACGATCCGAACGTCGGCAGGTCATCGCCGAGACCGCTGCTTCCACCCGCGCCGCCCGAGACGTTCGGTGCGCCCAGCGTGGTCGCCGCCATCGCGCGGATGTCGATCAGACCCGAGCCCTCCGACGATCCGTTGCCATTGGACACCGGCGCCGACGCCTTGGGCGCCGCCGACGGCATCGCCAGCTGCTGAAGATTCGCCAGCGAGAAGAGCACCGAGTTCTCGTGCCGCTGCGCCGTCAGGTTCTCGACACGACCGCCGTCGTGGTTCGCGGCCGGCGCGCGACGCCCGTCGTCGGTGGATGCGCTGGACACCGCCGCGTGCGACGCGAAGAGATCGCCGCCGCCACCGCCGCGAGCCGCCATCGGGGCGCCGAAGCCGTCGTCGTGCTCGGCGCTGGCGCGGCCCACACGCGCGGGGCTGACCGCCGCCGCGCTGGCCGAGGCCGCGTCGATCGCGCTGAAGAGGCCGCCACCACCGCGAGCGGGCGCGGGAGCCGGCGCCGACGACGCGACCATCGCCTCGTCGACCTGGACTTGAGCCGAGTCACCGCGGGCGAGCGGCGCGCTGTCGGTGAACAGATCGCCGGGGCCGCCGGCGACGTCGGTCGGCTGGGCGCCCGGTGAGGCCGTGTCGGCGAACTCGGGAACCGTCGACAGCTTCAGCCAGTCGGCGAGCCCCTCTTTCCACACATACGTCTCGCCGTTGATCTCGCCGCGGCCGAGACGCGCGCGAATCTCCGCTTCGGGGAGCGGGCCGACCTGTTCGCCTTCGACGACCAGGTGCCAGCCGCCAGCCTCACTCGCCGCGGCGGCGGGAGCGGCCGCGGCGTCGTTGGTGCCACGCACCACGATGATGTGGCTGCACTTCTTGCAGCGGATCTTGAAGACCTTGCCCCGAACCTTGTCGTCGGAGATTGAGTACTTCGTCGCGCAGGAATCACAAACGATCTTCATTTACCCCTCGTTTACCCTAGCTCGGTCGCAGACATCGGTCGCTGACTCCGCGGCCCACGAGCCTCGGGCTCGAAACGGCTTTCGATTATATTTGTCCCGACTTGCGGGCGCAAGCGTCGGCACGATGGTTTGCAAGGCGTTTCAGCGATTTACGAAGCTGACACGTAACGTCGGCAAATATCGCAAACGACTTTACCTACACGCGCGGGCACGGCAGGAGTCCGGTCGAGATCAGGCGACGCCGTCATTGCGCGCGCGCCTCGCCCTGGCTTCGGAGTCTGGCTTGCGGTTTTTCACGCGGATAATTTCGGCGAACCCCCAGCGCCGGGCGTACGAATCGAGGGCAGCGGGCGATAGACCCACCAGATCGACCGCGACCCGCTTGCCGGCGGCTCGTAGCTCATCGGCATGACGAAGCGCCGCGCTTGCGGGGCCCGCGATGAGAACCCCCGCCGGGCCGCCGCTGGTCGCGAGCCCGCCATTTCCCGAACCGCCTCCCGCGGCGGCGCCGTTCGCCTGCGCCTGGCTCGCGTGCGCCGCCTCGAGCGCCGCAGCCGCGACCTCGACATCGACGGCGAATCCCACGGCGGGGCTCGGGCGCCCGTAGCGGCCGAGCAGATCATCGTACCGGCCGCCGCCGAGCACGGCCTGCCCTGCCCCTTCGGCATAACCCTGGAAGCGCAGGCCGGTGTAGTAGTCGAAGCCGCGCACTTCGCCGAGATCGATGTGCAGCCGCGCCGGGATCTGGCGCTCCTCGACGGCCGCGACGATCCGCGCCAGGTCGGCGAGCGCACGGCGCACGCCGTCGGACGGCGCCTGCTTGATCGCCTTTTGCAGGATCGACGGCGGCCCCGAGAGCTCGGGCAAGAGCGCCGCGAAGCGCGCCGCCGCCTTCGAGCCGCGCGCGCCACGCAGCAACGATTCCAGCCCGGCGCCGTCGCGCTTGGCGATGCGGCCGCGCACCTCCTCCGTGGCCTCGGGCGACAGCTCCAGAGCGCCCAGCACTTCACGCGCGAGGCCCAGGTGCCCGAGATCGATCGTCGGCGAGGCGAGACCGGTCGCCGCGAGCGCCGCCGCCGCGAGCGCGATCACCTCGGCATCGCCGTGCGGCCCGGCGACGCGCGCGAGCTCGACGCCGGCCTGGATCAGCTCGCGCTGGCCGCGCGCGCCGCGCTCGAGCCGGACGACCGTCCCCTCGTAACAAAGCCGCACGGGGCCGGGCTCGTCATGAAAGCGCGTGGCGATGAGCCGCGCGATCTGCGGCGTGATGTCGGGGCGCAACGCCACCACCTGGCCCGAGCTCGGCTCGACGAAGCGGATCGCGGCCGCTCGCCCCGATGTGCCGAGACCCAGCGCCAGCACGTCTTCGTACTCGAACGCCGGCGTGATGACGCGCGAGAACCCCCAGCGCTCGAACACGCCGAGCAGGGTCTCGGCGATGCGGCGCCGCTCCGCCGCCGCCCGGGGCGCGAAGTCGCGCATCCCGGTCGGCAGCCGCAAGGTCGGTGAATCGCTCGGCACGAATCAGGACGGTTTCACGGCGTTGCGAACGATGCCGTCCTTGAGGTAGCCGACGAACACTTCGGCCAGCTCGATGGCGACCTTTTCCTGAGCCTCGCGCGTCGACGCGCCCAGGTGCGGGCTGGCGATCAGGTTCTCGTGCGCGAACAGCGGCGCCGGCTCCGGCGGCTCCTTGCCGAACACGTCGAGCGCCGCGCCCGCGAGCTGTCCGGACTTCAGCGCCTCGAGCACCGCCTCTTCATTGACGATGCCGCCGCGCGCGCAGTTGATCAGGTACGAGCCCTTCTTCATGCGCGCGAACGTCGCCGCGTTGAACAAATCTTTCGTTTCAGGCGTCAGCGGCACGTGCAGCGTGACAAAGTCCGACTTCGTGATGATGTCGTCGAGCGACGCCAGCTTCACGCCGGCCGGCAGCCCGGTCTCCGACTTCACCAGCGGGTCGTAACCGATGACCGACATCTTGAGGCCCACGCCGCGCTCGGCGGCCTGGCGCCCGATGTTGCCGAGGCCGACCACGCCCAGCGTCTTGCCGGCGATCTCGACGCCCATGAACTTCTTCTTCTCCCAGATCCCCTGGCGCATGGTCTCGGCGGCCTGCGGGATCTTGCGCGCGAGCGCGAACATCAAGCCGATCGCCATCTCCGCCGCGGCGGCGGCGTTGCCCTGCGGCGTGTTGATGACCAGCACGTTCTTGGCGGCGGCCGCCTTCACGTCGATGTTGTCGACGCCGACACCCGCGCGCCCGATGATCTTCAGCGAGCCGGGGTTTTCGAGGATGGCCGCGGTGACCTTGGTCGCCGAGCGGATCCCCAGGCCATGGTACTGGCCGATGATCGACGCCAGCTCCTCGGGTTTCAGCCCAACCTTGACGTCGACGGTGAACCCGGCTTTTTGCAGGATCTCGACCGCGCGCTTGGACATGTCATCGGCAATCAGGACTCGGATCGAATCGGACATTTTCTCTTCTCCTCCAGATGAACGACGGCGATGAACGACTTCAGGATCAACTCTTGCGTGATTCGGAGAACGTCGCCTGCGCGGCGGCCACCCCCGACCCCGGCTTGATGCGGTAACCGAGATCCGAGAGCGTCATCTCCAGGCCCGAGATCGCGGTGATGATGTCGAACTCGCTGTAGTAGCCGATGTGCGCGATGCGGACGATCTTCCCCTTGAGGTGATCCTGTCCACCCGCGATGGTGATGCCGTAGCGCACGCGCATCTGCCGCACGACCGCCGAGCCGTCGATGCCGCTCGGCACGCGGATCGCGGTCACCGCGTTGGTCGGCGTCGCCGCGAACAGCTCCAGCCCCAGACCGCCGGCCGCGGTGCGCGTGGCGCGCGCGAGCCGATCGTGGCGGTTGAAGATCCCCTCGAGCGTCTCTTCCTTGAGCATGCGCAACGATTCCTGCAACCCGACGAACAACGTCACCGCCGGCGTGAAGCAGGTCTCGCCTTTTTCCTGGCTCTTTCGCTCGCGCGCGAGGTCCAGGTAAAAGCGCGGCAGGTTCGAGCGCTCGTTGGCTCTCCAGGCTTTCTCCGACACGCCGACCATCGCCAGCCCCGGCGGCAGCATCAAGGCCTTCTGCGAGCCGAGGCACACGACATCGAGGGCCCAGCGATCCATCGGCACGTCGAAGACGCCGATCGCGGTGATCGCGTCGACGCACAGGAGCACGTCGGGGCGATCGCGGACGACCTTGGACAGTCCCTCGATGTCGTGCTT
>CAZNCQ010000102.1:0-21876 GCA_964571275.1 uncultured Myxococcales bacterium
GCAGCGGCAGGACCCGCACAGCTTCCGTAGCGCCGCCTCGCTTTGATCCCGCTCCCATCGATCCCGAAATGTGACGAATCGTGAGAGCTCCCGCTAGCTCGCGTTTAGCAAAAAATTTCGGTCCTTCGCGGAACGCGGTGAGAATCACCCAGGACCATGGCCAGAAAATCCTCGGACATCATCGTGGGGCTCGATATCGGCACGACCAAGATCGCCGCGGTGGTCGGGGAGATGGGGCCAGATGGGCTCGACATCATCGGCGTCGGCACCCATCCGTCGCGCGGCCTCAAGAAAGGCGTGATCGTCAACATCGACTCGACGGTCGCGTCGATCAAGCAGGCGATCCTCGAGGCCGAGAGCATGTCCGGTTGCGAGATCTCGCAGGTTTACGTCGGCATCGCGGGCGGCCACATCAAGGGCGTGAACTCGACGGGCACCGTCGCGGTCAAGGACAAGGAGGTCCGCGCCACCGACGTGCAGAAGGTGCTGGAGCTGGCGCGCGCGATCGCGCTGCCCGTCGACCGCCACATCGTCCACGTGCTCCCGCAAGAATACAAGATCGACGGGCAGGACGGCGTGCGCGAGCCGCTGGGCATGTGCGGCGTGCGTCTCGAGGCGCGCGTGCACATCGTCACCGCCGCCGCCGCCGCCGCGCAGAACATCATCAAGTGCTGCACGCGCTGCGATCTCGAAGTGCTCGACATCGTGCTCGAGCCGCTGGCGTCGGGCGAGGCGGTGCTCGAAGAAGACGAGAAGGGGCTGGGCGTCGCGCTGGTCGACATCGGCGGCGGCACCACCGACATCGCCATCTTCACCGAGGGCGCCATCGCCCACACCACCGTCATCCCCATCGGCGGTCACCAGCTGACCAGCGACATCGCCTTCGGCCTGCGTACGCCCCCGCACGAGGCCGAGAAGATCAAGATCCGCTCTGGTTGCGCCCTGGCGCGCATGGTCGACGAGGACGAGACCCTGGAGGTGCCGTCGGTGGGCGGGCGCGCGCCGCGCATCCTGTCGCGCCACAGCCTGTGCCGCGACATCATCCAGCCGCGCATCGAGGAGATCTTCTCGTTCGTGAAGGCGGAGATCGTGCGCCTCGGCTGCGAGGACATGCTGGCGTCGGGCGCGGTCATCACGGGCGGCTCCACGGGGCTACCCGGTATGACGGAGCTGGCCGAGGAGATCCTGGGCATCCCGGTGCGTCGGGGAATGCCGAAAGGCGTCGGTGGTCTCGCCGAGGTCGTGAAGTCGCCCACGTTCTCGACGGGGGTCGGTCTCGTGCAATACGGCGTAGCCAGGCAAGTCGCCGATCGCCCGTCGGAGATCGCCGCCAAGCGCTCCGGCTTTTTCTCGCGCCTCCGACGCACCCTGGCGACTGCGTTTTAGCCGTCGTCTGACCGCCTTCCGTCGAACACCTTCTAGACTCGACCCGTGTGCGTCACTACGTTCGGCGTCAGTATTCATGCCTCCGGCGCGCGGGCAGAGCGAGCGTCACGAGCGCCGTGGTATAAGGACGGGTCGTTCGGAGGGGTCGGCATGCCGGAAATCGAGCTTTTGACAGCTGCGGGAGAACGCCGGCGTCTTCCGGTTTCGGGCGGCCGACTGATCATCGGCCGCGGCTCGGACAGCGACGTGTTCCTGCCCGACCACCTGCTCTCGCGCCGGCACGCCGAGATCGAGCCGCGCGGCGGTGCCTTTTACATCATCGACCTCGGTAGCACCAACGGCACCTTCCTGAACGGCGAGCGCGTCGTCGGCGAGCGCCGCTTGCACAACGGCGACCTGATCGCCGTCGGCGAGAGCAAGCTGGTCTTCTCCGACGGCACCGCCGAGACCAGCAGCGACAACGTCGCGCTGCTCGGGGCCGAGTCCTACAAGATCGACGAGCTCCGCTCGCGTATCACCAGCCGCGTCGTCGAGGTCGTCGATCTGCCGCGGCAGACGCGCGTCTTCCAGCTGCTCAGCCGCGCCAGCTCGTCGCTGCTGGGGCGACGCCCGCTGCCGGAGCTGTTCGAGCGCGTGCTCGACGTGGTCTTCGAGGCGGTGCCGGTCGAACGCGGCGCGATCGTGCTGCTGGAGCCGGACAGCGGCACACCGCAGGTGGTGGCCGCGCGCAGCCGCGAGGGCGATCCGATCACGCGCATCTCCAGCGCGGTCTGGCGCCGGGTCGTCGAGGAGCGCGTCGCGCTGCTGATCCCCAACGTGCTCGATGACGACGTCTACAAGGCGCGCCACAGCCTGGTCGCGACCGGCGTGCGTTCCGCGATGTGCACGCCGCTCTGGCTCGCGCCCAAGATGGGGATGACCGAAGAGGTGATCGGCCTGGTCTACGCCGACACGCGCAATGCGCTGCGCTCGTTCGGGCGCGACGATCTCGAGATCCTCACCGCGCTGTCGAACATCGCGGCGTCGAAGATCGAGGGCACGCGGCTGCTCGAGGCCAACTTCGAAAAGGAGCGCCTCGAGGGCGAGATGCGCATGGCGGCCGAGATCCAGCGCAGCATCCTGCCGAAGTCGGCGCCGTTCGTTCCCGACTGCGAGATCGACGGCGAGAGCCGATCCTGCGACGCGGTCGGCGGCGACTATCACGATTACCTGTGGGACGGGCGCCAGCTGTCACTCGCGGTCGCCGATGCGTCGGGAAAGGGTCTGGGCGCCGCGATGTTGATGACGTCGCTGCGCACGGCGGTGCACGCGCACTGGCACGATGCCTTGCTCGCGCGCGTGATGTCGCGCATCAACCGCACGTTCTATGAGAACGTGCCGGGCGATCGATTCGCGACCTGCTTCTTGAGCCGCTTCGATCCGGAGACCGGCCGGCTCATCTACGTCAGCGCCGGCCACCCGCCCGCGCTGCTCGTCCGCGCCAACGGCACGCGCGACAGCCTGCACGAGGGCGGACCCGGCCTGGGGCTGTTCGAGGCCGCGGAGTTCGAGGAAGGTAGCAAGGTCCTGGGGCCGGGCGACACGCTGGTCGCCTACTCGGACGGCGTCAGCGAGGCCTGGCCGACGCAGGAAGAGGCCGACGCCCATCTCATGAGCCTGGTTCGCACCTACTCGGCTGTGCCGGTCGCCGTGCTGCGCCACCAGATCCTGGCCGCGGTCGACCGCCGCCACGGCGGCCAGCGCCGCGACGATTGCACCGTGGTCGTTCTGCGCTGGTCCCCGGCGCGCCGCCCGCAAAACGGCGATCACCGGTAAGAACACGGCCGCGGGTCGAAAATGTAAAAAATTAGCGTCGTCTTTCAAGTCGTGGGATCGATAGAGAAGGGAGATTTCACGATGCTTGAATTCGACGACGGTGAAGCAAGTCCTGGGCGCCCGGTCATCAAGGTCATCGGAGTGGGCGGCGGCGGTGGCAACTCCATCAACACGATGATCGAGGGCGGGATAGAGGGAGTCGATTTCATTGTCGCCAACACCGACTGCCAGGTGCTGGAGGCGAACCAGGCCGCCATCAAGGTGCACCTGGGAAAGAGCCTGACCAAAGGGTTGGGCGCGGGTGCGAACCCGGAGATCGGCCGTGCCGCCGCGCTCGAGGACGCGTCGCGCGTCGCCGAAGCGCTCGCCGGCGCCGACATGGTCTTCGTCACCGCCGGCATGGGCGGCGGCACCGGCACTGGAGCCGCGCCGGTGATCGCGCAAGTTGCGCGGGATCTGGGCGCGCTCACCGTCGGCGTCGTCACCAAGCCGTTCGCATTCGAGGGCTCGCAGCGCAAGAAGAAAGCCGCGGGCGGCATCGGCGAGCTGGCCAAGGCGGTCGACGCGCTGATCGTGATTCCCAACGATCGGCTGATCTCGCTCGCCGGCCTGAAGATGACGTTGAAGGACGCGTTCGCGATGGTCGACAACGTCTGCCTGAACGCCGTGCGCGGCATCAGCGATCTGGTGACCGTACCGGGTCTCATCAACGTCGACTTCGCCGACGTCCGCACGATCATGACCGGCATGGGCAAGGCGCTGATGGGCACCGGGCGCGGCACCGGCGACAAGCGCGCCATCGAGGCGGCGCAGCAGGCGATCAGCTCGCCGCTGCTCGAGGACGTGTCGATCAACGGCGCGACCGGCATTCTGATCAACATCACCGGCGGCTCCGACCTGACGCTGGCCGAGATGAACGAGGCCTGCAGCCTGATCGAAGAGGCCGCCGATCCCGAAGCCAACATCATCTTCGGCTCGGTCATCGACGCGCACGCCGGCGACGAGGTCCGCATCACCGTGATCGCGACCGGCTTCCGGCCGATCATGCAGTCCGAGTCAATCGCGGTTCCGGCGCGCGGCGCCTTCCCGGCCCGCCGCGGCCACGACCAGATGGCGCTGCCGATGGCGCCGCAAGCGGCCCCGCCGCTGGCGACGTTCGGGTCGGCGCCGACCATGGCGATTCCGACCACCGCGTCGGCGATACCGCCGGCGGTGCCGCCGGTATCGTGGGCGCAGTCGGGGACGCTGTCCTCGGGCCCGACCGCGCGCGGATTCGCGGCGGCGGCGCCGCGCAACCCGGAGCCGCTGAGCATTCCCATCGACAACCTCGACGACTTCTACGTCGCAGGCGACTACAGCGCCGCCACGCCGGCGCCCGTGGTGTCGTCGCCCTCGTCGCCAATCAACTATGGCGGGCTGCCGACCGCGGAGTGGACGCCGCCGGCGGAGCGGCCGATCATTCGCCCGCCGGTGTCGGGTGGTGCTCAACCGCCGCGACGCATGAGCGCGCCCACGCCGGTGCGCGGAGCCGACGAGCTGGGCGTCGAAGAGAACGAGTTCGACAAGCCGACCTACCTGCGGCGCGGCCTGAGCGCGCCGGAGTAAGGCGCGCGCGGCGCCGCATGGCGACTCGATCGCTCGCGTGGCTGGCGGCGGCGGCGCTGTCGATCGCGTTCTCCGCCTGCCGGAATCGTGAGCCGCCGGCGAGCGCGATTCCGCCGGTTGCGCCGCCGAATATGAATCCGGCCAGCAGCGCCCACGCGGAGCCCTTCGTTCACCCCCCGATTCCGACGGAGCCGACGGCGCCGCAGGCCCGGCCCGAATGCGCGTACGCGGCGCTGGTGCCGGTCGCCGTGCGGATCCGGGAGGCTCGGGAGCTTGCGTTGGGCGCGTTGGCGCCGCGCAAGAAAAAGGACGCGGCTCCGCGTTGCGGCTCGCCGGCGATGACCGACCTCGACCACCAGATCAAGGTCGACCTGGGGGATCGCGTGCGCATCTGCGTCGGTCAGGACGGGCCACTCGACCCGGAGTGGAACCTGCTGGATGCCGCGCTCGCATCGCTGGGCGCGTGCATCGATTGCAGCCGTTCGGCGCCGATCCGGACGGCCGACTGCCGGCACGCCGCCGACCAGATTGCGCAGGCCGAGTCGGGAGCCGCGAAGAATCAGCCGCCGTCGCGCTGAGCCCGCACCCGGCTCAGGCCGCGAAGCGCAGGCGTACGAGGCGCGCGGCGCCGCTCGACTCGGGCGTCAACGTGTCCCAGTGCTCGGCGTCGCGGCCTTGGTAGCGCAGCTGAATCCCGCGCGTGGTCTGATGGCGCAGCGCCTCGCGCGCGGCGGCCAGCGCGTTGCCGCTCGTCGCCAGCGACGTCGGACGCCCATCACGAAAGAAGACCTGAGGCGCCGCCGTCGTCTCGATCTCCGAAAAGAGGCGATCCAGGCTGAGCTCGTCCAGCGTCGTCTCGTGCACGCTGGTGGAAGCGTCTTCGCCTTCAATCGTGGTCACCGTACGCGGATTCATTCGGGCTCCTTGGAGATGGAGGTTCGGGGCAGCGATGTCTTCGGCACGCTGCATCGGACAGGCGAAGCCAGAACTTAAGGTCGCGCTTCGGATAGGCAACGGGGGGCCGTTGCGCAGGTCGCATCAGGCGATTTGCAGGGGCTACCCGAGGTCACACGCACGGTCGATCGCACACAACTCGGAGCTTCGCCGCGGCGATAACGGGAAATGACCCTAAGTCCCCGTTTGGGGTTGCTTCCCGCGCGGTTGCTCGCCGAGGCGAGGCAGCTCCTCTGGCCGGCCCGCTGCGCGGGCTGCGACGACTACATCTCCGACTCCCTCCTGTTCTGTCCGGAATGCTCGCCTTCAGTGACGCCGCTCTCGGATGGCTGCCCGGGTTGCGCGTTGCCAACCGCGCCGATCGAGCGCTTGCGCGGCCGTTGCCGCCCCTGCCGGCGCGTTCCGTTCGCGTTCACCGAGGCGGGCGTTGCCTGCGAGTACGGTGCCGCGCTGGCTGATGCGATCGTGGCCATGAAACACCGCGGGCGCCGCGACCTGGCGTGCCGGCTGGCGCGGCTGCTGGCCGAGCCGTTGGCGCGGGTGTTGGCGAACGGCGGGTTCGGCGCCCGCGACGCCATCGTGCCGGTCCCCCTGCACCCACGGAAGCTGCGCCGGCGCGGCTTCAACCAGGCGCTCGAGCTGGCGCGCGGCGCAATCCGGCTCTTGCGTGTGGGAGGTGGTGCGCCGGCGGCGGGGCTTCCGGTGCTCGAGCGAACGCTGCTGTGCCGCACGCGCGACACGCGCGAGCTCGGCCACCTGGGACCGATCGCGCGCCTGCAAGAGGTCGCGGGCGCCTTCGCGGTCGCGGATCGGGTCCGCCTGCGCGGCCGCCGCGTGCTGCTGCTCGACGACGTTTTCACCACCGGCGCCACGCTGAACGAATGTGCCGGCGTGCTGCGCGCGGCGGGAGCCGTCGACGTCCGAGTGGTTGCGCTGGCGCGCGCGGTGTAGGGTAACCGCCCGCCGTGGCCAACAAGCCGACCAAGAACGCGAATGCGAGCTCGGACGAGGTGAAGGTGCTCGCGCGCAACCGGCGCGCGCGGCACGAGTATCACGTCGATGAGACGCTCGAGGCCGGCGTGGTGCTTGCCGGCTCCGAGGTCAAATCGATCCGCGCCGGCAAGGCGACGCTGGTCGACGCCTTCGCCGACATCGATCGCGGCGAGGCCTGGCTGCACCAGGTCGACATCGGCGTCTACCCATTCGCGCACGGGCGCAACCACGACCCGCGGCGCAAACGGAAGTTGCTTCTGCACCGCCGCGAGATCGATCGGCTCGCGGGAAAGATCCGCGAAAAGGGCTTCACGCTGGTTCCACTGAGCCTGTACGAAAAAAAGGGGCGCGTGAAGGCCGAGCTGGCGCTGGTGCACGGCAAGCAGCAGTGGGACAAGCGCGAGGACTCGAAGAAGCGCGAGAGCCAGCGCGAGATCGACCGCGCGATGTCGAGCCGCCGGCGTTAGGACCGCGTTAGGGCGCTTCGTAGGGGCCGATGTCCGGCTGCCCGACGTACAGCGTATTGCCCCAGAAGTCGACGCCGCCGTTGCCCGTGATCGCGATGCCCGCGTTGATCGCGGGCGAGCCAGTTCGCAGCTGGAAGCCGCCGAGGCCCGTCAACGCCGGTCCCGTGGCGCCACCATTCGGATGGCTCGCGCTGTTCATGAACATCGGATCGCCGGTCTTCGCCGACGTGTCACCCGCGGCGGCCGGCAACCCGCTGTAGAGATTGCTGAGGTACGAGATGCCGGCCGCGGTGACAGCGGCATCACCCGTGCGCGTGGTGAACAGGATGTTGTTCCGCAAGACGTACGTCGCGACCAGCGCCGCCGTGCCGCCGGACGAATTCACCAGCGATGCGCCGTTCAGGCCCGACGCGAACAGCAGGTTGTTGTACGTCTGGTTGGTTGCCGCGGCGTCGGAGTGCAGATTGATGCTGTAGCGGCTGTTGTTGATGATGACGTTGTAGCGGACGATCGAATCGCCGAAGGCGAATTGCGCCAGCAGGATGCCGTCGCCGTTGTCATGAATGTAGTTGTATTGAATGACGGCCTTGGTCGTGGCGCGGTCGGCGTCGATGCCGTTGAAGTCGGCGCCGTTGGCCTTCTTGACCGTGCCGAACGTCTCGTTGTGTTGAACGGTGAAGTCGTCGGCGTTGTAGACTTCGATCGCGCTGGTGCCCGCGTTCTGGCTGACGTTGCGCTCGATGAGCACGCCGCGCGACCCGGTGACGTAGATCGTGTTGCAGCCGTAGATCGTGTTGGTCTGGCTGAGATAGTTGCCGCGGATGACGATGTTGGTGTGCGGCATGAAGTGCGTGTCGTTGGGCGAGTTGCGGATGCCCCAGCCGAAGCCGCCGTCGAATTGCTTGAAGATGATGCCGCCGAACGACGTGTCCTGGACCGTGTTGTTCTCGATGGTGACGTCGTCGAACCAGGTCGGCGTGCCGTTCGCGGATTGAACCTCGAACACGATGCCGCCCGTCCGCTTCGAGTCGTCCCAGCCGGTCTGGAACGTCACCCAGGGCGGGATGTTGTCGGCGGTGCTGCCGCCGATCCAGTTCACGATGCCGGTCACGTCGTGAACGAAGCAATTGCGGATCGCGATGTGGTGCAGCACGCCCGCGTCGCGCCCGCGCACCGCGACGGCGCGGTAGTCACCGGGCGTGCTCTGGTTGTTGGTGATCTCGAGGTCGTTCACTTCCCAGTACGACTGGTTGAGCAGCAGAAACGTATCCAGCACGCCGTTGGCCGCGTTGAAGCGCGGCTTCGCGCCGGTGCCATACTGGTCGATCACGATCGACGCGGTCGCCGTGCCCGATCCCAGCGGATGGAGCTGGCCAGTGAAGGTGCTGCCGGTCTTGAAGCAGATGTGATCGCCGGGATGGAATGTCGTGGCGTTCACTGGCGTCAGTGACTTCCACGCGGTCGCCGGCGTCGTCCCATCGGCGGTATCGTTGCCGGCCGCCGAGTCGACGTAGTGATTCCCGGGGCCGGGCGTTGCGCAGCCGCCGGTGGCGCCGCCGTCGGATCCGCCGGAGCCCGCATCGCGGGTGTCACGCGAGGCGTCCGCTGAGCCCGCGTCGGTTGCCGGCCGGCCCGCCTCACCGCCGGTGGCGCCGCGATCCGGCCCCGCGTCCTGGCCGGTGCCCCCGCCCGTGCCGCCGGTTGCGCCGCCGCTACTGGAGCCGCCGGTGCCGGATCCGGCGCTTCCGGTCATACCGGCCGCGCCAGGCGCGCCGCCGGCGGCGGCGCCGCCAGTCGACTTACCCGATGAACAACCCAACGCGACGAACACGACGCTCAGCGCCAGCGACCGAACCACTCTTCGGGCGCGCGCGTCGACAGCCGTTCCGCGCACGAAGTCGGCTCTTATCATGGCTACATAAGGGGCGCAATCGGGGCGTCTGGTGCGGGGGCGTCGTCGCGGCGCTCGCGGCGCGGTATGTTTGACCCATGGGCGGCACCTCCCCGCGTCCCCCGGGAGTCCCCGACGACGCCACCTGGTTCCCCGACGCGTACGAATGGCGCTACGGCCCCGTCGACGCTGCCGGCGAGAGGCAGGGCTTGCACCGCAGCTGGCGTCCCGATGGAACCCTGCGCGAGGTCGTGACCTTCGTCGACGGCAAGGGCGCGGGGACGTACCTGCGCTATCACCCCAACGGACAGGTCGCGGGCGAGGGCGAGTTCGTCGACGGGCAGATGCAGGGGACATTGCGCTCGTTCGCGAGCGACGCGCCGACGCCCGAGTTGCTGCAGCCGTGCTGCGTGCCGCCCAACGCATGGGAGCTGCAGAGCGATTTCCATCACGGCCAGCTCATGGCGCGACGCTGGTACGACCGCGCGGGCCAGCAGATCCTGGAGAGCGGTGCGCCCCATCCACCCCGCCCGCCCTCGGTTCCGGCCGAAGCGCGCTACGACGAAGCCTCGTCGCGCTGGCTCGTCGGTGACTACGCCGTCGGTGAAGGTCGTCCGGTCCATTGGCGCCGCTGGTCGCGCGAAGGGGTGCTGATCGAGGAGGAAGATCTCGAGAACGACGTGCGCCACGGATATCTGCGCCGCTATCGCGAGACCGACGGCGTGCTGTGCCTCGACGTGCGCTACGAGCGCGGCCTGAAGCAAGGGCCCTTCCGCGACGACACGATCCCGGCGGGCGTCTTCGTCGATACGCGCGCGACGACCGAAGAAGGCGCGTTCGATCGGGATCTCGCGACCGGCGTGTGGCGGCTTCGCGATGCGAGCGGCGCCGTGATCGTCGAACGCGATCTCGGCCTCGCCGTGCAGGAAGAGTCGCTGGCGGGGTCGCCGGCGCTGGCGGCGCTCGCCGTCGGGTTGGCGCCGGCCGAGGAGGCGCGCCAGCTCGTCGAGCTCGCGCGGTCGCTCCGGCGCGAGCGACGAGTCGGCGAGGCCATCGTGGCTGCGGCTCGCGGTGTTGCGCTCTCGGGCGACACCGGGGGGCTGCGCGATCTGCTGGCGCAGGCGACCTGGCCGCGCGCGCCGCGGGCGGCCGCGGAGCTGTCCACCGGCATGATCGAACGCGCGGGCGATCGACTGGCGCCGCTGGTCGACGCGCTGGTGCGCGGTGGGGATGCGCCGGCGCTGCTCCGCGCGATCGCGGCGTCCATCAAAGGCGCGTATCGGGCGGCCCTGCAGATCGTCGACGCGGCGTTGCTCCTCGATCCCGATCGCGTCGCCTGCTACGTGACCCGCTCGCTGGTGAACGTGCACCTGGGCGCGGCCGAGAGCGCGGCGCGCGATGTGCAACGCTTGCCCGCCGACTGGGGCGAGCAGCGCGGGCAACTGGAGGGATACGTGCGCGCGATCTTCCCGACCTTCGATTTCTGGCCCGCGCGCGTCGCCGTCGAGACGATCTTCGAGGAGTACCCAGACGCGCCCGCGCAGCCACTGGAGTCGGTCCGTGCCGTCGTCCAGAAATACGCCACTCGCCTCGTGGTGCTGCGGCGGGCGCTTTCGCAGCGTTTGCGCGAGGCGGGCGCCGACGCCCGCGCCAGCTCGGGCGCCGCCTGGCTACCGCCGGATCTCGCGGCGCTGCTGCCCGACGGCGAAGTCGCGCTCGAGACCGCCAGCTTCGAGCAGAGCTTCCTCCCCGACGGCGAGCCTACCGCCGCCGCCGCCCCGGCCGAGGCATCCGACGAGCTCGGGGTCGAGACGATCGCGATCGACGAGCGGCTCGCGCTGGATGGCAAGTCGGTGCCAGCGCTGCAGCGGATCGCGCGCGGTGACTGGGCCGCGCTCTGCTGGCTGTGCTGGAGCTGCGGCCTCGCTCGGGTCGTGCTGCCCGACGAGCTCGCGCCGCCGGCCAACTTCGGCCCCGCCGCCGGGATGTCGATCGAACGCACCTGGCGCTGTCGCGACAAGTTGACGTCGGGCGGCCTGGTGGCGATGACCCGCGGCGTTCCCGGTTTCGAGTGGGAAGGCATGGCCATCGACACCATGCCGCGCGCGCTGGCCGAGGTGATGACCGAGGAGTATCTCGAGCTGCGGGCGATGTTTCTCTGGCTATGCGACGAGACCGCCCGGTCGCCCTGGCAGAGCGACCTGCGCGACGCCGATTGATGCTCCGGAAACCCGCCACCGGGCGGCGATTCTTTCGGACGTGACAGCGGGCGGGTGCGCCACTATGCTGACCGGTCGCTTGGAACAAATGACCGAGTCCGCGGACGGCGCGGCGCACCAGACTGACCCCGACCTTCCTCCGATCGTCGCCGAGGAGGAGTCTCTATTGCAGGTGGTCCTGCGCAAGCTCGACGAGGGGCCGAAGAAATCGCGGCTCCAGGTCGACGACGCTGGCGCGCTCATCGAGCTGCGCGACGCGCTGGCCGAGGCCAAGCCCGAGGACCAGGGGTCGATCCTGGAGCAGATGCACCGGATCGAGGCGCTGTCGCGCCAGCGTGGCAAGGGCGATAACCCGCCGGTCGATCGCAAGTCACCCTACTTCGGACACCTGAGGCTGGAAGAGAACGGCAAGCGGCGCGACGTGCTCATCGGTCCGCGCACCTTCGTCGAGCCGGGCGGCGGCGTGCAGATCGTCGACTGGCGAAATGCGCCGGTCTCGCGTCTGTTCTATCGCTACGAAGAGGGTGACGGCTACGAGGAGCGCCTGGGCGATCGCCTGGTCGAGGGCGAGATCCTCGCGCGCCGCACGGTCGCGATCCTCGAGGGCGAGCTGCGCCGGGTCGCGGCGCCGCAGGGGACGTTCTCGCGCAACCTGCGCACCGGGCAGTGGCGCGAGATCGCCGTGCACCAGGCCAAGCTGTCCGTGGCGCGAGACGGGACCGCGACGCTGACGCCGGCTGCGGGCGCCTCCGCGCGTCCGCCGATTGGAGCGCCGGCCTCCACGCGCGGCAAGCTTGGCATCGACGAATCCGGGGCACGCCGCCCGGATCGCCACCTGCCGGCGATCGCGGCGCTGATCGATCCGCGCCAGTTCGAGCTCATCACGCAGCCGTCGTCGGGCCTGATCGCCGTGCAGGGCTCGGCCGGCAGCGGCAAGACCACCATCGGCCTCCACCGCATCGCCTACCTGGCGTTCGCCGAGCCGCGCCGGTTCCGCGCCGAACGCATGCTGGTCGTGGTCTACCAGCGCGCGCTCGCGTCCTATGTCTCGCGCGTCCTGCCGTCGCTGGACGTCGACGGCGTGCCGGTGATGACCTTCGCCGCCTGGGCCGAGTCGATCCGCAAGCAGACCTTCCCGCTGCTGCAGGCGCCGCTGACCGACGAGACGCCGGCGCTGGTGATGCGCGCCAAGGCGCACGGCGCGATGCTGCGCATCCTGGTCGATCGCCAGGCCGAGCTCGCGCGCTTCTGCGAGGCCGCGCTCACGCGCGAGCTCGCCGGCAAGCCCGGCGCCGACGATGTGCTCGCCGCCTGGGCCAAGACCGGGCAGACCATCGGCCCGGTCGACGAGCGCATGACGGCGCTGGCGCAGTGGGTGCGCGACGCGACCCTCGACCCGGCCACCCGCAACGCCGTCGAGGGCACAGGACGCTCGCTCCGGGCGCGCACCCGTGACGTCGTCGGCGAATGGGCGGCGCTGCTCACTGATCGCCGCGCGCTGGGCGCCGGCTTCGCGCGCCACGCGCCCACCCTGTTCACCGAGGGACAGCTCGACGACGTGCACCGCTGGTGCGTCGAGCGCGACCGCCTGCGCACGGCGCGCTCGTCGGAGGACGACGAGGTGTTCGCGCTGGATCCAGAAGACGATGCGCTCCTGTTGCGCATCTACCAGCTGCAGCGCGGCCGCTTTCCGGCGGCCAAGGGCGGCGCGCCGCTCGCGTACGAGCACCTGATGGTCGACGAGGTGCAGGACTTCTCGCCGGTCGAGCTCGCCGTGCTGCTGGAGACGACCACCGCGCAGCGCTCGGTGACCATGGCCGGCGACACCGCGCAGGCCATCGCGCCCGAGCACGGCTTCTCGAACTGGTCGGCGCTGCTCGACGACCTCGGCATCCCCCACGAGCGCGTCGAGCCGCTGCGCGTGAGCTACCGATCGACGCGCGAGATCGTCGACGCCGCCGAGCATGTGCTGGGCCCGCTGGGCGGAGACGTGCGCCCGGTGGCTCCGCGCGCGGGCGCGCCTGTCGAGGCGTTCGGCTTCTCGTCGGCGGGTGAGGCGAGCGAGCTCCTGTCGCACGCGCTGAAAGAGCTGATTCGCGCCGAGCCGACCGCGTCGGTGGCGCTGGTCGCGCGTCACCCGGAGCAGGCGCGGCTCTACTACGACGCCCTCACCCGCGCCGAGGTGCCGAACCTGCGATTGGTCGCCGACCAGGACTTCTCGTTCACGGCCGGCATCGACGTGACCGACGTGCGCCAGACCAAGGGACTGGAGTTCGACATCGTGATCCTGCTCGACGTCAACGAGGCGTCCTACCCGGTGTCGGACGACGCGCGCCGGCTGCTGCACGTCGCGATGACCCGTGCGGCCCACCAGCTGTGGGTGACGTACACCGGCGCGCCGTCGCTGCTGTTGCCCGACAACCTGCGCTGAGGCCGTCGCGCGCGGCTACTCGGCCGGCGGATCGGCGAGCTTCGCGTTCAGCTTGCCAAACAATTTTCCCGTCTTCGGATCGAAGCGCGACTCGATCGGCTCGCCGATGAGGTCGCCGCGGTCGGAGTCGAACCACCAGAGCTTGACCGTGCCGGCGCGCACCGCGATCGCGACCAGCACATCTACGCGCGCCAGCTCGGCCAGCCGCGCCAGTGTCGTCGGGTGGGTGGTCGGGTCGCTGCCGCGCAGCTTGGCGACCGCGGTCTCCACCTGGGCGGCGCGGTCGGAGCGGCGGTCGACCAGCGAGAAAACGGCGCGCGCGGGCGCCTGCTCGACGTTGAGCTTGCGGAAGGCCTTCTTGTATCCCGCCTTCTCGATCTCGACGTAGACCACGCCGGGCGCGACCCCGAGCGTACGCGGCGTGACGCCGTTGACGTGGAAGTTGATCGCGACGCGCGCGTTGGGCGGGTCGCTGTCGACGGTCAGCTCCACCGGCGTGGTGGCCGGTGCGGTCTTTGGTGGGGCACCTGCGTCCGGTGTCGGCGGAGCGACGTAGGTCTCCCACAGCTCGCGCGACAGGTCCGACGGCGGCAGCGAGACCAGCGTGCGCAATCGAACGCCGGCGGCGTGCGCCCGGTCGGCGTGGCCCAGCTGGTGCTCGCAGGCGATCATCAACGCGTAGAGCACCTTGAGCGGCTCGCGCTCGTCGTCGACGCTGAGCCCGGCCAGCGCCGCGTCCTCCGTCTCATACGCCAGCCCCACGGCGCCGGCGCAATCGCCGGCCGCTTGCTTGGCGCGCGCGACGCCGACCAGGTGCGCAATGACCGGCTCGGTCGCGGTCGGGCCGTTGAGCGCGCGTTGCATACCGGCGTCGGTCAGCTTGACCAGCCCGCGGTCCCTGGCCCAGCGCTCGACCTCGCCCTTCAGCGTTTCGGGCGCGCGCTCCGTCGCCATCGACAGGTCGACCAGGCCGAACAGCCGGGCCTCACCCTCGGCGGCTCGCGCGGCGGGCGCGCTCGCGAGGGCGGCGAGGAGAATCGCGGCCCGGATCAGCCTAGACAATCGTCTGGAAGAATCGATTGAGCGCCCAGACGTCGCGGGCCCTCAATCCTTGAAAGCGAATCCCCATCCCAATCTCGTCGCTGGCCCCTTTGCTGACGACCCAGCGCACGTCGCCGTTGACCTCGACCGGCTCGGGCTGCGTCGGCAATTGAAAGCGAAGCTGGACCGTCGTCCCAATCGGAATCGGAAACGGCGTCTCGACATAAAGGCCGCCCAACGACAGGTTTCGCGTTCGCGTGACCTGCTTTTTACCGTCAAAGAGCATTTCGACCTCGAGCTGGCGCTCGTATCGTGGGTCGATTCGTCTGAAATGCTCTGGCAAGGGGCGCCCTCTCGCTCTCTTGGGTTCTTCCAGGTTCCTGCGTTGCGGCCGCGGTCGCGGATCCGAATCCCGAAGACCCTAGCATACCCCAAACGGGGCCCGCCCGGGCAAGCGACGAGGGCGTTACAGCGACGGAATCGCGGGGCAGTCCGACGGGGTGCCGATATCCTCCAGCGGTGACCAAGGCTTGTCGGTGTAGACCGCCTGGAACTGACGGTTCCAGCACTGGGCCTCGTGTGCGCCCGCGGCATCGCCGGATACCACTTGCAAATCGGAACGGCCTTCCCCCGAGCCCAACCAACTGCTGGTGACTTCAAACACGTCGATTCCGACCGGTCCCGGTATGCTGTTGGCAGAGAAGTTGAAAGTCAGCGATCCGTTTCCGTTCGCGTCGGTCGAGAAGCCGTACGTCCCCTGGGTTGGATCGTCGGGCGCCAGCGGATTGGGCAGGTTCGTGAACGACAGATTCACGGTGATCGGGGACGCGTGGTTGTCGTAGTCGGCGATCATCGAATCGAGGAAGCCGAGGCCGGGGTCCAGGCCCGCGGCGCGCGCGGCCGCGGTCGTCACCTCGAGGTGGCCGCTGCCCCTGCGGACCCCACCGGTTGCGGCGAAGCTGCCGCCAATGACCTCGATCCAGGCATCATCGCCGCTGCCGATCGGCCGGAAGTCGACCTCGTAGGTGAACGTGGCGAGATCCTCGCGGATCATCACCATGCGCACCTCCCAACCCGGTTGGTTCTGCGCGGGAAACGGTCCCCAGATCCGTTCGTCGGGGAGACGGGTCGTCGGCGAATAGGCACGAATCGCGTCAATCAGCGACAGGAACGAATCGACGACGCCGTTGAAGATGACCACCACGTTGCGAGTCATGCGGTAGAGCTCGGCCGTGTCGGCCAGCACCACGGCGCTGCGCACGGGGACCTCGGCCGACAGATCCGACTGTTCCGGCAACGCGCTCATGAACTCGAGATCTTCGTTGGAGTAGTTGCCGCAGCCCGCGCCTGTGAGGCCGGTCAGCCCGACAACGATCATCAACAGCAGCGGAAACAGCGTTCTTCTACAGGTCATAGCTCACCGCGCTCGCGAGCTCCCAGTAGCCAAGGGAGCGGTTTTCGTCGACGTTGTAAAGCAGGTAGTGGATGCGCCCGCGCACGACCAGGCCGAGGTCGCCGTAGAGGCGCAGCTTGAGCCCGCCCACGATGCCCGGCGACAGCGTCGAGAAGTGCTGCTCGGGCAGCGTGGAACCGTCAAAGGTGCGGCTCATCAGCAGCAGCGCGAGCCGCACGCCCACGAACGGCGTGAGCCGGGCGTGCGGCCACTCGACCAGCATCGACGTGCCCAGGCCGACCTCGCTGAAGTGAAACGGGATCTGCCCGCCGGTCGAGAGATCGACCGTGCCCGTGGCGCTGCCGAGCGCGAGATCGAACGCCCAGATCCAGTCGCGGCGGAAGAAGTTGTGCAGCTGCGCCTCGAGCCCCAGCATCCCGGTCGCGGGAAAGAGGCTTTCGCGCGAGGGTGCGTCGAAGATCGATTGATAGGTGCCGCCCACGCCCAGCGACCATCGGGTGACCGCCAGGTTCAATCCCGCGCCCTTGACCGGATCGTCGGCAAAAGGCGCGTCGTGAAGCCGCGCTTCGTCCAGCGTGGCCAGTTGCCCGCGCGAGATGTCCACCTCGCCGACGCGCAGGCGATCCGCGAGGCGCCGCTTCACGCGGTAGCGGCCCGGCGCCAGCGCGATGCGCCGATCGGCGTCGGCGTTCTTGACCACCTCGGCGGCGACGAAGCCTCGCGTGTCCACGAGGTAATAGACACCGCTCGGGGCCGCGCGCGGAAAGTAGAGCCCCTCGTGACGCCCGCCGACGTCGGTCAGCACCAGGTCGCCGTTGCCGGCGAGATCGTAGCTGAAGGTCGGATGCTGCGCGCCGGCGGCGCTCTCCGCGGTGTCGGCGACGGTCCGATCGTAGGCGTAGGCGTAGGCTTCGAACAAGGTGACCCGTCCGTCGCCGGAGCGATCGGCGCTGCCCAGCAGGCCGCTCGCCAGGTGGTGCGAGAAGTAGCTGCCGCCGATCAGGTCCGACTCCTGCGAATCCTCGTCGGAGGCGCTCGACGTCAAGATCACCAACCCCTTGGCGTCGCGCGCGCTCTTGGATTCGATCTCGAACGCCGGCGCCTTGCGCGCACCCTTGGTGCGCGTGAGCATTCCCGAGCGGCAGGAATCGAAGATGCCGATGCGCACGTCGGCGGGCGCCTGCGCCAGGCGGTTCTTCAGCGCTTCGAGCGGAAGCTGCGTGTCGCCGAGACGGAGCGAGCCGTCCTTCGCGTGGCCGGAGAAGTAAACCAGGAGCGCCACGTGCTCGCCGTGCTGGGTGGCGTCGCGCGCGCGCCGCTCCATCTCGCCCAGCGCGGCGAGAAAGTCGTGCGCCGTCCCGTCGAGGATCAGCGTCGCGTCTTCGGGCCGCACGCCGCCGAGCCGGCACAGGATGTCGTAGACCTTCTTGGCGTCGTCGCGCGCGTAGAGCAACGGCCGCGTGTCGCCGCCGCCGGTGTCGTTGCCCGCGATCACCGCCAGCCGGAGCAGCTCATCCGCGTGCGCGGCGCGGGTGGCGCCCGCGGCGAGCAGCAACGTGACGGCGATGAGGCGACGGCAATGCATGCGATCGGGTTTCCGAGCGAGCTTACGGCTTGACGAACGTCCGGTGGAATTGTTCGCCGGGAAGGTCGAGCGCCGGAAGAAGCGTCAGATCGCGTCGCGCGGCCTCGAACGCCGCGCTCACGGCTTGCTTGACGGACTGGACCTCCAGCGCCTGGTCGCTGAGGATCACGATCAGCCGTTCGCTCCCCTTGCCGGTGAACTCGACGCTGTCGGGCAGGTAGCGCGTCGCGCTCGGGCCCTTGCTGCGGCCGATCGGCAGGCTGCGTCCCGCCTCGGGGTAGAGCGGCGTGATCTCGCCCTGGTCGTCGATCGACAGCGCGGTGACGAACTGGTGCATGCCGGGCTGATAGCCGATGCGGATACGCTCGCCCGGCGACAGCGTCTCGAACGCGCCGACGGCCGCCGTGCGCTGCGGTCCGCCGCCGGCCGGCGCGATCTGCACGGTGATGCCGCTGCCGCCCTTGATGCGGCCGAGAGCGTGATCGACCGTCACGCCGTCGCGCAGGCGCGGCGCGAACGTGAACGTCAGCGCGACCGCCGCAGCCACGCTCGCCAGCGGAAAAAACCAGCGCATGGTCGGACCCGACGGCGATAGCCCGCGCGCGGCCGGCACCCGGCGCGGCGTGCGCGCGGCGCGCTCGACGCCGGCGGCGAAGCGATCGAACGAGATCTCCTGCTCGAAGCGCCGCTGCTCGTCGTTCATCTCCTTGAGCCGCGCGCGGCACCGCGCGCAGGCGGCGGTGTGCGCCTCGATCGCCGGCTTCTCCGCGCCCGCGAGCTCGCCGGCCCAGAAGCGCCGCAGCGCCATCTCCTTGACGTGAGGCTCGGTGGTCATGACCGGTTCTCCTCCTCATTTTCGCGGGCAGCCCCGTATTCCTGTTGGCCGAGGCGCGTGAACCCCTCGAGGCGCTTCCGGATCGTCGGCACGGAGCGCCCGAGCAAGCTCGCGATCTCCTCCAGCGTCATCTCATCGACGAAATAATGAACCGCGGCGGCCTGCGTCTCGAGATCGCAGCGGGATAGCAAGTGGCGCACCGCCTCGCGATCCTCGAAGAGCTGCGGTCCGCCGTGCGCCTCGCTGCGCGCTTTCTCCTGGCGGCGGAAGCGCTGGTGCCAGGGGGCGCGCTCGGCGCGCAGCACGTTCAGGCAATGGTGCGTGGCGATCTTCATCAACCAGGTCAGCGGCGACGCTTCGCTGCGAAACTCGGCGAGGTGGGTGAGCGCCTTGGCGAACACATCCTGCATGGCATCTTCCGCTTTCGAACGATCCTTCAGCAGATAGGAGCAGCGCCCGAAGACGCTGCCCCCGAACTTCGAATACAGATCGCGCAGCGCCGCCCGTGAATCGGCGGCGCTGCCTCCTTGCAGGACCTCCAGGGTCGGCTTCGGCATCAGCTCAGCGTCGAGTATGCCGCCGGCGTGAACGCGCAGCTCGATTCCTGGCCCCAGGTCTGGGTCGGATCGTAGCTGGTGTTCTTGTAGGTGCTGTTGAAATTGATGTCCCAGCACTCGTTGACGGTCGGAGCGGGCGTCGGCGCGTCGCCGCCGCTGATCTGCACGTCCGAGCGGCCGGCGCCGGTCTCGAGCCAGCGGCTGTGAATGGTGAACAGCTCCTTGGCCGTGCCGGTCGGGCCCGGGCCGGGGAGCGCGTCGCGGTGCGCCGCGTACTGGAAGTCACCCCCGTTGCCCGGCGTTGCCGCCCACTGGTAGACGGCGTTGTAGATCTCGCCGCTGGGGTCGTCCTTGATGCCCGTGAACACCACGCCGATGGTCGCCGTGTCGGTGAAGCTCGGGCGCGCGTACGTGAAGGTGGCCTTGCCGACCAGGGCGTCGTGGTCGGGCAGGGTCGACTCCGCGTCCCAGTCCACGGTGAACGTGCCATCGCCCAGGCCCTCGACAGTCTGGCCGTGCGCGCCGACGACTGCGTTGTGGTGCCCGGTCAGGATCGAAATGAACGCCGAGTCGGCCGCAAGCTTCGGTTTGGCGTCAAAGACGTAGTCGTAGCTGTGCGGCGCGGTGCGCGTGACCGTCAGGCGCCAGGCGTTCGCCTTCAGCGGCTCGCTGTACGGTCCCCAGACCGCCATGTCGGCGCCGACGCTGGTGGGCGGGAACTCGACGATCGTGTGCACCAGCGTCAGCACGGCGAGCGTTCCGCCGTTGACGATGTCGGTGACTTTGACAGTGGTATCGTAGAGATCGGCTTTCTGGCCGAGCAGCGCGCTCTTCGTGCCGACCGTGCCGTCGACGCCGGTCAGCTGGCTCGACGCGCTGACCTGGCCGCTCGGCACCTTCAACGAGACCGCGTCGCTGGTGGGCACGCCTTCGCGGAATCCGTCGTCGCCGTCTTTCAGGCCGCAGGCCGGCAGCGCCACCGCGGGCAAACAGATGGCGAGCAACGGAAGAATGCGAGCGAACCGGACGGGACGTGAAGCGCGCGGTGTCATGAAGGGCTCCTTTGGGTTGTTTCGTCTTCGGTTGTTTCGTCGTGTCTCTCAACGCCATAGACACGGCGGGAAGCCGAAACGGAAAGGACCTCAAAGACGCGCAAAAACGCGCGGATGCGGCACTGCCTACACCGGCGGAAGTCGCGCAGCTTGTCTCCTCGCGGTCCGGACCCCCTCCCTGATGCTCTCCCCGGCGGCCGGGGCGAGGGGACCGGACTACGGCGTCGCGGGCGGAGCGGGTGCGGGCGGAGGCGGCGTCTCGGCGGGCTTCGTCGCGGCGGCTGGTGGCGGCGGCGGCGGCGGTGGCGGCGGTGGCGGCGCTGCGGCTGCGGGCGGCGGCGTCGGCGCGGGCGGCGGCGGCGGCGGCAGCT
Source organism: uncultured Myxococcales bacterium (assembly GCA_964571275.1). Lineage (GTDB taxonomy): Bacteria > Myxococcota_A > Polyangia > Fen-1088 > Fen-1088 > DASRQZ01. Next base: position 20,617 of record CAZNCQ010000102.1, read on the forward strand.
GCGACGGATCCGGCTGCATCATGTTCTTGAGCTCGATGATCGCGCGGCCCGATTCGGCGGCGACGTCGCGCGGCTTCTTGTTTGTCGCCGCGGATGACGGGGCGGCCGCGGGCGCAGGCTTCGCCGATGGAGCGGCCGCTGCGGCGGGGGCTGGCGCTGCGGCAGGCGTGAGCGTCGCAGGGGCTGGCGTTGCGGCCGGCACGGGCGCGGGCGCGGCCGGCGCCGGTTCCTTCGTGGCGGCCGCTGCGGCCGGTGCGGGCTCGGTCGCGCGTCGCGCCGCGGGTGGCGGTGGCGCCGCCGGTTCCGCCGCCGGGCCTTCGGCGCCGTGACCGGCCGTTACCTCTCCCTCCGCGCGTGATCCGAGGTAGCTGCCCGCGAGCGCGGCGCCCACGATCAGCAACACACCGCCGACCAGCAACAAGCCGAGCCAGCGCCCGCTGCCGCGCCCGAAGCGCTGCTTCGGCGGGCCGTCGTCGACCTCGGGGATTGGCAGCGCCAGCTCCGACTCGCTGTGCCGTCCCGACAGCGCCGCCTCGCCGTCATCGGGCACCGGCAACGGCAACTCCGCTCCGGCGTGGCGGTGGCGCGAGAGGCGCGGTCGCCCATCGGTGGCTGCTCCGAGCACGGCCAGCTTCGTGTTCTCCTCGCCGACGTCGACCGGCTCGTCCTCGGAGTCGCTCAGCTCGACGTCCTTGCCCTCGAGCTCGGCGGTCCCGGTGCGCGTGCTGTGCGACAACGCGGGCGCCTTGCCGATCGACGGCACGCCATCCTCGCGTTGCAAATCCGCGAGCCAGCGTTTCAGCTCGGTCGGCCCGGCCGGCGGGAAGACCGTGCGCATGACGCGCTCGACGTCGGCGAGCATCTCGTCGGCACCCGGATAGCGGTCTGCCGGATCCAGCCGCATCGCGCGCATCATGATGTGCGCCAGCTCGGGCTCCATGTCGGGCCGAGCCTCTTCGGGCGCGCGGAACTCGGCCTTTTGCACGCGCAGCAAGATCTCGAGATCGGTCGGCGCCTCGAACGGCCGCACGCCGGTCATCAACTGGTAGAGCACCGTGCCCATCGAGAACAGATCGGAGCGCGCGTCGATCGGCTTGCCCAGCGCCTGCTCGGGCGACATGAACGACACCTTGCCCTTGACCACGCCGGTCCCGGTCTGCTCGCGCTTGTTCATCGCCTTGGCGATGCCGAAATCGGTCAGCTTGACCTCGCCCTGCTCGCTGATGAGGATGTTGTGCGGGCTGATGTCGCGGTGGACGA